>JAJXZO010000202.1 GCA_021780035.1 Pseudomonadota bacterium
CGGGGTTCGGCCCGACGCGGGCATTCTGACGACGCGAGCGGATGGTAGAGGGCCGAGGGCGATCTGGCCGCTTACTGTCAAGCGAGGACGGAGAAGTGCCTTGGTTCGCAGCGAGCGGCTATAGTCGACGGACCATCCCGATTCACCCCATCCACTCCGAGGCCTTAGCAACTACTGGTCCCATCCGTGCTTTCGCACATTCAACTCATCCGCAACGTTGGGCAATTCGAATCGGTCAATGCCGATAAGGCACTGACGCTGCCGAAGCTCACCCTGATCTATGCGGAAAATGGGCGCGGCAAGACCACCCTTTCGGCGATCCTGCGCTCGCTCGGCACGGGCAACTCGGCTCCGATCGCGGAACGCAGGCGGCTAAGTGCCTCGCATGATCCCTACATCGTCATGCAGCCGGCAAGCGGCGATTCCCTGCGATTCCAGAATGGAGCCTGGTCTCAGACACTTCCGAACCTCGCGGTCTTTGATGATGTGTTTGTGGATGAGAACGTCTTTTCCGGCCTTTCTGTCGAAGCTGGTCACCGTCAGAACCTCCATGAACTGATCCTCGGTGCCCAAGGGATCACGCTCGGCAAAGCTTTTCAGATGCTCGTCGATCGGATCGAGGAGCACAACAAGGCCCTGCGGGCCAAAGCCGACGCTATTCCGGAGAATGTGCGCGGCAATCTGGATGCGGATACCTTCTGCGCCTTGGCCGCCAGGCCGGACGTCGCCTCTGAAATCCAGGCGGCGGAAAGACTGCTCGCGGCGTCACGCGATCAAGATGCCGTGCGAGCCACGGACGGCTTCGACCCATTCGACCTTCCGGGCTTTGATCTTGAAGGCTTGGCGACGCTCCTGGCGCGCGATCTTCCCGATCTCGATGCAGCGGCGGCGGCTCAGGTACAAGCCCACCTCGCCAGTCTGGGAAGCGGCGGAGAAGCATGGGCGGCGGAAGGGATGCGGCATCTTCCAGCGTCTGGAGCTTGCCCCTTCTGTGCGCAAGACCTGCACGGATCGGCCCTGGTCGCGCACTACCGGGCGTATTTCAGCGCCGGTTATGAAGGGCTGAAGCGCGCCATCTCGGACGCCCTGCGCTCACTCAAGGCAGAGCATGGCGAAGCCGTGCCGGCGGCATTCGAGCGGGCGGTTCGCGTTTGGACCGAACGCCGTCAGTTCTGGACGAAGTTCGGCGAGACGCCCGAGGTGTCGCTCGACACCGCTGCTATCCTGCGCGTCTGGAATAAGGCACGGGACGCCCTGGGCGATCTCCTGGCTGCAAAGCAGACGGCTCCTCTGGAGCGTCTTGAAATCACCCCTGACGCCTGCGATGCGGTAGCAGCGTTTGAAACGGAACAGGCGCGTGTGGCGGGGCTGAGCCAAGCCCTCCAAAGCGCCAATAACATCATCAGAGTCGTAAAGGAACAGGCTGCCGCCGGCAACCCCGCGGCGATCATGGCGGACCTGGCCCGGCTCCGTGCCATTCAAGCCAGATACACCCCGGATATCATCGCCTTGTGCAATGGTTATCTGGAAGAGAAAACAGCCAAGGCCCAAACCGAGGCGGATCGGACGAACGCCCGAAATGCGCTCGATACCTACCGCAAGAGCGTCTTTCCCTCCTACGAAACCGCCATCAACGATTACTTACGGAAATTCGGGGCAGGGTTCCGTCTCGCGAAAGTCTCCGCCGCGACCACACGGGCAGGGTCGGCCTGCACCTACAGCGTGGCAATCGGCAACGCCTCGATCGCGGTTAACAGCAACGCGGCGGCGGGGGCACCGTCCTTCCGGAGTACGCTGAGCGCGGGTGACCGAAACGCCTTGGCGCTCGCTTTCTTTTTCGCGTCACTCGATAGAGACCCGAATCTCGCCAGCAAAGTCGTGGTGATCGACGATCCGATCAACAGCCTCGACGAACACAGGCACCTGACAACTGTTCAGGAAATCGGGCGGCTCCCCGCGCGCGTCGAGCAATTGATCGTCCTGTCGCATTCCAAGCGGTTTCTATGCGAGCTCTGGGAGGGCGCAGACAAAACCGCCCGCGAGGCTATCGAAATCGTGCGAAGCGGTACCGGCTCAACGCTGCGCGGATGGGTCGTTCACCACGATCTGATTACCGAGCATGACAAGCAGCACGCCCTGCTTCGCCATTATCTCAACAACAGCCCGCCGGATAATCGACCAGTCGCCGCGGCGATCCGCCCGGTGCTCGAACGCGTTGTCCGTGTCGTTTATCCGGACCGGTTCGCCCCAGGAGACATGCTTGGTAAGTTTGTAAACCTGTGCAAGCAACGCATCAAAAAATCAGACCAGATTCTCGACGAAGCACGCACGCAAGAGCTGGACAATATTCTCGCCTATGCAAACCGATTCCATCATGACACGAACAAGACCTATGAGACCGAAGCGGTGAATGACGGTGAACTGCGGGCTTTCGTGGAGCGGACGCTAGCGTGGGTACGGCGCTAGCTGGCGCGCGTGAGCGTCAGGTTCTGTGCTCGGCTATCAACAAGCGGGCCAAAGCGTATCCTCAGCCCGGCCATCGCGAACCCTAGCAACGATGTCCGCTTTCAGGCATCTGTGCGGCGAACCTGAGCGGCCGACACGGGCGCAAAGCAGCCCACTTCGCCGCTGGCCCTCTGCCGCCCTACCCGAAGCCGTAGCTCAGGCTGACCCGCCCGCCGGGCGCTTGACTCCGCGCCTGCCGGCCCGCATAAGCCGCTCTCCCTGATCCGCCGGTCCGCGAGGGTTCGCGCACCGGTGTGTTTTGTGTTGGAGCCCGCGTGTTCGAGTCCCTGACGGACAAGCTATCCGGCGTGTTCACGCGGCTGCGCAGCCGCGGCGTGCTGCGCGAGGACGACGTGGCCGAGGCGCTGCGCGAGGTCCGCCTCGCGCTGCTGGAAGCCGACGTGGCGCTCTCCGTGGTGAAGGACTTCATCGCCGCGGTGCGCGCGCGCGCCGTCGGCCAGGAGGTGCTGGAAAGCGTCTCCCCCGGCCAGCAGGTGATCAAGATCGTCCACGACGTGCTGGTGGAACAGCTGGGCGGCGCGGGCGCGGCGGCGCTCAACCTCAACGCGCCGGCGCCGATCCCGTTCCTGATGGTGGGCCTGCAAGGCTCGGGCAAGACCACCACGGCGGGCAAGCTGGCGCTGCGGCTTTCCGAGCGGCTGAAGCGGAAGGTATTGCTCGCCTCGCTCGACACGCAGCGCCCGGCGGCGCAGCTGCAACTGGCCATGCTCGCCGAACAGGCGAAGGTGGCGAGCCTGCCCATCGTGGCTGGGCAGACGCCGCTGGAAATCGCGCGGCGCGCCATGGACACGGCGCGGCGGGAAGTGTTCGACATCGTCATTCTGGATACCGCCGGGCGCCTCGCCATCGACGCCGAACTGATGGACGAGGTGAAGGCGCTGCGCGCGGCGACCAGCCCGGCCGAGACGCTGCTGGTGGTCGATGCCATGACCGGCCAGGACGCGGTGAACACGGCGCGCGCCTTCAACGAGGCGGTGGGCGTCACCGGCATCGTGCTCACCCGCATGGACGGCGACGCGCGAGGAGGCGCGGCGCTTTCCATGCGCGCGGTCACCGGCGCGCCGATCAAGCTGGTGGGCGCGGGCGAGAAGATCGACGCCCTGGAGGAATTCTACCCGGAGCGCGTGGCCGGGCGCATCCTCGGCATGGGCGACGTGGTGGGCCTTGTCGAGAAGGCCGCCGAGACCATCGACCAGCAGGAGGCGGAGAAGCTCGCGCGCAAGATCGCCAGGGGCCGCTTCGACCTTGAGGATTTCGCCAAGCAGCTGCGGCAGATCGAGGGCATGGGCAGCCTTTCCTCCATCGTCGGCATGCTGCCCGGCGCCGGCAAGCTCAGGGCCGAGCTGGAACGGGCCGGCAAGCAGGATTTCGACAAGAAGGCGATCCGACGGCAGGTGGCGATCATCAACTCGATGACGGTGAAGGAGCGGCGCACGCCCGACATCATCAAGGCCAGCCGCAAGCGCCGCATCGCCGCCGGTTCCGGCTCCAGCGTGCAGGAGGTAAACCGGCTGCTGAAGCAGTTCGACGACATGTCCGCGATGATGAAGCGGATGACCAAGCTCGGCGAGAAAGGGCTGATGCGCCACGGACTCTCGGCGCTGATGCCCGGCAACCGCCGTCCGTTCTGAGTTTTCGGCTTAATCACTTACCACGGAGAGCGAACCCCCAATGGGCCTCAAGATCCGACTCGCCCGCGCCGGCGCCAAGAAGCGCCCCTACTATCACATCGTCATCGCCGACAGCCGCTCGCCGCGCGACGGCCGCTTCATCGAGAAGGTGGGCAGCTACAACCCGATGCTGCCGGCCGAGCACGCCGAGCGCGTGCGTTTGCAGAGCGACCGCGTGAACTACTGGCTGGGCCAGGGCGCGCTGGCCACCGAGCGGGTGGCGCGCTTCCTCGGGCAGGCGGGCCTCGCCCCGCTGCCGGCGCCGCGCGAGCAGCCGAAGCAGTCGGTGCCGAAGAAGAAGGCGCAGGAGCGCGCCAAGGCCGAGGCCGGCGCTGCTGCCGCCTGAGCGGAGAAGCCAGTTGCCGGCAGCGCGCATCCTGATGGGCGTGGTGGGCAGGCCGCACGGCGTGCGCGGCCTCGCGCACGTGCAGTGCTACGCCACCGATCCGGCCGAACTGCCCGCCCTCGGGCCGTTCGACGACGGCAACGGCGGGCTGCTCGCGCTCCGCTGGCGGCGGCCGGGGATCGCCGCCATTGGCAGGGTGGACGCTTCCGGCGCCATCGCCTGGGTCGAGAGCCGCGACGCGGCGGAGCGGCTGGTGAACACGAAGCTGTTCGCCACGCGCGACCGCCTGCCCGCGACGGAGACGGAGGAGTTCTACCACGCCGACCTCATCGGCCTCGAAGCCTTCGACGCCGATGGCCGGCCGCTGGGCACCGTTTCCTCCGTGCTCGACTTCGGCGCCGGCGCGAGTCTGGAGATCGGCCCGCTGCTGGTGCCCTTCACCCACGCGGCGGTGCCCCGCATCGACCTCGCCGCCGGCAGGCTGACGGTGGTGCCGCCCGCCGAGGTGCTGGCGCCGCAGGGACAGGGGGCGCGCCGATGACCGCTCCCTGGCAGGCGCGGGTGCTGACCCTGTTCCCCGAGGCGTTCCCCGGGCCGCTCGGCTGCTCGCTGGCGGGCCGCGCGCTGCGGGACGGGAAGTGGTCGCTCGACGTGCGCGACATCCGCGAACACGGCCTTGGCGCCCACCGCAGCGTGGACGACACGCCCTTCGGCGGCGGCGCGGGGATGGTGTTGCGCGCCGACGTGCTCGACGCCGCGCTGGCGGCGGCGGGCGGCGACCTGCCGGGGATCTGCCTCACCCCGCGCGGCGCGCCCCTCACCCAGGAGCGGGTGCGGTCGCTGGCCGAGGGCCCCGGCGTGGTGCTGCTCTGCGGCCGCTACGAGGGGGTGGACCAGCGGCTGATCGAGGCGCGGGGGCTTAGCGAGATCAGCATCGGCGACTACGTGCTGGCGGGCGGCGAGTTGCCGGCGCTGGTGCTGCTGGAAGCCTGCACCCGCCTGCTGCCCGGTGTGATGGGCGGGGCGGCGAGCGCCGACGAGGAGAGCTTCACCGAAGGACTGCTGGAATATCCCCACTACACCCGCCCGGCCGAGTGGCAGGGGCGGCGCGTGCCGGAGGTGCTGCTTTCCGGCGACCACGGCGCCATCGCCCGCTGGCGGCGGCGGCAATCGGAAACGTTGACGCGGGAGCGGCGCCCCGACTTGTGGGCCGCATACCTGGCAGGCGGAATGAAGCCGCCGGTTGCCAGCGCGCCCGCCGCGCCCTAGACAGGAACATCGAGGACAAGCCATGAACATCATTCAGCAATTCGAGGCCGAGCAGATCGCCCGCCTCACCGCCGGCCGCAGCATCCCCGACTTCCGCCCCGGCGATACGCTGCGCGTGTCGGTGAAGGTGGTGGAGGGCGAGCGCACCCGCACCCAGGCGTTCGAGGGCGTGTGCATCGCCCGCTCGAACAAGGGGCTGCACTCCAACTTCACCGTGCGCAAGATCAGCTACGGCGAGGGCGTGGAGCGCGTGTTCGCGCTGTATTCGCCGGTGATCGCCGACATCACCGTGGTGCGCCGCGGCGACGTGCGCCGGGCCAAGCTCTATTACCTGCGCGGGCGCAGCGGCAAGTCGGCGCGCATCGCCGAGCGGGCGCGCGACGTGACGGCCGCCACCAGCAACGGCGTGGCCGGGCAGGCCGCCGAGCAAGCCACGGAGTAAGGCGGCGGCGGGGTTCGCCGCCGCGGAGGAGAAGCGCTGATGGCCGAGAACGCACCCCGCACCTTGTTCGACAAGGTCTGGGATAGCCACGTCGTCGAGACCCTGCCGGACGGCACCGCCGTGCTCTACATCGACCGGCACCTGGTGCACGAGGTCACCAGCCCGCAGGCGTTCGAGGGGCTGCGCGCGGCCGGGCGGCGGGTGCGTCGGCCCGACGCCACGCTCGCCGTGGCCGACCACAACGTTCCCACCTCCGACCGCAGCAAGGGCATCGCCGAGGAGGAAAGCCGCATCCAAGTGGAGACGCTGGAGGCGAACGTCGCCGCCTTCGGCGTGCCCTACATCCCCATTCTCGATCAGCGGCAGGGGATCGTGCACACCATCGGCCCCGAGCTTGGCGCCTCGCTGCCGGGGATGACGCTGGTGTGCGGCGATTCGCACACCTCCACCCATGGGGCGATGGGGGCGCTGGCCTTCGGCATCGGCACATCGGAAGTGGAGCACGTGCTGGCCACGCAGACGCTGCTGCAGAAGCGGGCCCGCAACATGCTGGTGCGGGTGGACGGCGCGCTGCCGGCGGGAAGCACGGCGAAGGACCTGGTGCTCGCCATCATCGCCCGCATCGGCACCGCCGGCGGCACCGGCCACGTCATCGAATACGCGGGCGAGGCGATCCGGGCGCTCGACATGGCCGGGCGCATGACCGTGTGCAACATGACCATCGAGGCGGGTGCGCGCGCCGGCATGATCGCGCCCGACGACACCACCTTCGCCTACGTGGAGGGGCGGCAGTTCGCCCCGCGCGGGCAGGCGCTGGCCGAGGCGGTGGCCTACTGGCGGACGCTGCCCTCCGATCCGGGCGCCCGTTACGACCGCACGGTGGTGCTGGATGCCGCCGCCGTGGCGCCGATGGTTACCTGGGGCACCAACCCCGAGGCGGTGATCCCCATCACCGGCACCGTTCCCGACCCCGCCGCCGAGACCGACGAGGCGAAGCGGGCGCAGTTCGAGCGGATGCTCGCCTACATGGGATTGCGCGCGGGCGAGAAGATCGCCGGCACCCCGGTGGACGTGGTGTTCATCGGCTCCTGCACCAACGGCCGCATCGAGGACTTCCGCGCCGCCGCCGCCCTGGTGAAGGGCCGGCACGTGGCGCCGGGCGTACGGGCACTGGCCGTGCCGGGTTCCGGGCTGGTGAAGCGGCAGGCGGAAGAAGAAGGCATCGCCGCCGTCCTGCAGGAGGCGGGCTTCGAGTGGCGGGAGGCCGGGTGCTCGATGTGCCTCGGCATGAACCCCGACCAGTTGGCCGCCGGGCAGCGCTGCGCCAGCACGTCGAACCGCAATTTCGAGGGCAGGCAGGGTCCGGGCGGGCGCACGCACCTGCTCTCCCCGGCGATGGCCGCCGCCGCCGCGATTGCCGGATGCCTCACCGACGTGCGGGAGATGCTGTGATGCAGGCCTTCACCACGCTTTCCGCCGTGGCGGCGCCGCTGCCGATGGCGAACGTCGATACCGACAAGATCATCCCGGCCCGCTTCCTCAAGACCATCAAGCGCACCGGGCTCGGCGTGCACCTGTTCGACGGGCTGCGCTACGACGCCGCGGGCGCCGAGCGGCCCGAGTTCGTGCTGAACCAGGAGCCGTACCGCCACGCCGAGATCCTGATCGCGCACGAGAACTTCGGCTGCGGTTCCTCGCGCGAGCACGCGCCGTGGGCGCTGCTCGACTTCGGCATCCGCTGCGTCATCGCGCCGGACTTCGCCGATATTTTCTT
>JAJXZO010000013.1 GCA_021780035.1 Pseudomonadota bacterium
CGCCGCCAAGCCAGTTGAAGCCGCGGCCCAGATGGCGGCGGTATCTATCCACGCGAGCCGACTTGCGGCGGCAGCGACGGCCGGGGCATCGCGGCCCGCGGCGGCAGCGCCGGCGGCAGCACCCAGTAGCGGGTGCGCGCGACGTGCACGAGCCAGCGCCACGACTCGGCTCTCCAGGCGCGCGCGTGCCGCGCCTCCCATCGGCCGGGCGTGGCGGCGGGCATGCGCCAGCGGGCCGCCAGGGTCTCGGCGATCTTCCCGGCGCGCGCCTCCCAGGTGAACAGCCGGCTGTCGGCGAGCGCGCCGGCGGCGAGGCGGGCGGCGAGCCCGGCGTCGGTGGTGAGCGCGGTTATCGCCTCCAGCAGCGGCTGCAGGCGGTCCGGCTCGCAGAGGAAGGCGTTCTCCCCGTGGCGGAGGATTTCGCCCACGTCGCGCGTGTTGCCGGCGAGGATCGGGCGGCCGGCGGCGAGGTAGAGGTAGAGCTTCAGCGGCAGCACGGTGGAGCCGAATTCGGCGAGCGGCTGCAGCGACGGCGGGATCAGCAGCACGTCGGCGGCGAACAGGTAGGTCGCCACGGCCTCGGGTGTCTGCCAGGGCACCACCCGGATGTTGGCGACGGCGCGCGCCTGCTGCTCGACGGGGTTCTCCCGCTCGGCGCCGACGAGGATGAACAGGACGTCGGGCAGGGCGCGGGCGGCCTCGATCACCAGTTCGAGGCCCTTCTTGTGGTTGATGCGCCCGGTATAGACGACAGTCTTCTGTCCGGGCGCGACACCGATCCGGCGCTTCGCCTCGTCGGCGGGAAGCCGCTCCTGCAAGCGGTCCGGCTCGTAGCCGTTGTGGATGCACACCAGCTTTTCCGCCGGGATGCCGAGTTCCAGGTAGACTTTCCGCGTGTATTCCGAGTGGCAGATGTTGACGAGAAAGCGGTGGTGGCAGAACAGGCGATGAATCCAGCGCCGTAGCGGCGGCAGTTGCGCCGGCCAGGGGCGGTAGTGGTCGAACGCCACTTTCCGGCCGAACAGCAGCGCCAGCGAGGCTACCCAGAGGTTGCGCGTGTAGATGACATCGGCGTCGCGGAACGCCTTGCGCAGCGGCATGGTCAGCCCGCAGAACAGGTGGCGCAGCGCCGCCGGACGGCCTGGCGCCCAGGCGCGCAACACCCCGGTGCCGGCGAGCGCCTCGGCCATCGTGCGGTCGGCGGCGCGGGCGAGCGGCACGTGCAGCACCGACCCCGGCGCCAGGCGGGCCAGATATTTGGTGGTGGTAACGAAGACCTCGGCATCCGCCTGGGTATTCGGCAGCGGGTTCTCGTAGGCGAAGAGGATTTTCATCGCATGCGGGCAAAGGGTCAGAGGGTGGCCGCGGCGGCGGCCGGCGGAAGAGTAATGCAATGCCGCGACGGTGCAAACTCGGCGGTCCGACCGGTGAGCGGCCTACCGGCGGTTTCGCGGCGGGCGGGACGAAATTGACCTCCCCTCGGGCGGGCGGTACAAACGACGGGGTGTCGGCGGGCGCTGCGCCGGGGCCGGTGCCGGGCAATGAAGGCCAGAATGCCGAGGCGCCTTACAGCAGGTCTGTCTCTCCGTTGAAGCCGATGCGCCGAACCGCACGGAGTATCGGCAAGTCTTGCGGCAGGCCGGCGATGCGGGGGGTACCGCGGTGACCATCAGCCGCTACCTCATCCGCGAGATCGCGGCGCCGCTGGTCGCCATCCTTGCCGTCTTCACCCTCCTGTTCGCCAGCTACTCGGCGGCCGACTTCCTTTCCAACGCGGTGAACGGCCTGCTGCCGATGCACATGGTCGCGGCGCTCATCGCGCTCCGGGTGTTGATCGCCCAGGAGGTGCTGATCCCGATCTCGCTCTACCTCGCGGTGGTGCTGGCGCTGGGCAAGCTTGGCGGCGGCTCCGAACTCACCGCGATGTTCGCGCTGCGGGTGCATCCGGCGCGGGTGACGGGCGCGGTTCTCATCCTTTCCGCCTGCCTCGCCGTGGTCGTCGGCTCGCTGTCGCTGTTCGCGCGGCCGTGGGCCTACGGGAAGTCGCACGAGCTTTCCAAGGTCGCCGAGGGCATGCTCGACGTCACCTCCATGGAGGCCGGAACCTTCTATGTGGGCCAGGACGGCAGGCAGGTGATCTTCCTCGGCCGCCGCGACGGTCCGCATTCCCCGGCGGGCGACGTGTTCGTGCGGATCAACAAGGGCGACCACACCGAGATCATGCACGCCGAGCACGCCTACCTGCTGCCGCCCGAAGCCGGGCAGACGGGGACGCGGGTGCTGCTGCGCGGCCTGCATATCTACGAGATCGGCCGAAGCGACGGGGGCGCGGACCAGGCGCTCACCGCCGGCAGCTTCGTTCTGCGCATCAACGCGAGCCCGCCCGAGCCGCCCGCCTACAGTGCGCTCGCCGCCTCCACCGCGCGCCTCGCCGCCTCGCGCGTGCCGGCCGACATCGCGGAACTGGAATGGCGGTTGTCGACGCCGGTTTCCACCCTGCTGCTCGGCCTGCTCGGCATTCCCCTGAGCCGCACCAGGCCGCGGCAGAGCCGCTACGCGAAGTTCGGGGCGGTGATCCTGATCTACTCCGCCTACTACATGCTGAGTTCCCTGGCCCGCACCATCGTCCAGCACGGACAGATGCCGGCGCTGCCGGGGATCTGGTGGGTGCAGGGCCTGTTCGGGGCGGCGCTGCTGATCGCCGTGTACGCGCCGGCCCATTACCGGAAATTCCGCCATGGGCCGGGCTGAGGGAGGCGCCCGCCGCCGCGCCGGCCCGGGGGCGCGGCCGGCATGAGGCAGCTCGACCGCTACGTCGGGGGGCAGGCCCTGAAGTTCTTCGTCCTGAGCGCCGCGGTGCTGACCTCGCTGTTCAGCCTGCTCGAGTTCGTTGATCAGTTGCGTTCCGTCGGCCACGGCAACTACGGCGTCGCCGACGCGCTGGTCTACGTCGCGCTCACCGTGCCGTTCCGGCTGCTCCAGCTTGCCCCCGTCTCCATGCTGCTGGCCACGCTGCTCGCCCTCGGCACGCTCGGGCGGCACTCCGAACTGCTGATTTTGAAGAGCGTCGGCGTGTCCGAGGCGCAGATCGTCGCGCCGGTACTGAAGCTCGCCGTGCCGCTGGTGGCGGCGCTGTTCGTGCTGGCGCAGTTCGTGATTCCGCCCGCGCAGATGATGGCGCAGGCGCGGCGCTCCTCGGCGCTCTACGCCTCGGAATCCATCAACAAGGGCAACGTGTTCTGGGCGCACCGCGGCGGCCAGTACCTAAGCGTGCAGAGGTTCGAGTACAGTAACATCCTGAAGGACGTGGACATCTACGAGTTCTCCCCGGGCGGGAGCCTGCAGGACATTCTCCACGCCGACGAGGCGGATATCCGTCCGGGCGGCACCTGGCTGCTTTCCGGCGTGCAGAAGCGGAGCTTCGACGGCGCGGCCTTCCACCTCGAACGCCTGGCCACGATGACGTGGTCCACCTCCATCCCCACCGATCTGCTGGTGTTGCCGCCGGAGAGCATGCCCCCCCTCGCGCTGTACCAGTACGTGCGCGACCTGCATGGGCGGCATCAGCAGGCGTTGCGCTACGAGCAGGAACTGTGGGTGAAGGCGAGCATCCCGCTGACGCTGGTGGGCATGATCCTGCTTGCCGCCCCGTTCGTGTTCGGCCTGCCGCGCTCGCAGAACAGCGGACGGCTGCTCGCGGTCGGCGCGGTGGGCGGAGTGGTGTTCACGCTCGGCCAGCAGATCGCCTGGCACTTGGCCCTGCTGCTCGACCTGAACCCGATGGCGGGCGCGCTCGCACCCTCGGTGGCGCTGATGGCGCTGGCGGTTGCGCTGTTCGGCCGGGTTCACCGCCCGTAGCGCGGTGCCTCCCGGCACCTACGCGGAGGCCGTCTCCAGATCGCGGAGGAACCGTTGCCGCCGTGCCCGCTGCCCCGCCAGCAACGCGAGCCAGATCACGTTGAAGCCGACGATCTCGAAGGCGAAATACGCCAGCGGCTGCCCCGCCAGGGCGCAGAGGAAGATGCCGAGGGTGCGATAGTTCGCCGACATCGCCACCCACTGGCGAAGCGCCGGCACGAAGGCCCGCCGGTAGCGCTCACGCAGCGACTCGGCCTGCATATCACCAGATTTTTGCATGGCAGTCATGCGTTTATGGAAGTCCACGCTCAGCCCGGCGGTCGCCAGCTGCACCCGCATGTAGGGGCGGTAAAGCCAGTCGGCGATGCGGTGCGTCCAGGAGGCGGCAGGGCCGCGCTCTGTTTCCCCCATCAGCGCCGCCAGCGCCGTGGAGTGCTTGCCCGCGCTCCAGAGGGCGAACTCCTCCCGCTGCATCTCGTAGCTGGCGCAGTGCACGGCGTGGAAGAGGCCGCTCACCGCCGCCGCCGCCCAGATCCAGCCGCCGAACTGGCCGGCGAGCGCGATCGCGAGGCCGACGTAGACGGCGATGTTGGTGACGTAGTCGCACACGCCGTCGAGCACCTTGCCGAGATGCGACTGCTTGCGCGTCAGCCGCGCCAACTGCCCGTCGGCGCCGTCCAGAACATGCCAGGCGAGCATCAGCGCGAAGCCGGCGACCGTCCACCGCCAGTCCCGGTAGTGGGCATAGGCGATGCCGGCGAGCAGCCCGCACAGCATGCCGGCGGCGGACACCGCGTTGGGGTGCACGCCCCAGGCGGCAAGTCGGGGCACGAGGCGGGCGGACAGGGGATGAATGAACCGGAGGTTGGTCGGATCCTCGATCTCGGGCGGGCGCCGCACCGGCTCGGCGGGCTCTCCGCCCGCGGCGCCGCCATTCCCTGGCGTGCCGACCATGGGTCCCGGCGCCAGATCGTTCACAGCCGGCCCGAGTCGAGCAGCATCTCCGCCTTCGCGTAGGCCACGGCGTCGTCGACGTCGATCCAGGCGCGCGCCCCGATATCGAAGACGAACGCCTTGTCCCGTGCCGCCAGGGCGGTGATCGCTCCCGAGATGCTGTCGTCGCCGTGGGCCTGCGCCTCGGCGGCGGCGGCGAACACGGCGGGCGTGCAAAGGAACACGCCGGTGTCGATGGCGTTGAATTCGGCGATCGTCTTGCCGATGCGGCGGATCCTGCCGCCCTCGCACAGAACGCGGGTGAAGTCGTCGGGGTCGTTCAGCGGATCGTCGATGTTGCGATCGACCGCGAGCGTCGCGGAGCCGGGTTCGCACGGGGCCGCCATCAGGTCGCGGTAGATCGAGGGATCGACCAGGTGGTCGCACATGCTGAGCAGGAAGGGTTCGGCCAGCGCCACGCGGCCCGCGGCGAGCGACACGCCGTTGGCGCGCCGCCACTCGGGATTCTCCACGTGGGTGATGCGCACGCCCGCACGCGGCGCGAAGGCGTCAAGCTCGGCGCGCAGCGTCTCGCCCATGTAGCCGCTGACGACGACGAATTCGTCCACGCCCGCACGGTGGGCCGCGCCGATCACCCGTTCGATCAGCGGTTCGCCGCGGATGGACACCAGCGGCTTCAGCGCACCTTTCTCCTGCAGGCGCGTCCCCGCTCCCGCGGCGACGATCAGGCACTTCATCAAGCGGAGGCTGCTTTCCTGCCGTACGGGGAGCGGATAAAGTCCTGCACCATGTCGTAGGCGATATCGTCGGTGTACTGCACCATCGGATGCTTGCAGAAATAGGCGCTCGGCGCTTCCAGCACGCCGCCGATGCCCGCCTCCAGCGCGAGCTTGCAGCAGCGGACCGCGTCGATCACCACGCCGGCGGAATTGGGCGAATCCTCCACCGAGAGGCGGAGTTCCAGGTCCATCGGCACGTCGCCGAACAGGCAGCCTTCCATGCGCACGAAGCAGATCTTGTTGTCGTTCTGCCAGGGCACGTAGTCGCTGGGGCCGACATGGATGTTGTCGTCCTCGATGCGCCGCTCCGCCACCGCCTGCACGGCTTCCGTCTTCGAGATCCGTTTCGACGTCAGCCGTTCCTGGTTCTTCATGTTGAGGAAGTCGGTGTTGCCGCCGGTGTTCAGCTGGTAGGTGCGCAGCAGCTTCACTCCGCGCTTGCCGAACAGGTCCGTCAGCACCCGGTGGGTGATGGTGGCGCCGAGCTGCGACTTCACGTCGTCGCCGATGATGGGGATGTTGCGCGCGCGGAAGCGCTCGGCGAACGCCCCTTCGCTGGCGATGAAGGTGGGCATGTTGTTGATGAAGGCGATGCCGGCCTCGAGCGCGCATTCGGCGTAGAAGCGCGCCGCCTTCTCCGAGCCTACCGGCACGTAGTTGAGAAGGATCTCGGCGCCGCTCTCCCTGAGCGTGCGCACGACCTCGGCCTTGCTCGGCTCGGGCGCGTCCGCGAGCACGAACCGCCGGTCCTCGGGGTAGGAGTCGAGGTGCGCGGAATAGCCATCGAGCACCGGGCCCATGCTCACCTTCACCCCGGCGGGCGGGATGTCGGCCTGGAAGATCTTGGTGCAGTTGGGCTTGGCGAAGATGGCGCTGTGGATATCGGTGCCGACCTTGCGGGTGTCGATGTCGAATGCCGCCACCACCCGGATGTCGCACGGCAGGTAGCCGCCGATCTCCTTGTGCATCAGGCCGACGACGCCCTGCGCGCAGCGTTCGGGCGTGTAGTAATAGATGCCCTGGATCAGGGAGCTTGCGCAGTTGCCCACGCCAGCTATTGCAATGCGGATGCGGTCCTTGCTCGCCATCGTCGATCCTGTCGGTATTTCGCTCATGCGGGAATGGCGGCGCCGGCCGTGGCCGCCGCGGTTTCACGGGCTTCGCGCTTCGGCCAGGCCGCATGCGAGACCAGCCGGCTGATGGTGCGCCCGTGTGTGTACCGGCCCTCGGCCAAGACCCAAACCTTCCTCCCCGGTGCGGCGCATCGGGGTGCCATGCTCTTTCCCGCCGGCCTCGGTGCTGCTGACCGGCGGATCCCTTATCAAACCGTGCGCGCTCTATCCAGCGTTGCCGGGTGGCGCGCAAGGAGAAATATCGGCTGCGCCGGCAACTCCTCGGCCGGCCGGTGCGTGGAAGACCCTTGCTTCGGCCGCGTATCCTCGCCTAAACGTTACAGGTTAGGGGGCGCCGTATAGCAAACTTGCCCGCGTGGCAGCCCATGCGGCCAGACATCGGGTCGTCTGGCCACAGTGTCGGAAGGATGAAAGAGACTGCCATGTCATTGCGGTGGAAACCGGCGGCGTCGATGGAGGAATATTTCCGTCCGGGCCACCGATTCGCCTGCCATTGCCGGTAAGCCCGGTTTCCCCAAGTTGGAATCCTTTCTGGCGCCGATGCTGAAACCGACCCACCCGACCCCCTCCGATCCCGGCCTGCCGCGTCGGCTCGGCGATTTTCCCACCTTGGCCGACGCTCTCGACTACGCCGCGCGCGGCGAGGCCGGGCTCAATTTCTATTCCGGCCGCGGCGCGCTGGTGGAGGCGCTGCCCTACCGGCTGTTGCGCGAGCAGGCGCTCGACCTCGCGCAAAGGCTGCTGGCGCTGGGGCTTGCGCCCGGCGAGAGGCTCGCCATCGTCGCCGAGAGCCACGGGGACTTCGTGCGCGCGTTCTTCGCCTGCCAGTATGCGGGGCTCGTGCCGGCGCCGCTGCCGCTGCCGCTCGCCTTCGCTGGCCGGGAAACCTACGTCGCCAATGTCCGGCGCATGATCCGCAGCGCCCAGGCGGTGGCGGCCTTCGCCCCGGAATCGCTGCTGCCCTGGCTGCGCGAGGCGGCCGAGGGGCTGGAAATCCGCCTCGTCAGCACGCTGGGCGACCTGCGGCGGGTGGAGCCGGCGAAGGCCGCGCTGCCCGCGCCCGATCCTGACGGCGTTTCCTACCTGCAGTTCTCCTCGGGCAGCACGCGCAACCCGCAGGGCATCGCGGTGACGCAGCGTTCGGTGATGGCGAACGCCGCCGCCGTCGGCCGCCACGGCCTCGCCGTGCGCGACGGCGACCGCTGCGTCTCGTGGCTGCCGTTCTATCACGACATGGGCCTCGTCGGCTTCCTGCTCATCCCCGTGGTCTGCCAGGTCACGGTGGACGTGCTGCCCAGCCGCGAATTCGCCCGCCGGCCGCTGGTGTGGCTCGACGTGATCAGCCGCAACCGCGGCACCCTCTCCTACAGCCCCTCGTTCGGCTACGAGCTCTGCACCCACCGCGCCAACGGCGCGCCGCTCGACCTCGACCTCTCGTGCTGGCGTGCCGCGGGCATCGGCGGCGACATGATCCGCCCACAGGCGCTCGAGGCGTTCATCGGCCGCATGGGCGTCTACGGTTTCCGTGCGGAAGCCTTCGTGCCCAGCTACGGCATGGCGGAAGCCACGCTGGCGCTCAGTTTCGCCCCGCTCGGGCGCGGCATCCGCAAGGACACCGTGCTGCGCCCGGCCCTGGAGCACGAGGGCGTCGCTCTCCCGTGTGCCGGCGAGGACACCAGCCTCTGCCGCACCTTCGTCTGCTGCGGTTCGGTGCTGCCCGAGCATCAGTTGGAAGTGCGCGACGCCGAGGGGCTGGTGCTTCCAGACCGCCAGGTCGGCACCATCTTCGCCCGCGGCCCCAGCATCGCGCTCGGCGGCCACGCGCCCCTGGAAGAGGCGATGCCGGCGCTCGCCGACGGCGGCTGGCTGAATACAGGCGATCTCGGCTACACGGTCGATGGCGAGATCGTCGTCACCGGCCGGGCGAAGGATCTCATCATCGTCAACGGCCGCAACATCTGGCCGCAGGATCTGGAGTGGGCGGCGGAGACCGAGCTTGCCGGCCTGCGCAGCCGCGACGTCGCCGTGTTCTCGGTCGACGACGAGCAGGAGGAGCGGGTGATCGCGTTGGTGCAGTGCCGCGTGACCCGCCACGACGATCGGGAGGCGCTGCGCGCCGAAGTGGCCGGCCTGTTCCGCCGCCAGCATGGCATCGAGGTTTTCGTGGTGCTGGTGCCGCCGCACAGCCTGCCGCAGACATCCTCGGGCAAGCTCAGCCGCACGCGGGCGAAGCAGATGCTGCTCGCCGGCGCCTTCGCCGACGGACCGCTGATCACCTCGGCCGCCTGAGATGTCCGCCCGCCTGGTGGCGCTGACCGGCGCAACCGGGTTTCTCGGCCGGCACGCCGCCCTCGCCCTGGCGGAGAAGGGCTTCCGGCTCCGCATTCTCGCCCGCCGCGACCCGGCGCATCCGCTCTGGCGGGATCTCCCCTTCGAGGCGGTGGAGGGCGGCCTGGAGAACGCCGGCGTGCTCGCGCGGCTGCTCACCGGCGCCGACGTGGCCGTGCACCTCGCCGGCCTCGTCGCCGCCCGCTCGCGCCGCGCGTTCCTGGCGGTGAACCGCGACGGGGCGGCGCGCGTCGCCGAAACCCTCCGCCGCGTGTCGCCGCAGGCGCACCTGATCGGGGTCTCCTCGCTCGCCGCGCGCGAGCCCGCGCTCTCCGCCTACGCCGAAAGCAAGCGGGCCGGCGAGGTGGCGATGGCCGAGGCGTTCGCCGGCGGCCGGCTCACCATTCTCCGCCCGCCCGCCGTCTACGGTCCGTGGGACCGGGCGATGCTCGGCCTGTTCCGGGCGGCGGCGCGGCCGGTGGTGCCGGTGCCGGGCTGCGCGCGGGCCCGCATCACCCTGATCCATGTGCACGATGCCGCCGCCGCCATTGCTGCGCTGGCCGACCAGGATGCGGCGTCGGCCGGCGCCACCTACGCGTTGGCCGACCCGAACCCTGCCGGCTACGCCCCGCGCGAGATTCTGGCCACGGCGGCGGCGGCGCAGGGCAACATCCCCCGCTTCGTTCCGCTTCCTGCCGGCGTGCTGCTTGCCGCCGGCGGCGCGGCGAGCCTGTGGACCTGGCTGGGCGGCCGTCCGGGGGTGTTCAGCGTGGGCAAGGCGCGGGAAGTGCTGCATCCCGACTGGTCGGTGTCGCCGGGCGAACTTCTCCCCGGCGCCACCGCGCGCCCCGCCATCGGGCTGGCCGCCGGCTTCGCCGCCGCGGTGGCCTGGTACCGCGAGGCCGGTTGGCTTCGCTGAGGGCCGTGCCGCCCTTCCGGCCGCCGCCGAAGCAGATTACAGTCGCCCGCATGGAAACGGACCCGCAAGCCATCACGCGGCTGCTGATCGACACCCTGGCCGCGAACCCCAGGGTGACCCGGGAGATCACCGCCGAGACGGTGATCGTCGACGACCTCGCCCTCGATTCGCTCGCGGTGATGAACTTCGTCATGGAAATCGAAGACAGGCTCGACGTCTCCGTTCCGCTCGATCGCCTGGCCGAGATCCGCACCATCGGCGATCTCGCCGGATGCCTGGCCGAGCTCGCGGGGCAGCGATGAGCGCATCCGTCCTCGCCAAGTTCGCCGGCCTCGCCGAACAGCGCCGGGTGCTGCTCGGCGGCGGGCGCGACCCGTTCGGCGTGGTGTTCGAGCACGCTCTCTCCGCCACCGAGGCGGTAGTCGATGGCCGCAAGGTGACGCTGTTCGGCAGCAACAACTACCTCGGCCTCAACCACGACCCGGAGTGCCTGCGGGCGGCCGCCGAGGCCGCCCGGAGCGAAGGCACGGGCACCACCGGCTCGCGCATCGCCAACGGCACCTACGGCCTGCACGCGGAGCTGGAGGCGGAACTGGCGGCGTTCTTCGGACGGCGCTCCTGCATGGTGTTCACTACCGGCTACCAGGCGAACCTCGGCATGCTCTCGGTGCTGGCGGGCAAGGACGACGTGCTGCTGCTCGACGCCGACAGCCACGCCAGCATCTACGACGCGAGCCGGCTCAGCCAGGCGCAGGTGATCCGCTTCCGCCACAACGACCCCGACGACCTCGACCGCCGCCTTCGGCGCATCGGCGAAATCCCCGGCAGCAAGCTGGTGGTGGTGGAGGGCATCTATTCCATGCTGGGCGACGCGGCGCCGCTCGCGGAATTCGTCGAGGTGAAGCGCCGCGCGGGCGCGGCGCTGCTGGTGGACGAGGCGCACTCCTTCGGCGTGCTCGGCGAGCACGGCCGGGGGCTGGCCGAGGCGGCCGGAGTGGAGGCCGATGTCGAGTTCGTGGTCGGAACCTTCTCCAAAAGCCTCGGCAGCATCGGCGGCTACTGCGTCTCCGACGCCGAGGGCTTCGACATCCTGCGTGTCGCCTGCCGGCCCTACATGTTCACCGCCTCGGCGCCCCCTTCCGTCATCGCTTCCACGCGCGCGGCGCTGGCGCGCATCGCGCGCGACCCCGGGCTGCGCCAGCGCCTGTGGGAGAACGCGCGGCGCTTCTACGGCGGCCTCGAAAACACCGGCTTCCGGCTGGGGCCGCGGGTAAGCCCGATCGTCGCCGCGCGCATGCCCGACGTTCCCACCGCGGTGGCGTTCTGGAACGCGCTGCTCGATCGCGGCATCTACGTGAACCTCACCCTGCCGCCGGCCACGCCCGACGGGCAGCCGCTCCTGCGCTGCTCCGTCACCGCGAGCCACGAGGTGGCGCAGATCGATGCGGCGGTGGCCGGGTTCGCCGCCGTCGCCGCCGCGCTGCGGCTGAGCCTCGCCGCTCCTAGCCCGGCCGCCGGGTGACCTCGAGCGGCCGGCCGGCGAAGGGGTCGCAGCCGCCCGGCCGGTGCCACAGGCAGACGTGGTCGCGCTTCCAGCACGCGAGCCTGGTGAAGCCGAAGGGGGCGAAATCGCGGCCGGAAACCGAGAAGACGTAGTCGAACGCCGCCGTCTGCCGCCGTCCCTCGCCCGGGCGGAAGCCGAACAGGGGAAGGCCGGGCCGGAGCGCCGAATAGCCTCCGCCGTTCGCCCATCGGTCGGCCGGGTCGTAGGCGAGGGCGCAGGCGCGCGGGTCGGCATCGACGATCCGCATGGCGCCGATGACGGAGAGCCCCGCGTGCCAGTAGTGCCTGGCCGGGCCGAGCGTGCCGTAAAACGCCCAGGCGCCGGTCCAGAACAGGGCGAGGCCGATGCCGAGCCGGCGTGCCGCGACGGGGCGGCCGAGGCGGGCGGCGGCCGCAGAGGCGGCCTCGGCCGAGGCGAGCCCGAGCAGGGTGGCAAGCGGCGGCAAGGCCGGGTAGAGGAAGCGGAACTCCTTGTGGCCGACTACCGAGAACGACACGAGCATGGCGAGAACGACGGCCGCCAGCACCGGCGCCCGCCGCGCGCCGAGCGCCGCGAACGCGACCGCCGGCAGCAGCAGCACCGCCCAGCCGCTGCGCAGGAAGGTGAAATACTGGTACCACGGCGACGTGCCGAACGTGCCGGCCGCGCCTTCCGCCCAGTTCATCGAGACATAGAGCCAGACCGACTGGAACGGCAGGCCGAGGGTGACCCAGTCGAGCAGGCCGGAAAGCAGCAGCGGCACGGCGGCGCCGAGCAGCATCGGCACCAGCCGTTCGCGGAACCGCCGTCCGCCCGCGAGCAGCATGCCGACCATCACGGCCGGCGCCAGTTGAATGCGCAGGACGAGGCAGCAGCCGAACAGCACGCCCGCCAGGGCGAAGCGCCAGGGGCGGGGTGCCTCGCCGCCCGGGTCGGCCGCGTAAATGGCGCCGAACAGCAGTGGCGCCGCCAGCGTGTCGGGCAGCGGATGCGGCGCCAGATACACCAGTTCCACCGTGGTCGCGGTCAGGCAGGCGCAGACAATCGCCGCCGCGCGCCCGCCCTTGGCCCGGCCGAACCGGTAGGAGAGCGGGACGGTGGCCACCGACAGTGCGGCGAAGGCGACGCTCACCGCCTCGATGCCGAACAAAGGATCGGCGCTGAGCAGCCGCGCCGACCAGAGGATGCCGGCCACGATCCCGGGCAGCACCCAGGAGCGGACCCCCATGACGTATTCCCAGGGGACGATGCCGGGATGGCCGAGCAGCCGGCCGGCCTGCTCGAGGTACTGGAACGTTTCGTCCGCGTGCGCCCGGCCGGCGAAGGCGAGATAGAGACCGACGCGCAGCAGCAGCGCGACCAAAACGAAGAACCAGATCTCCGCCTTTTCCGCGCGCGACATCGCAATCAGCCTGGCGCAGCGCCTTCCGGCGGGCCCGCCAGCGTCTTGCCGTAGATGCGGTAGGTCTTGTAGACGCGCCCGCCCACCGCCTCGTTCATGTGCCGCATCGGCGCGTTGTTCTCCAGAATCCACGAAAGCTCCACCTGCCGCACGCCGAGGCGCAGCCCCTCCCGGCGCACCGCGTCGATGAGCAGGAACGGCACTAGGCTGCCCAGCAACCCCTGGCTGAAGCTCCGCCTGAGCCCCATCAGCGGCACGCGGGCGGTGGACAGCCCCTTCACCTTCAGCCGCCACAGCAGCCGGAGCCAGCCGAACGGCAGCAGCCGGCCGCCGAGGTCGCGGATGGCCTCGTTCAAATTGGGCAGGGCGACGATGAAGGCGATCGGCCGGCCGGCGAACTCGGCGAACCAGATCAGCCGCTCGTTCAGCAGCTGCCGCAGCTGCCGGGCGAGGTAGTCGGTATCCGCCTCGGTCATCGGCACGAAGCCCCAGTTACCGCTCCAGGCGTCGTTGAACACGTCGCTGATGTTCTTTACCTCCTCGCGGTAGCGGGAGAGGTCGAGCGGGCGGATGGTCAGTCCCTCGTGCAACGGGCGGGTGAGCATGCGGCGGACGGCGGGTGGGAACTCCGCTTCCGTGTCGCAGACATAGGCGAGGAGGTCCATTTCCTTGGCGTAGCCCTGCTCCTCGATGCGCGGGCCGAGGTAGGGGCGGTCGTGGCCCATCAGCAGCATCGGCGGCGTGTCGAAGCCGTCCACGAGCGCGCCGAGCACGTCGTTAGTGGAGAGGCTGAAGGGTCCGCTCGCATGCTTCATGCCGCGCGCGGCGAGCCACGCCTCGGCGGTGCCGAGCAGGGCGGCGAACAGCGCGGCGTCGTCCTCGGCGGCGAGCATGCCGAAATGGCCGGCCGGCTCGCTCCCGTGCCCGTCGAGCTGGGCGCTGATGCGCCCCACGTCGCGGCCGTCGCGGCGGGCGAGCCAGTAGGCGGTGGTGGCGTGGCGGAAGTAGGGGTTGGCCTTCCCCGCCAGCAGTTCCCGCTGCTCCATGTGCAGCGGCGGCACGTAGGCGGGGTCGTCGCGGTGCAGCCGTTCGGGCAGGGCGATGAAGCGCGCGAGTTCCGCGCGTGACCGAACCGGTACGATGCTCAGGGTCATGGCGTGCGGTCCTTCCCGGCCGGGTGTGGGCGGATGCCGGTTCTGTGGCGCGAGTCGGGGCTCGACGTCAAACGGGCGGCGGCGCGGCGGGCCGTTGCCTCCGGGGGAGGGGCGTCTTATAGCCCACCATGTGGAAACGTGCGACCGGGCCCGGGCTGGCCCGGAGACGCGGGTGCGGAGATGCCAGGATGACCGAAGCCATCGACCATCTCAGCCTCTATCGCCTGCCCTGGAACTATTCCGACAACGGGATCTCCTGGCTGGAGCCGACCACCAAGTGCAACCTGCGCTGCCAGGGCTGCTACCGCGACCTGGAGAACCCGGTGCACAAGCCGCTCGAACAGGTGCGGGCCGAGCTCGAGGTGTTCAGGCGCTTGCGCAAGAGCGACTGCATGAGCATCGCCGGCGGCGAGCCGCTGCTCTATCCCGACATCGTGCCCCTGGTGCGCATGGTGAAGGAGATGGGCTGGAAGCCCATCGTCAACAGCAACGGCCTCGCCCTTACCGAGGGGCTGCTCGCGGAACTGAAGAAAGCCGGAGTGTTCGGCTTCACCTTCCACGTCGATACCAGCCAGAACCGGCCGAAGGCGAAGGACGCGACCGAGACGGAGCTGAACGCCGTTCGCCTCGAACTCGCGCGCATGGTCGCCCGCGCGGGCGGTCTTGCGTGCTCCTTCAACGCCACCGTCAGCGAGAACACGCTGGCCGAGCTGCCGAACCTGGTGGACTGGGCGCGCGAGCACGCCGACATCGTGCAGACGATGGTCTTCATCCTGTTCCGCTCGCCGGAACTGAGCGGTGACGGCCAGGGCGGCGAGGACAGCGCCCGGCTCGGCAACATCTACGACAACGCCGAGTGGGGCGGCGAGACGGCGGTGTTCGCCGGCGACGTGGCGGCGCGCATCCGCAGCATCGACCCGGCCTACGCGCCGGCGGCCTACCTCAACGGCACCGCCAACCCGGATTCGCTGAAATGGCTGCTGGCCACGCGGCTCGTGCTGAACGGCAAGGTGCTCGGCTACGTCTCGCCGCGCTTCATGGAAGTGCTGCAGACCTCGAACCACATGACCAAGGGCACCTACCTCGCCTACGCCACGCCGAAGGCCGCCTCGCTCGGCAAGCTCGCGGCCACGCTCGGCAGCCTGTTCGACCGGAACATGCGCCGCATCCTCGGCAAAATGCTGTTGCGGATGGCGCTCCACCCGCCGAGCATCCTCGCGCCCGCGCACATGCAGAGCCTGATGATCATCCAGCCGATCAACATCGAGCCCGACGGGCGGCAGGACATGTGCGATAGCTGCCCGGACATGACGGTGTTCCAGGGCAAGCTGGTGTGGAGCTGCCGGCTGGAGGAGCTGAACAAATGCGGGGCCTTCATCGCCTCGGAGAAGTTCGCGCCCGCAAGCCGGCCGGGCTGAGGTGCCACCGCCCGCGTGCCAGACGATTCCTCCTTCGCGGAGCCTGACGCCGTGACGATTCCGGCGCTGGGGCATTCGGTGTGGATCGGCCCGCGCCTGCCGTGGGCCTACGCCTTCGCCGTACTCTCGGCGGCGCGGCAAGGCGGGCTCGACGAAATCGTCCTGCATCACACCGACGAACTGGCCGACGACGCGCCGGTGCGCAGCCTTGCGCGCGAGCCGGGCGTGCGGCTTGCCCGCACCGACCCCATCGCCCGCCTGTTGGAAGCGGGAGCCGCGCTCGGCACCGGCGAGGCTCTGGCCGATCTCTACCGCCGGCTTCCCGGCCCGGTGGCGCGTGCGGACCTGCTGCGGGCCGCCATTCTTTATCTTGAAGGCGGCGTCTACCTCGATCTCGACACGGTGACGACGGCCTCCCTGCTTTCCCTGCTTTCCGCGCGGGCCTTCGTCGGTTCCGAGTTCATCGTCTGGCCGCTCGCCGTGCGCAATTCGCGCTCGCCCCTCGTGTGGGCGCGCCATCTCGGTCTCGATCTCGCGCGCAAGGCGATGCGGCGGATGCCGGACGGCTGGCGGGCGTTCCGCAAAGTCGAAAACCACTACTTTCGCGGCATCAACAACGCGGTGATGGGATGCGCGGCGGGAGATGCGTTCTTCGCGAAATACCTGGGTGCGATGCTGGCGCTGCCGCGCGAGAGTCAGGGGCGGCCCTACGCGCTGGGTCCGGATCTGCTGCAGGAACTCGCGGGTGCCGGCTCCCGCGATGGCCTCGTCGTGCACGCGCCCGGCGTGTTCTATCCGCTGGGGCCGGAAATCTCCGCGCACTGGTTCCGCTTCCACCGCCGGGTGGACCTCTCGTCGGCGCTGCGGCCCGAAACGCGCATCGTGCACTGGTACGCCTCGGTGGGCGGCACGCCGCCGGTGGCGGACATCACCCCGGACTACGTGCGCCGGAATCGGGAGCGGCAGCTTTACAGCGCGCTGGTGTGGGCTGCCCTCGGCGGGCCTGCCGGCCTGCCCTGAGCGCGCGTTCCGGCCCTCACACCCGCTGCCGCGCGGGCATGGCCGGCATGAAGGCGAAGGAGATCGCCGCGGCGCCGCGGCGCATTCCTGCCGATTGCGCGCCTCGTGGCCGACGCGCGGGCGTGTGCGCCGGCATAATAGATGCGAAATTCATCTATTCCGTGATAGGGGCGGAACGGGCGGGAATGCCCAGCCCGGGCACGCCGGCGTTGTTCGGGGCGGGACTTGGCTCGTATGCTTCCCTCCCGCGGCCGGCACGCCCGGCCGGAGCGGACATTCGGTTGCCTGAGAGGAGCGGACCCATGCAGACGCATCTCGTTCTCACCGTCATCGGCCGGGACCGGCCCGGGCTCGTCAGCGCCATCTCCGAAACCATCGCCGCCGAGGGAGGCAACTGGCTGGATACGCGCATGGCCAGCCTCGCGGGGCAGTTCGCCGGCATGCTGCTCGTCGCCGTCGCCTCGGAGAAGGCGGACGCGCTGGCGGCGGCGCTGCGCCGGCTGGAGGGGGAGGATCTGCGCCTCGTCATCGCGAGGAGCGACGCCGGGGCACCGGCCGCGGCCCGCACGGTCGGCCTGGATCTGGTCGGCCACGACCGGCCGGGGATCGTGCGCGACCTCTCCCGCGTTCTCGCCGCGCAGAAGGTCAGCATCACCGAACTGGAAACCGAGAGAACCAGCGGCTCCTTCTCGGGCGAGCCGATGTTCCGGGCGCGGGCGCGGCTGACGCTGCCCGACGACCTCGACATCATGAAGCTGCGCCAGTCGATCGAGGCGCTGGCCAACGAAATGATGGTCGACCTCTCGCTCGACGAGAAATGACGGCACGGGAAGGCGGCGGCACCGGCCTTCCCGCCATGGGAGACACCATGGCGACCAGCGCGCTCGACATCTTCAAGATCGGCATCGGCCCGTCGAGTTCGCACACGGTGGGGCCGATGCGGGCGGCGCGGCTGTTCGCACTCGCGCTTGCGGAAAGCGGCCTGCTCGGAGCGGTCTCCCGCCTGAAGTGCGAACTCTACGGCTCGCTCGGCGCCACCGGCAGGGGCCATGGCTCGGACCGGGCGGTGATGCTCGGCCTCGAGGGCGAGACGCCCGACGCGGTCGACCCCGATGCCGTGGAGGCGCGCGTCGCCGCGATCCGCGAGCAGAAGTCGCTCAGCCTGCTCGGGCAACGGACGATCGTCTTCGACGACCGGCAGGACCTCGTCCTGCACCGGCGCGAACGCCTGCCGCTGCATTCGAACGGCATGCGCTTCACCGCTTTCGGCGCGGCAGGCAACGCGCTGCGGTCCGACGTGTATTATTCCGTCGGCGGCGGTTTCGTGGTCGGGGAGCGCGGCGCGGAGACGGCGGCGGCGGCGAGCGAGGAAGTCCGCCTCGCGCATCCGTTCCGCACCGGCGAGGAACTGCTGCGCCACTGCCGGACGGAGGGGCGCGCCATCAGCGACCTGATGCTGGAGAACGAGCGCGCCTGGCGGGAGGAAGCGGAAACCCGCGCGGCGCTGCTCGGCATCTGGCGGGTGATGGAAGCCTGCGTGCGGCACGGATGCGTGGCGGAAGGCGTGATGCCGGGAGGGCTGAAGGTGGAGCGCCGGGCGCCGGCGCTCTACCGCAAGCTTACCGGCGCGCCGGAGGCGAGCCTGCGCGACCCGCTCACGGTGATGGACTGGGTGAACCTCTACGCGCTGGCGGTGAACGAGGAGAACGCGTCGGGCGGGCGCGTGGTGACGGCGCCGACGAACGGCGCCGCCGGCATCGTGCCGGCGGTCCTGCACTACTACACCCGCTTCACCCCGGGCGCGGACGAGGCGGGCGTGGTGTGCTTCCTGCTCACTGCCGCGGCGATCGGCATTCTCTACAAGGAGAACGCCTCGATCTCCGGCGCGGAGGTGGGCTGCCAGGGCGAGGTGGGCGTCGCCTGCTCGATGGCCGCCGGTGCGCTGGCGGAAGTGCTGGGCGGCACCCCCGATCAGGTGGAGAACGCCGCCGAGATCGGCATGGAGCACAATCTCGGCCTCACCTGCGATCCGGTGAATGGGCTGGTGCAGATCCCCTGCATCGAGCGCAACGCCATGGGCTCGATCAAGGCGATCAACGCCGCCCGCATCGCCTTGCGCGGTGACGGGCGGCACTTCGTCTCGCTCGACCGCGTGATCCGCACGATGCGCGAGACCGGCGCCGACATGCGCACGAAATACAAGGAAACCGCGCGCGGCGGCCTCGCGGTGAACGTCATCGAGTGCTGAGAGCGGCGGCTCAGGCCTCCTCGCCCTGCCACGAGGCGAAGGACGCGAGCGCGCGGCCGAGAAGCCGGTGCAGCTGCTGCCATTCCTCGGGCTGCAGTTCGGCGAACATCTCGCGCTCCAGCGCGCGGCCGATGCGCTCGGCCTCCTTCCATGCGCGCAGCCCCTCCTTCGTCAAGTAGAGGCGGTGTAGCCGGTTGTCCTGCGGGTCCTGGCTGCGGGCGATGAGGCCGCGCTCCTCCAGCACGGCGAGGTTCTTGGACAATAGCGTCTTGTCCAGCACCAGCTTGTGGCGCAGGTCGGTGGCGGCGATGCCGGGCAGGTCGTGCAGCAGGCGGAGGATGCGCAGTTCCTTGATGCGCAGGCCGATACTGTCGCCGTAACGATTGTCGGCGGCCTTGCTGGCCATGGTCTTCAGCAGGTCGAGCTTGAAGGTAAGATAGGGTAGCTCTTTGTCTTTCATCGCGGGCGTTTCCGGCGGGACGGGAAAGCCTATACCCGCCCGCCGGGGTTCGCCAAGCGTCGTGCCGGACGCGGTGGATGTCATCGCAGCCAGGATTCCGCCAGCGCCACCCAGTAGGCCGCGCCGATGGGCAGGTTGCGGTCCTCGAAGCGGTACATGGGGTGATGCGGCATCGGGGTGTCGCCGTTGCCGATGAAGGCGTACACCGACGGCAGGCGCTCGGCGACGAAGGCGAAGTCCTCGCTGCCCATGAAGGTGGGTCCGGGGTTCACCACGTTGTCGTCGCCAAGCAGGGCGCGGGCGATTTGGGTGCAGGATTCGGTCTGCGCGGGGTCGTTCAGCAGCACCGCGCCCGCCGTGCCCTCGCGGATTTCGTTGCCGGCACCGTAGCAGGCGGCCTGCGCCGCGGTGATCGCCTTTATGCGGCCCAGCACCAGGGCGCGGGTTTCGGGCGAGGCGCTGCGAACGCTGATGCGCAAGGTCGCCGATTGTGGAATGACGTTGGCGGCGTCTCCGGCGAGCAGCGCGCCCACGGAAACCACGGCGGCGTCGTGCGGCGCGACATTGCGCGAGACGACGGTCTGCAGCGCCATCACCAGCGAGGCGGCGGCAACCACCGGGTCGATGCTCTTCTCCGGCATCGAGCCGTGGCTGCCCTTGCCGGTGAGCACGATCTCCCAGTTGTCGACTGCCGCCATCACCGGACCGGCAGTGAAGTACAGCTTCCCTTGTTCCAGACCCGGCATGTTGTGCAGGCCGAACGCGGCCTGCATCGGGAAGCGCTCCAGCAGGCCGTCCTTCAGCATGGCGAGCGCGCCGTCCATCGTCTCCTCCGCGGGTTGGAAGATCAGGCGGACGGTGCCGTCGAAGTGCCGCGTGCGCGCGAGGTGCCGGGCGGCGCCGAGCAGCATGGCGGTATGGCCGTCGTGGCCGCAGGCGTGCGAGCGGCCGGGGATCTCGCTCTTGTCGGCGTTCTCGGCCATCTCGGGGATGGGCAGCGCGTCGGTGTCGGCGCGCAGGCCGATGGCGCGGGCGGAGGTGCCGGCGCTGATCGAGGCGACGACGCCGGTGCCGCCCACGCCTTCCGTCACCTCGCAGCCGAAGCCGCGCAGCAGGCCGGCGATGGTGGCGGCCGTCTCGTGCTCGTGCAGGGCGAGTTCCGGCCGGCGGTGGAGGGCGTGCCGCCACGCGGCGATCTCGTCACGCTCGGCGGTCAGTGTTTCCAGCAAGGCATGCATGGGTGGGTCTCCTGGAGATGGAGGGTGAAGGGACGGTCAGGCGCGCCTGACCTTGGGGATGGTCAGCATGATCGACAGGATCGCGACCACGACCATGAAGACGTTGAACAGCAGCGCGATCATCGCCGCCTGCCGGACCGCGAGGTTGTCCTGCCGGCCGACGAAGATGACGACATCCTGCAGCCAGTTGATGCTTGCCGGGTTGGCGCTGAGCGCGGTGAAGATGGAGGCGGAAATCGCCACGCCGAAGGCGCCGCCGAGGGAGGAGGCCATCTTGTAGATGCCGGCACCCGTTCCGGCCTGGCTCGCCGGCAGGCTGGAGAGCGCGGCGTCGGTGGAAGGCGTGGCGTAGAAGGCAAGCCCGACGCCGAACAGCGCATAGGCGACGACGGCGAGGATCTTGTAGTCGACGAGCATCAGGTTCGAGGGCGTCAGCAGCAGGATCGACAGCCCGGTGATGAGGGAGCCCCACACCATCGGCTTGCGCGAACCGAAGCGCTGCAGCAGCTTTTCGCCGACGCGGAGGAAGGCGATGATGGCCACCGCGTAGCCGAGGGTGAGCATGCCCGCCTGCTGGGCGGTCATGTTGCCGCCGATCTGCACCAGTTGCAGGGAAACGATGAGCGTGCCGGCGACGCCGTTCGGCAGGAAGTTGGAGATGGTGGCGCCGGCGCAGGTCTGGTTCTCGAACAGCCTGAAGTCCACGAACGCGTGCGGGTTGCCCGATTCCAGCCACAGGAAGATCGAACCGAAGGCGGCGGTGGTGGCGATCAGGAGAAGGATGGGCAGGCCGGTCCAGCCGATCTTGTAGCCCTGGGTAACGACGATCTGCAGCGCCACCATGGTGACCATGAAAGAGAGCACGCCGAGAAGGTCGAACTTGTAGTCGCGCCCGCCCTCGGCCTTGTTTTCCGGCGTTCCCCGCATCAGCAGCAGGCCGACCAGGGAGACGACGATCGAACCGAAGAAGATATAGCGCCAGCCGAGGTTCTGCGCCACCAGGCCGCCGAACAGGGCGCACACGCCCGATCCGCCCCACGAGCCGATGGACCACAGGCTCACCGCGCGCTGCTGCTTCGCGCCGTCCCAGTAGGTTTTCACCAGGGCGAGGCCGCCGATGACGACGATGAAGATGCCGGAGAACAGCGCGGTGATGACGCCCATGATGTCCATGGTGCTGGCGGGAAGGCCGAGGTCGTGGCCCATGGCCGGCGCGACGTTCAGCGTCGTCTGGGCGAATATCCAGAAAGTGATGACGCCCATGATGATGCCGAAGAGGAGTCGGTAGTTGCCCTTGTATGGGGCTAATGCTTCCGTAACGGGTGGAATGTTTCTCTGATCGTCTGAATAATGCGGTGTTTCGGTGCGTCCGTGTTCGCGCTGGCGTGGCTGCCCGGGCGGTTCGAATGGTCGGCTTCGGCTTTCCGGCGGCGAGGCCGCCGCGAGCGGTGAACGGTCCGGACAGCCCGGCGGGGAGCGGTCAGTACACCTTGGTGGTCATGGTGATCTCGCTCCAGACCTCCTCGACCGTTCGCGTCGTCGCCGCGCGCCGGTCGGTGTATTCGGTATGCAGGAGGTGGTGGGCGCGCTCGGAACAGGGCTTGCCCAGGAAGTCGCGGTAGAGCGCCTGCACCTGCAGATTGTTGTGCGACTGCCGCGCCCGGGTGGCGCGGTCGATGTCGAACAGCGTGCCTCGCCGCGTGAGCGCGTGGCGCAGATACGCCTTCTTCGAGCGCAGCGTGCCGCCGCCGTCCACGCAGCCGCCGGGGCAGGCCATCACCTCGATGAAGTCGAGGTCGCACGCGCCCGAGAGCACCGCCTCGACGATCTCGCGCGTGGCCTTCAGCCCGTGGCACATCGCCACCTTCACCGTGCTGATGTCGCCGCCGAGCGCCACGGAGGCGGTGCGCACGCCCTCGAAGCCGCGCAACTGCTCAAGCTCGATCCTCTCCAGTTCGCGGCCGTTCAGCACGTGGTAGATGGTGCGGAGCGCCGCCTCCATCACGCCGCCGGTGGTGCCGAATATGGCCCCGGCGCCGGAGAACTCGCTCATGTAGGGGTTGTCGAACTCCGAAGGTTCCAGGGCGGCGAAGTCGATGCCCTCGCGCCGCAGCAGGCGCGCGAACTCGCGCGTGGTCAGCACCACGTCCACTTCCGGAACGCCGTCGCGGGCAAGCTGCGGGCGCACCGCCTCGTCCTTCTTCGCCGTGCAGGGCATGATGGACACCACACGCACGCGCGCCGCGTCGAAGCCCATCCGCTGCGGCAGGTAGGTCTTGGCGATGGTCCCCAGCGCCTGCTGCGGCGATTTCGTCGAGGAAAGCATCGGCAGAATCGCCGGATAGTGGCGTTCGGCGAAGTTCACCCACGCCGGGCAGCAGGAGGTGAAGGTCGGCCGCTTGCCCGCCGCCAGCCTGCCGATCAGTTCCGTACCTTCCTCCATCACCACGAGATCGGCGGCAAAGTTGGTGTCGAGCACCACGTCGAAGCCGAGGCGGCGGCAGGCGGCGATGATCTTCCCCTGCACGTTGGTGCCGGGCGGCAGGCCGAACTCCTCGCCGAATGCCACGCGCAGCGCCGGGGCGAACTGCACCACGGCGGTTACAGCGGGGTCGTAGAGATAGTCGATCACCCGCTCGGTCTCGTCGCGCTCGCCGAGTGCGCCGGTGGGGCACACCAGCACGCACTGGCCGCAGGTGACGCACGGGGACTCTTTCTGGGAAAGCCCGTCGCGCAGGCCGACGCTGGTGTCGTGGCCGGTGCCGCTCACCACCAGGGCGTCCACGCCCTGGCCGTGGCGGCAGACGGCGACGCAGCGCTGGCAGCGCACGCAACGGCGCATGTTGCGGATCAGCGCCGGGGAGGAGGTGTCGATCGGCCTCCGCGCCAGCAGTTCCGCGTCGGCATAGGTGTCGTGCTCGAGGCCGACGAACTGGGCGAGGTCCTGCAATTCGCAGTTGCCGTGCCGGATGCAGGTGGCGCACTCGTGGTCGTGGTCAGCGAACAGCAGTTCCACCTGCAGGCGCTGCATCTCGCGCACCTTGGGCGTGCGCGTCATCACTTCCATGCCGTCCTGCACCGGGGTGTTGCAGGAGGTGAGGATCATCGTCCGTTCCTGCTCCGGCACCCGCGCCTCCACCAGGCACACGCGGCAGGTGCCGGGCGCGTGGTCGATGTCGTCGAGTTCGCAGAGCGTGGGGATGTAGAAGCCGTGGCGCCGGGCGCAGTGCAGGATCGTCTCGTTGGGTTCCGCTGCTACGGGCTTGCCGTTGAAGCTGACACGGAGCGTGGCGGCCGGTTCGTTGTCCATGGCTCAGGCGTTCCCCTGCGGAATCGGCAGATCGGTGATCACGGAATAGATGCGGTAGCAGCGCAGGCACCGGTTCGCTTCCCGGTAGGCGTCCTCGGCGCAAATCGTGCGCTCCACCTCCTCGAACATGCGCCGGCGCGTCTCGGGCGCGAGTTCTTCGGGAAAGATCCGGTAGAGCGCGCGCACCGGATATTCGATGCTGTCGGAGGCGAGCATCCGGTGCTGGTTCAGGATCTGCCGCATGCGCGAGCGTGGCGCGAAACGCACATGGCCGAGACGCAGGTAGTCGTCGATGCTGCGCGCAGCCTTCAGCCCCGCCGCCATGGCGTGGATCAGCGTCGAGGCGCCCGTGGCGCAGTCGCCGCCGGCGAACACGCCCTCGCGCGAGGTGGCGAGGCTCGCCGGCTCCGTGGCGATGCAGTTCCAGCGGTCAAGCTCGATCCCGTCCGCTTCCGAGAGCACGCCCTCGCGCACCTGCTGGCCGATGGCGGCGATCAGCGTCGTGCAGGCGAGCGCGCTTTCCGTGCCGGGAACCGGCTCCACGCCGCGGCGCCCGCGCCTGTCCGGGTCGCCCTGGCGCATGGCGACGATTTCCACGCCGCGCACGCGGCCTTCCCCGGCGAGAATGCGGGAGGGATTGGCAAGGAAATGGAACACCACGCCCTCGCGCTTCGCCGCCTCGATCTCCTCGTGGTCGGCGGGCATGTCCGCTTCGCTCCGCCGGTACACCACGTGCACCGCCTCGGCGCCCATGCGCAGCGCCGAGCGGGCGCAGTCCATGGCGACGTTGCCGCCGCCCACCACCACCACCGTGCCGGCGAGTTGCAGCGGGCGCGTGCCGGCGACGTGGTCGTGAACCTTGAGCAGGAAGCCGATGCCCGGCTCGTAGCCTTCCATCGCCGGGTCCTCGCCGGCGACGTTGAGCAGCGTGCCCTGCTGGCAGCCGAGCGCCAGGAACACCGCGCGGTAGCCGCGGGCGAACAGATCGTCGATGCTGAAATTGCGTCCCAGGGCCTGGCCGAACAGGAAACGCCCGCCGAGCGTGACGATGGTCTCGGCCTCGCGCTGCAACACGTCCTTCGGCAGTCGGTAGCTCGGAATGCCGATCGCTGCCATGCCGCCCGCCTCGTCCATTGCCTCCAGCACGTTCACCTGATGCCCGCGCAGCAGCAGGTGATAGGCGCAGGAAACGCCGGCCGGACCGGCGCCCACCACCGCCACCGGCATCGGCTTCTCCATCGGCGCCGCCGCCTGGCTGTGCGTGAACTGCAGCGCCCGCTCTCCCTGTTGCTGGTCGGCGACGTAGCGCTTCAGCGTCTTGATGCCGACGGCGTTGTCCACGAGGTTGCGCCGGCAGGCCATCTCGCAGAAGCGCACGCAGACGCGTCCGCAGGTGGCGGCCATCGGGTATTTCTGCAGGATGACGCCAAGGGAGTGCTCGGGCTTGCCGTCGCGGATATAGTCGATGTAGCGCGGCACGTTCACCTTCGAGGGGCAGGCCTCGATGCAGGGCGCGGTCATGTATTCCATGCCGTGCTGTCCGGGGGCCTTGCCGCGCGCCAGTTCCGCCTCCAGCACGTCGCGGAAGTGTTCGAGCGCGGCGGCAAGCGCGAGGCCGCAGGTCTTGCCCAGCCCGCAGAGCGAGGTCTCGGTCATCTGCCGCGCCAGCATGCCGATGCCGTCGAGGTCGAGCCGGCTGTTCCTGCCGTGGCGCATGGCGTCTAGGGAATCGCGCACCAGCAGCGTGCCCATGCGGCACGGCGTGCACTTGCCGCACGACTGTTCCGCCGCCGTCTTCATGTAGCGCCAGAATGCGTCGATCAGGTTTACCCGCGCGTCGAACACCAGGAAGCCGCGGTCGCCGAAGAAGGCGCGGATGGCGTTGCCCTCGTTGAATTCGTCCATGCCGCGCAAGGCGGCGAGGGCCTTCGCCTCGCCCGGCGGCCGGCCGCGGTTGTCGAGCACCTCGCCGTTCCAGAAGCCGTACTCGAGATGGGCCATGACTCTAGTTACTTTCCTTCCGTGCTTCCGCCGCATAGGCCGCGGCCGCCGCCGGGAAGCATTCGAGCACCCGTGGCAGCACGCCCTGCAGCAGCGAGATGGCGACGCCGTAGTTCGTCATCGGCACGCCCTGGCGTTCGGCCTCCCGCAGCCGCGCCAGCATATGCCGGCGCGTCGTCATGCAGCTGCCGCAGTGGATCACCATGCGGTAGGGCGAAAGGTCGTCGGGCAGGTCGAAGCCGCCGACGTTGTCGATTTGCAGTTGCACACCGGTGAACTGGCGAAGCCAGCGCGGAATCTTCACCCGGCCGATGTCGTCGGCCAGCGGGCAGTGGCTACAGGTTTCCGCCACCAGCACGCGATCGCCGGCGCGCAGGCGGTGGATCGCCGCCGCGCCGCGCGCGAGCCTGGCGAGATCGGCCTTGAAACGCGCCATGAGGATCGAGAAGGTGGTGAGCGGCACTTCATCGGGCGTGTCGGCGGCGGCCTTCAGCACCACCTGCGAATCGCAGATCACCAGCCGGGGCGGTGCGGAAAGCCTGCCGAGCGCCTCCCGCAGTTCGCGCTCCTTCACCACCAGGCTCATCGCGTCGGAGTCGAGAATCTCGCGGATCACCTGCACCTGCGGCAGGATCAGCCGTCCTTTCGGCGCGCCGAGGTCGATCGGCACCACCAACACCGCGAGCGCGCCCGCGGGCAGAAGGTCGCCCACCAGCAGCGGTTCGTCCGCGCCGTCGGGCGGCGCCAGCGCCGCGATCGCCCGCTTCACGCCGTCGATGTTCTCTCCCGTCAGCGCGGAGGCGCACGCCACCGCGAAGTCGCAGGCCCGCGCGCGTTCCACGTCGGCCGCCACCGGCGGCGCGAGGTCGGACTTGTTGAACAGAACGAGGGTGGGCGTCGCCGCCGCGCGCAGCGAAGCGGCCAGCGCCGCCTCGGGCGCGCCGAAGCCCTCGCCACCGCACACCAGCAGCGCAAGGTCCACCCGCTCCAGCACCGCCCGCGAGCGGCGCACCCGCGCATGGCCCAGTTCGCCTTCGTCGTCGATGCCGGCGGTATCGACGAACACCACCGGCCCCAAGCCGTCGAGTTCGTAGGATTTTTCCACCGGGTCGGTGGTGGTGCCCGGCTCGGCGGAGACGATCGCCGCGCCCTGCCCGGTCAGCGCATTCAGCAGGCTCGACTTGCCGGCGTTGCGCCGCCCGAACAGGCCGATGTGCCGGCGCAGGCTTTTCAACGTGCCGATAGCGTTCATCCGCGCCACCCCAATGCGGTCATCGCCGGGGCGGAAAGCAGGCGCTCCACCGTCGCGGCATCGAGAAGCCCCTGTTCCACCACGATCTCCGCCACCGGCTTGCCACTCGCCGCCGCCGCGTGCGCCACTTCGGTCGCCCGCGCGTAGCCCAGCGCCGGCACCAGCGCCGTCACCGTGGCCCAGGAGCGGCGCACCCCGGCCGCGCAGGCCTCGCGGTCCACTTCGATTCCCTCCACGCAGCGGCTGCGGAACATCGCGCACGCGGCGCGCAGCACCGAAAGGCTTTGCAGCAGCGCGTGCGCCAGCAGCGGCAGGAAGGCGTTCAGCTCGAGCTGCCCGGAACTCGCGGCTAGCGTAACGACCGCGTCGTTGCCGATGGCGAGCATCGCCGCCTGTCCCGCCGCCTCGCAGATCACCGGATTGACCTTGCCGGGCATGATGGAGGAGCCGGCCTGCACCGCGGGGAGGCGCAATTCCCCGAGCCCCGCGCGCGGGCCGGAGGAAAGCAGGCGCAGGTCGGAGGATACCTTCAACAGGTTCACCGCGTGCGCCTTCAGAATTCCCGAAACTTCCACGAAGGCGTCGGCGTTCTGCGTGGCGTCGACGAGGTTCTCCGCGCGGGCGAGTCCGATGCCGGTGGCCGAGCGCAGCTTCTCCACCGCCAGGAAGATGTAGTCGCGCGGCGCGGTGATACCGGTGCCGATGGCGGTGCCGCCGAGGTTCACCACCCGCAACCGCTCCTCGCACTTGAACACCCGCCAGCGGTCGCGCGAGAACGCCTCCGCCCAGGCGGAGAATGCCGCGCCGTAAGCCATCGGGCAGGCGTCCTGCAACTCGGTGCGGCCGATCTTCACCACGTCGGAGAAGCGCCTTTCCGCCGCCTGGAACGCCGCCTGCAAGGCGGCGATTTCCGGCTCGAGCTGCCGCAGCAGGCGGATCGCCGCCACCTTCAACGCCGTGGGAAACACATCGTTGGTGGACTGGTGCAGGTTGACGTGCGCCAGCGGATCGACCCGCGCGTATTCGCCGCGCGCCCCGCCGAGCAGTTCCTCGGCGCGGTTGGCGATCACCTCGTTCACGTTCATGTTGAGCGAGGTGCCAGCACCACCCTGCAGCGCGTCCACCACGATCTCGCCGGCAAGGGTGCCGGAGGCAAGTTCGCCGCATGCCGCCGCGATGGCGCCGGCGCGCGCCGGATCGAGAAAGCCGAGTTCCTCGTTGGCGCGCGCGGCGGCCGCCTTCACATCGGCCATTGCGGCGACCAGAGCCGGCGAAGGCGCCTCCCCGGTGAGGGGAAAATTCGCCATCGCGCGCGCCGTGTGCGCGCCCCAGTAGGCGGAGCACGGCACGGCGACCTCGCCGAGCGGGTCGCGCTCGGTGCGCGTGGGCGGGAGCGGTGCGGCGGTCACGTCGCCATCGCCTCGAAAAGGGAGGCGCGCAGGTCCACCTTCCGCGGGCACATGCCGATATCGAGCAGGAATTTCTCGTCGGCGGCGAGCGAGGCGAGGTCGGCGTCGGTCAGCGTGGTGAACGGCGTCTGCCACTTGTAGAGTTCGGCTCCATCGGCGGCGCCGAGCTTGTTGGCCGCGCAGCCGATGGCGATGGCCTGCGCCGGGTTCGTCTTCACGAAGGCCACTGCTTCCCGCTGCGCCGCCTTGTAGAGCCGCACGAGGCCGGGGTTGCGCGTCACCAGGGTTTCGCTCGCGCACGCCACGTTCACCGGGGCGATCAGCCGCTCCGGCGTCGGCACCTCGTGCGCCCCGGCCCGCTTCGCCGCGAGAATCAGGTCGGCTGCCGGCACCGCCGCATCCACGCGCCCGACCAGCAGCGCCGCGTACATCTGCGGGAACGGCATGTCGATGATGGTCACGCCGGCAAGCGGCACACGCGCGCGCTGCAATGCCTCGATCAGCAACTGTTCCGTAACCGTTCCTTTCAGCACGGCGACGGTGCGCCCGCGGAGGTCACTCACGGCGCGAATTTCCGGTTTCATCGTCATGATGGCGGCGATGCGGTTCACGCGCGCCGCCCCGGCGACGATGCGCATCGGGTTGCCGTTGGCGAGCGCGAGAATCACCGAGATCGGGTTCACCACCGAGGCGATGTCGAGCGACCCGGAAGCCATCGCCTCGGCCTGCACCACGCCCGAGGTGATGTCGTGCCAGCGCACGGAAATGCCGAGCGGACGGAGGCGCTTTTCCAGCAGCCCCCGCTCGCGCATGACGATCTGCGCCACGTTGAAGGGGCGCAGCACGGTGGAGACGTTGAGCACGGCTGGCGTCGCGCTCGCGGGCCGGACGATGGCGGCGGCAGCGAGGCCGAGCGCGCCGCCGAGCAGGCGGCGGCGGGTGGGGCTGGGGCTCACGTGCAGGGTCGTCACGGTGGTCTCCTGGGATGCGCGCACGGGCGGCGCGAGGGCGGCAAGGTCGTGCAGAAGCGTTTCCTCGAGCAGTCGCGCGTCGGCACCCGCTCCGAGCGCGACGGTGGCGGCGATGCGGCCCCGCCCGAGCAGCGAGGCGCGGTCGGCAAGGCGCACCGCTTCGGCGACGTCGTGCGTCACCAGGAGCGTGGTGTGCGGAAAGCTCAGCCGCAGCCTGGAAAGTTCGTCCTGCATGGCGCGGCGCGTCAGCGCGTCGAGCGCGCCGAGCGGCTCGTCGAGCAGCAGCACGTCCGGCTCGCGCAGCAGGGCGCGGGCAAGGGCGGCACGCTGCGCCATGCCGCCGGAAAGCTCGGCGGGGCGAAGGGCGGCACAGCCGCCAAGCCCCACGGCGTCGAGCATGGCGGCGATCCTCTCCTCGCGCGCGGCGGGCGGAAGCGGCGAGCGGCGAAGCGCGAGGGCAAGGTTTTCGCGAACGCTCGCCCACGGCAGCAGGCGCGGCTCCTGGAACATCACGGAAATGCGCGGACGCACGTTGTCGTTACCGAAACGAACGGCGCCGCGGTCGGCGGTGTCGAGCCCGGCGAGGATGCGCAACAGCGTGGTCTTGCCGCAGCCGCTGAAGCCGAGCAGCGCGTGCACCTCGCCCGCCGTCACGGTAAGGTCGAGCCCTTCCAGCACGCGCCGCCGCCCGCCGTCGGGCGCGGCGAAGGTCTTGCACAGGCCACGGATCTCAATCGGCCGCATGCGCGCTCCTTCCGCCCGGAAACAGGCGCGCCAGCGCCAGGAACCCGTAGTCGGCGAGAAAGCCGAGCGTGCCGATCACCAGGATGCCCGCGTACACGCGGTCGGTGCGGGCGATCGCCTGCGAATCCATGACCAGGAAGCCGAGACCGACGGATGTGGCGATCAGTTCGGCGCCGACCAGGGCGCGCCAGCAGTTGCTGAAGGCGAGCCGCAGCCCGGCGACAAACACCGGCAGCGCCGCCGGCAGCACCACGAAGCGCAGGCGCTCGGCCGGCGAAAGATCGAGGGAGCGCGCCATTTCCAGCAGGCGCGGCGGCACGCCCCGCAGCCCGGCCACGGTGTTGAGCAGCACCGGAAAGAAGGCGGCCAGCACGATCACGGCCCATTTCGCTGCCTCGCCGATGCCGAACCACAGCACCAGCAGCGGCAGCACCGCGAGCGGCGGCGTGGCGCGCAGGAAATCGAGCGGAAATCGCAACAGCCTCTCGACCGCCTCGAACCGCACGAGCAATGCCGCGAGCGGTACGGCCGTCGCCACGGTGGCGACAAACCCGATCGCCACCCTGCCGGCGCTGGCGCCCACGTCGCGGAGAAGTTCGCCGGAACGCGCCATCTCCATCGCCGCCCGCAGCACCGCGACGGGCGAAGGCAGCAGGAAGGCATTGGCCAGGCCGGTGCGCGACGCCGCTTCCCAGCCGAACAGGATGAGAGCCGGCAGCGCGGCGCCGGCGAGCAGGGCCCGGAACGGTTCCGGACGGTTCATGCCGTGCCCGCCGCCACGAGCCGCAGCGCATGGCCGGGGCCGCTGGCCACCGGGCGGCCGAGCCGCGACATGCGGGCGGCGAAAACGCCGTGGTCCTCGCCATCCAGGCCGGGCTTGCCGGGGTAGAGCTGGTAGTCATTCTTGTGGCGCAACGGCGTCACGTTCGGCATGAACACGTCGGCGCCGCGCCGAAGCGCGAGGTCGCGGCCGGGAGGCTCGCGGAACACCGCGTCGTAGGCGGTGGTCGCCGGAATATGCGCGCGCGGGTTGAACTGGCGCAGCACGGCGAGCGCCACGAAGTGCATCTCCGGGTCGTCCGCGTAGGCGTTGCGGCAGCCGGCGAGCGGCGTATCCGGGTGCGCAATGAACGGCCCGATGCCGATCATGTCGAGGTCGAGATCGCGGCAAAGCATGATGTTGCGCGCCAGCGTTTCCACCGTCTCGCCCGGCAGGCCGATCATGAAGCCGCTGCCCACCTGCACGCCAAGCGCCCGCAGGTGTTCCAGGCACGCGATCCGCGCGGCGAAGTCGCAGTCCGGGTGGAGCCTTGCGAACAGGGCGGCATCGGTGGTCTCGAAGCGCAGCAGGTAGCGGTCCATGCCGCAGTCGCGCCAATAGGCGTAGGTTGCGCGCGGCCGGTTGCCGACGGAAAGGGTGACGGCGAGCGGCGTTTCGCGCTTGATGCGGGCGATCAGCCGGCCGAGCCGGCGGTCGGCGGATACAGAGGGTGCCTCGCCCGATTGCAGGACGATGGTGTGCAGCCCGAGCGCGGGCATGCCGCGCGCCACCGCCAGAATCTCGTCGTCGTCGAGACGGTAGCGGCGCAATCCGCCGTTGCCGGCGCGGATGCCGCAATAATGGCAATCGTTGCCGCAGACGTTGGAGAACTCGACGATGCCGCGCAGGAACACGGCATCGCCCATTATCTGCTGCCGCAGCGTGTCGGCGCGCTGGTAGAGCGCTGCGCGTTCGGCGCCCCGCACGCGCAGCAACTCCACCGCCGTCCTGCTCTGGAGCCATGCGTGCATAGCAACTTGTCCACCGCGTCAGCCGGTTCACGCATAGGCAGACACCCACGGCGGTCGCTCCGCATTGCGGCAGATCAAAGTCATCGGCGTAGAAAACGCGGCTTCATATCGCGTGATTCCGCCGACGGCTTCGGGACTACGAGAAAATCAGGAAAAAGCGCGGAATTCTCCACTTTCGCCGCCGAAGTTTCCAATCTTTTCAAGTAAAAGCGTTGCCGCCGGCATGACAGCCATGCGTTACGCGAGCCGTTCGCCTGATGTCATGCCGCCAGGGAATGGTGCCGCCGGCGGCGCCTAGCGCAGCCGCGCCGGCGGGCGATGGCGGAAGGCCAGCGCTTCGGCCACGTCGCGGCGGCGGATGGCGTCCGCTCCGGCAAGATCGGCGATGGTGCGCGCCACCCTGAGAGTGCGGGTGAAGCCGCGTGGGGAGAGGCGGAGCTTTTCCGCCGCCTGCTCGGCGAGTTCGCGCGCCTCCGCCAGCAGCCGCAATTTCTGCGGGTTCGCCTCGGCGTTGGTCGCCGCCTCCGCCTCCTCGCCCCGCGCGCGCTGGCGTTCGCGCGCCTCCGCCACCCGCGCCGCCACCGGCGCGCTCGCCTCGCCCGCGGGGGCGCGGGAGAGTTCGGACGGGCTGGTGGGCTGCACGTCCACGAACAGATCGATGCGGTCGAGCAGCGGCCCGGAAAGCCGGCTCTGATATTCCTCGGCGCAGCGTGGCGCGCGCCCGCACTCGCGCCCCGCCCCGCCGAGCCAGCCGCAGCGACAGGGGTTCATCGCCGCCACCAGCAGGAAGCGCGACGGATAGGTGACGTGCG
>JAJXZO010000040.1 GCA_021780035.1 Pseudomonadota bacterium
CCGCCGCCGCTTCTCCGTTCGCGATAAACCTCCGCCGTCGCCGCCTGGATCTCTCAACCTGTGGCGGAATACGCTTCGCTTTTCCGCCCTACGGCGCCGGGCCGTTCCGGGCTACGCTTGCTCGCAAACGGCACGGTCGCGGTCCGGCCGAAAAATGAGGCTTGACACAACATCCTGCCGGCCGAGACGGGCGGTCGTCAATGCGCTATGTTGCGATGGACAGCGCAACGTTCGAAGCCGCATCCGAAGGAATGCCTATGGGATCGATGGTTACGCTACGCCTTGGGCGTCTCGAAGTGGACTGGGGAAAGAACGCATTCTTTCGCAATCACTCCGGGCTGTTCGACAAGGCCGACCTCGCCGACGCCGAATACTACTATGCGGACGACGAGGTTGTTCGGCTGCCGGCTTATGTCCGGAAATTGAGCCGCGTTATCCCCCGGCTTGAGTTGCTCGGGTTCAGTCTTGACGGCTGCCGGACGGCCTATGCCGAAGCACTTCGGCGTGTGCAGAACTATTATCCGAAGGTAAATATCGACTTCGACGCATTCCGTCAGGCGCTCTGTGCCATCGATCTCAACCGGATCCGCAACGACGAATATGACGGCGACTTCGACCTCAGCGTGTTTGCAAAATACGTCTTGAGCGACCCGAAATTCAAACGGGTCGCACACGCCCTCTCAGGCGGAATGACGCACGACGACAGTACCTTTTTCGACAACCTCGATCCTTACTTGGTCCTTCGGCTGTTGAGCGAAAATCCCGCCAATCTGGAACGCGACCTCGTTTGGGGAGTCCACGACGTCATCACGGGCGGATGGGTCGAGAATGACGAAGTGTTCGAGCCACTTGCCGACCAGAGCAAGTTCCTGGTCGTTACCGAAGGCTCGTCGGATTCCAATATTCTCAAGACCGCTTTGCCTCTCGTCGCGCCGGACGTCGCGGACTTCTTCAGCTTCGTGGACATGAAGGACAACTATCCCTTCGCTGGCACCGGCAACCTAGTGAATTTCTGCAAGGGGCTCGCCGCCATAAGCGCGCAGAACAAGATCGTTGTAATCCTGGACAATGACACAGCGGGGCAGGAGGCCCTGCAAGGCCTGCAAAATCTGAAGCTGCCGCGCAGCATGCGGACGGTGTCACTGCCGTATCTCGAGGCGTTCAGCCGCTTCCCAACGCTCGGGCCGTCCGGCGAAGCCGTCGAGGACGTAAACGGACGCGCCGTCTCCATCGAATGCTTTCTTGACCTCGCGTTCGGGCCGTGCGGACCCCGCGCAATCCGCTGGACCGGCTTCAATCCGCGCCGCCAGACCTATCAGGGCGAACTCATCGCGAAGGAACGCTACGCCGTCGCCTTTTTCAAAAATGTCAACACGGCAAACTACGATCTGAGCAAGCTGCGCTTCTTGTGGGGTCACATCCTTCAAGCCTGTGCGGCGGAGGCCATTCCGTGAAGCTGACCTCGCCGACGCCCGAGGACGTTAGCCCGGCCATCAAGCTACTCCGGCCCGAAAAATTTCTTACGGCACGCGAAGATCTGGCGGATCTTGACAACGAACTGAAGGTCGAACTTCACGACAGGCTGCACCGAACGGTCTTTCCCACGGATTGGGCAAGCTGTCTGCAGCAAACTGTAGAGTTGGTGGGTCGCGCTTCGCGACCCACCAACGCCACCCGCCCCGGGCGGCGCCCAGCGCGGCTGTTAGATTTTTCCCACTAGATCGCCCGGGCGTGGCGGGTGGCGCCGGCTTCGAGGTAGGTGTCGAACACCGCGGCGACGTTGCGCACGAAGGCGCGCGCATCCCGGCGCATCGCCACCCGGTCGCCGTCGAACGCCACCAGCCCGTCGGCGGCCAGTGCGGCGAGCGCCGGCGCGGCGGCGGCGAACGTTGCCGCATCGGCGCCGTGGCGGGCGAGGCACGCGGACAGCACCACCTCGCCGTCGCACATCAGCGTCTCGATGACGTCGCGGCGGAGGCGGTCGTCGGCAGAGAGGGAGATGCCGCGTGCGGTCGGCAGCCGGCCCGCGGCGATGTGATCGTGCCAGACCGGCACTCCGGCGACGTTCTGCGCGTAGCCCTGCGGCAGCGAACCGATGGAGGAGGCGCCGAAGCCCAGCAGCACCGGGGCGGTGTCGGTGGTGTAACCCTGGAAGTTGCGGTGCAGCGTGTGCCCCTCGGCGGCGCGCGCCAGCGCGTCCTCGGGCTTCGCGTAGTGGTCGAGGCCGATCGCCCGCCAGCCGTGGGCAAGCAGCACCTGCTCGGCCATCGTCATCTGCCGGAAGCGTTCGAGCGGCCCCGGCAGCGCCGCTTCCGGCAGCAGCGTCTGGTGCTTCTTCATCCAGGGAACGTGCGCGTAGCCGAACATCGCCACCCGGTCGGGCGCGAGTTCGAGCGTCTGCTCCACCGTGGCGGCGACGCTTTCCGCCGTCTGGTAGGGAAGCCCGTACATCAGGTCGATGTTGATCGAATCGATGCCGCGCGCGCGCAGCGCCTCGGCCGTGGCCTTCGTGGTGGCGAACGATTGCTCGCGGTTCACCGCCCGCTGCGTCTCCTCCTCGAAGTCCTGCACGCCGAGGCTCGCCCGCGTGCAGCCCATGGCGGCCAGCCCGTCGGCCACCGCGCCGTCCACGGTGCAGGGGTCGATCTCCACCGCCACCTCGGCGCCGGGAGCGAAGGCGAAGCGCTCGCGCAGGCGCGCCATCACCGCCGCGAGGTGCGCGGGCGGCATCACCGTCGGCGTGCCGCCGCCCCAGGCGACGTGATGCACGGCGAGCCGGCGCCCGCCGATCGCCGCCGCCGCCAGGTCGATTTCCGCCAGCAGGGCGCGGGCGTAGCGCTCCACCGGCTCGACATGGTGCACGACGCTGGTGTGGCAGCCGCAATACCAGCAGAGCCGGGTGCAGAAGGGGACGTGCACGTAGAGCGACAGGGCCGCGGTATCGGGCAGGGCCGCGAGCCAGCCGGCGTAGGTGGCGCCGTCCACCGCCGGCGAGAAGTGCGGCGCGGTGGGATAGCTGGTGTAGCGGGGCACCCGCGTGTCGTATTTGGCGATCAGCGCTGCCGTATCCATGACCTCTCCTGCTCCTGCCGCTCGCGGTCTCTCTAGGCCACGGCGGGCGCTCCGCCTATATAGGCGCGACACTCGCGCAATTCGGCCCCGTCCATGCAATCCTCCCCCGACGCCGCCCTCGCCGCCTGGCTGCCGCGCTTCCGCGACTGCTCCGTGGTCGTGCTGGGCGACGTGATGCTCGACCGCTACGTGCTGGGCGGCGTCAGCCGCATCTCGCCGGAGGCGCCGATCCCGGTGCTGCATGCGCGCGAGCGCCGCAGCGTGCTGGGGGGCGCGGGCAACGTGGCGCAGAACATCGCCGCGCTGGGCGGGCGGGCGGTGCTGGTCGGCGTCTGCGGCAACGACGACGCCGGCCTCGAAATGGAGCGCCTGATCGAGGCGGAGCCGAGGCTTTCCGCCGCGCTTTCCCGCTGCGCGGACCGGCCGACCACGACGAAGACGCGCTTCATGAGCGCGGCCCACCAGTTGCTGCGGGTGGACGAGGAAACCTCGGAACCGCTCGGCGCGGCGGACGCCTCCGCCGTGCTCGCCGCCTTCGCCGCCGCGCTTGCCGGAGCGGCCGCCGTGGTGATCTCCGACTACGCCAAGGGGCTGCTCACCGATTCCGTGCTGGGGGCGGCGATCGGCGCGGCGCGCACCAGCGGACTGCCGGTGATCGTCGATCCGAAGCGGAGCGATTTTTCCGCCTACCGCCACGCCGGGGTGCTGACGCCGAACGCGCTGGAGCTTGCCCGCGCCACGCATCTGCCGGTGGCGAGCGACCGGGAGGCGGCGGCGGCGGCCGAGGTGGCGCGCGCCCGCGCGCAGGCCGACGCCGTGCTGCTGAAGCGCTCGGAGAAGGGGCTTTCCGTGGTGCGGGAGGGCGAGGCGGCCCTGCACCTGCCCACGCGCGCCCGTGCCGTGGCCGATGTTTCCGGCGCCGGCGACACGGTGAGCGCCACAGTGGCGCTGATGCTGGGATGCGGCGCCTCGCTCGCCGATGCGGCGCGGCTGGCCAACGTCGCCGCCGGCATCGCCGTGGGCAAGCCGGGCACCGCCACGGTGAGTCCGGCGGAACTGGCGGAGGAGCTGCGCGGGCGCAGCCACGCCGCGATCGACGACAAGATCGCCGACCTGGAGACGGCGCTCGCCCGCATCCACGCATGGCGGCGGCAGGGGTTGCGCGTCGGCTTCACCAACGGCTGCTTCGATCTGATCCACCCCGGCCACGTGCGCCTGCTCGCCGCCGCCCGCGCCGCCTGCGACCGGCTGGTGGTGGCGCTGAACACCGACGCCTCGGTGCGCCGGCTGAAGGGCCCGGCGCGGCCGGTGCAGAACGAGACGGCGCGGGCCACGGTGATGGCCTCCATCGCCTCGGCCGATCTCGTGCTGCTGTTCGACGAGGACACGCCGGAGGAACTGATCCGCGCCATCCTGCCCGACCTGCTGTTCAAGGGCGCCGACTACCGGCCCGAGGAAGTGGTTGGCGGCGACATCGTGGAGGCGCACGGCGGGCGGGTGGTGCTGATTCCGCTTGAGGAGGGCCACAGCACGTCGGCCACCATCCGCCGCATCGGCGCCCGCGGCATGTGAGGACGGGTCCATGAACACACTGGCCAGCGCCTGCCCGCACGACTGTCCCTCCACCTGCGCGCTCGAGGTGGAAGTGGAGAACGGGCGCGTGGGCGCGGTGCGCGGCGCGGCGGCGAACGGCTACACGGCGGGCGTGATCTGCGCCAAGGTCGCCCGCTACGCCGAGCGGGTGCACCACCCCGACCGGCTGACGGAGCCGCTGCTCCGCACCGGCCCGAAGGGCAGCGGCCAGTTCCGGGCGATTTCCTGGGACGAGGCGCTGGACCGCGTCGCCGGGGCGTTCGCCGAGGCCGCCGCCCGCCTCGGCGCGGAATCGGTGTGGCCCTACTACTACGCCGGCACCATGGGCCTGGTGCAGCGCGACGGCATCAACCGCCTGCGCCACGTCATGCGCTATTCGCGCCAGCACACCTCCATCTGCTCGATGATCTGCGATGCCGGCTGGACGGCGGGCGTGGGCCGCGTCACCGGCCCCGACCCGCGCGAGATGGCGGAGTCCGATCTCATCGTCATGTGGGGCGGCAACCCGGCGGCGACGCAGGTGGGGGCGATGGCGCACATCAGCCGCGCCCGCAAGGAACGCGGCGCGAAATTCGTGGTGATCGATCCCTATCGCGGCGCCACCGCCGCCGCCGCCGACTGGCATATCGCGCTTCGCCCCGGCACCGACGCGGCCCTCGCCTGCGCGGTGATGCACGCGGCCTTCCGCGACGGCTTCGCCGACCGCGACTACCTCTGCCGCTATTCCGACTACCCGGCCGACCTGGAAGCCCATCTCGCCCAGCGCTCGCCGGCCTGGGCCGCCGCCGTCACCGGGCTTGCCGAGGCGGAGATCGAGGCCTTCGCCCGCCTCTACAACGCCACGCCGCGCGCCTTCATCCGCTGCGGCTACGGCTTCTCCCGCTCGCGCAACGGCGCGGCGGCGCTGCACGCCGTGACCTGCCTGCCCACCGTCACCGGCAAGTGGCGCGAGAAGGGCGGCGGCGCCTTCTGGAACGCGCGCGGCATCTACCACTGGAACAAGACGCTGATCGAGGGGCTGGACGCGCGCGACCCTTCGGTGCGCGTGCTCGACATGAGCCGCGTCGGCGCCGCGCTCACCGGCGAGCGCGCCGAGCTTGGCGAGGGGCCGCCGGTGGCGGCGATGCTGATCCAGAACAGCAACCCGGTGCGGGTGGCGCCCGATTCCAACAAGGTGCGGCGCGGCTTCGCCCGCGAGGACCTGTTCGTCGCCGTGCACGAGCACTTCCTCACCGAAACGGCGCGCCACGCCGACGTGGTGCTGCCGGCCACCATGTTCGTCGAGCACGACGACCTCTACCAGGCGGGCGGGCACACGCATCTGCAGCTTGGGCCGAAACTGGTGGAGCCGCCCGGCGCCTGCCGCTCCAACCACGAGGTGATCTCGGCCCTCGCCCGCCGCCTCGGCGCGACGCACCCCGGCTTCGACATGACGGCGATGCAGATGATCGACGCGACGCTCCGCGCCTCCGGCTGGCCGGATGCCGAGACGCTGCGGCGCCTCCGCTGGATCGACGCCGCCGAGAGCTTCGAGAAGAGCCATTTCCTCGACGGCTTCGGCCACGGCGGCAGGTTCCGCTTCGCCCCGGACTGGGCGGCGCTCGGGCCCCACCACCGGGGGATGCCGAAGCTTCCCGACCAGATGGACAACATCGAGCGGGCGAGCACGGAGATGCCGTTCCGTCTCGTCACCGCGCCGGCGCGGCACTTCCTCAACAGCAGCTTCACCCAGCAGGAGGCGAGCCAGAAGCTCGAAGGCGGCCCGAACGTGCGCCTGCATCCCGACGACGCGGCGGCGCTCGGCATCGCCGAGGGCGAGCGGGTGCAGCTCGGCAACGCCCGCGGCACGGTGGTGCTGCCCGCCCGCATCGGCCACGGCGGGCAGAAGGGCGTGGTGGTGGCGGTAGGATTGTGGCCGGACGAGATGCTGGAAGGCGGCATCGGCATCAACGCGCTGACCGGCGACGACCCGGTGCCGCCGAAGGGCGGCGCCGCCTTCCACGACACCGCGATCTGGGTGCGCCCCGCCCCGCCGCCCGCCGCGTCCGCACACGCCTAGGTTACGCCGCCAAGCCCCCTCCGGTTGCCATACCCCATGCCCGCGTGGCTTTCCCCGCTGTTCGCCGCCGCCTCCACCTCGCCGGGGGTGATGGTGTTCGGTGCCGCCGCGGTGGCCAGCAGCTGCATCTGGCCGCTGCTCGCCTCGCGCGAGCGCATGCTGGCCCTGCAAGTGGTGGGTTCCCTTCTGTTCGGCATGCAGTACTTCCTGCTCGGCGCGCACACCGCCGCGGCGATGGGGGTCGCCGGCGCGGTGCAGGGGGTGGCGGCGGTGAAGCTGCGCCCCGCCCCGCGCAACGCCGTGTTCGCCGTCACCGTCGCGCTCAGCCTCGCCGTCACCGCGATCACCTGGCAGGGCGTGCCCTCGGCGCTGGCGCAGACTGGCCAGCTGCTGTCGGCATTCGGCCGGCTGCGGCGCGACCCGCAGAACATCCGCCTGAGCTTCCTCGCGTCCGAGGTGTTCTGGACCAGCCACAACCTGCTGGTGGGCTCGCTGTGGGGGCTGGTGTCCGACACCATGACCGTCGTCACGATTCTCGTCGGCCTGTGGCGCCACCACCTTCGTCGCCGCCTGGAAGCGGCCTGAGCCGGTGGCGGGCCGGCCGGCGCCTTCCTATAGTGCCGCGAGCATGCCGCACGATGACCTGTTCCCCGAGATCGCGCCGTTCGACTCCGGCTATCTGCCGCTTTCGGCCGGGCACGTCATGTACTGGGAGCAGGTGGGCAACCCCGCCGGACCGGCGGTGCTGTTCCTGCACGGCGGACCGGGCGCGGGCGCCGGCCCCGTGCACCGGCGCTTCTTCGACCCCTCGTTCTGGCGGGTGATCATCTTCGACCAGCGCGGCTCGGGGCGGTCGCGGCCGCTGGGCGATCTCACGGCCAACACCACGGCGCACCTGCTGGCCGACATCGAGGCGCTGCGCTGGCATCTCGGCGTCGAGCGCTGGCTGCTGTTCGGCGGTTCCTGGGGCTCGACGCTGGCGCTGGCCTACGCCGAGGCGTTCCCCGGGCACGTTTCCGGGTGCGTGCTGCGCGGCGTCTTCCTCGGCCGCCCGCAGGAGGTGGAGTGGTTCCTGCACGGGCTCGCCGCCGTGTTCCCCGATGCGCACGCCGCCTTCGCCGGGCACCTGCCCGCCGCCGAGCGCGGCGACCTGCTGGGCGGCTATCTGCGCCGGCTCACCTCTCCCGACATCGGCGTGCAGATCGCCGCCGCCGAGGCGTGGTCGCGCTACGAGGGCACGTGCAGCACGCTGCTGCCCTGCCCCGAGCAGGTGGCGAGCTTCTCCCAGGACCGCACCGCGCTCGCCATGGCGCGCATCGAGGCGCATTATTTCGCCCACGATCTGTTCCTGCCCGCCGGGGGGCTGCTTGCCGGTGCGGGCGCGCTGGCCGAGGTGCCGGCCGAGATCGTGCAGGGCCGCTACGACATGATCTGCCCGGCGCGCACCGCCTTCGAACTGGCGGAAGCGTGGCCGGCGGCGGATCTCACCCTGGTTCCCGACGCCGGCCACTCGGCGCTGGAGCCGGGCGTGCGCCGTGAACTGGTGGCCGCCGTCGAGCGGTTCCGCGAGCGGATGTAGCCCCGGGCGGGCGCAATGGTGGCTGGACAGGCGCGGGCAAGAGGAAGCACCCTGCCGGCGCGCCGGCAGGGTTCGGCGGCATCGGTGGAGGATCAGGATGAAAGTCGGAGTGATCGGGCTGGGCACGATGGGCATGGGCGCCGCCCAGAGCCTGGTGCGCGCGGGCCACGAGACCTGGGGCTGCGAGCTGCGCGACGGCGCGCGCGCCGAACTCGTGGCCGCGGGCGGGCACGCGGTGGGCCGCGCCGCCGATCTGCCGGCCGACCTGGAAGCGCTGGTGCTGTTCGTGGTGAACGCCGCGCAGGTGGAACAGGCGCTGTTCGGCCCCGCCGGCTGCATCGACCGGCTTTCCCCCGGCACGGTGGTGCTCTGCTGCGTCACCATGGCGCCGGAGGCCACCCGCGCCCTGGGCGCGAAGCTGGAGCCGCGCGGGCTGCTGCTGCTCGACGCCCCGGTTTCGGGCGGGCAGGTGGCGGCGCGCGCCGGCACCATGACCATCATGGGCTCGGGCACCGACGCGGCGTTCTCGCGCGCCGAGCCGGTGCTGGAGGCGATCGGCGGCAAGGTGTGGCGGCTCGGCGAGGCGGTGGGCGTCGGCAGCACGGTGAAGATGGTGAACCAGCTTCTCGCCGGCGTGCACATCGCCGCCGCGGCGGAGGCGATGGCGCTCGGCATCCGCGCCGGCGCCGACCCGCAGACGCTCTACGACGTCATCACCACCTCGGCCGGCAATTCCTGGATGTTCCAGAACCGCGTGCCGCACATCCTCGCCGGCGACGACACGCCGCTTTCGGCGGTGAACATCTTCGTCAAGGACCTGGGCATCGTGCTCGACCAGGCGCGCTCGCTCACCTTCCCGCTGCCGCTGGCGGCGGCCGCGCACCAGCTGTTCCTGGCGGCGGCGGCGAACGGCCAGGGCGCGCGCGACGACGCCTTCGTCATCCGCGTCTGGCAGGCGCTGTCCGGCATCGACCTGCCGGAGAAGCAGCAGGGCTGAGGGCGGGCGCGGCCGGAACGCGCGCGTGCGCCGCCTTCGCCTCGCCTCCGATCGGCGTCTGTGGGCGATGGCGGGGTTCGGCTTCGTCTCCGGCCTGCCGCTGGCGCTGTCCGGCTTCACGCTGCAGCAGTGGCTGACCGAACGCCACATCGGGCTGGGCGAGATCGGGCTCACCGCCAACATCGGGCTCGCCTACACGCTGAAGTTCCTGTGGGCGCCGCTGCTCGACCAAGTGGCGCCGCCGTTCGGGCTGGCGCGTTTCGGGCGGAGGCGCGGCTGGCTGCTGGCGATCCAGCCCCTGCTCGCGCTGGCCGTCGCGGCGCTGGCCTTTTCGGGGCAGGCGGCGCTGTGGGCGACGATGGCGACCGCGGCGCTGGTGGCGTTCCTCTCCGCGAGCCAGGACATCGCCATCGACGCCTGGCGCATCGAGACCTTCCCGCCGGAGATGCAGGGCGAGGCCATGGCCGGCTACGTCTGGGGCTACCGGGTGGCGATGCTGGTCTCCGGCGCCGGCGCCATCGCCGCCGCGGGCTTCCTCGGCTGGAGCGGCTCGCTGCTGGTCGTGGCCCTCCTGCTCGCGCTCGGGCCGCTGGTGACGCTCGCCGCGGCCGAGCCGGAGGTGGCGCGACGGGTGGCGACGGCGGAAGGCCTGCCGGCACGCGTGCGCGCGGCGGTGGTCGAGCCGTTCCGGCAGTTCCTGGGCCGGGCCGGGGCGCCGCTGATCCTTCTCTACGTGCCGCTGTTCGACTTCGGCGAGGCGATGGCCGGCACCATGCTGGCGCCGTTCTACCGCTCGCTCGGCTTCGACCGCGCCGCCGTGGCCGGGGCCACCGGCGTGCCCTCGCTCGTCTGCACCATGACGGGCATCGCCGTCGGCGGCTGGCTGGTGGCGCGCATCGGCGTCGCCCGCGCGCTGATCTCCACCGGCTTCGCGCAGATGGCGGCAATGGCGATGTACGTATGGCTCGCCTATTCGCACGGGATGCACGCGGTGCTGTTCTCCACCGTGATGGTGGAATCGTTCGTGCAGGCGCTCGCCACCGCCGCCTTCGTCAGCTACCTCTCGGGCCTTTGCGACGCCGCCTTCACCGCCACGCAATACGCGCTGCTCACCTCGCTCGCGGCGCTGGCGATGCACACCGTGGGCGGCGTTTCCGGCTTCGTCGCCGCCGCGATCGGCTGGCCGGGCTTCTACGCGCTGGCGATGGCCGCCGCCCTGCCGGGCATGCTGGTGATGCTGGTGATCCTGCGGCGCTTCCCACCCGGCGTGCCGGCGGAAGCGGACGCCGAGGCCGCGACCTGAGGCCTCAGCCCACCTTGGTGATCGCCCACTTCACCGTCTGCGGGCCGTCCTGGAAGGTGTTCAGCACCACCTGCTCGCTGCGTCTGGGCTCGGCGCCGCCGAGGTAGATGCTCTCCTCGAGCGCGAGCGAGGCGCCGTCGGCCCGGAGCCGCCAGCCGCTGCCGGAGGGAAGCCGCAGCAGCACCGCCTCTCCGCCCTGCTGCGCACTCGCCTGCACCTGCGGGTGCAGGTGGAAGCGCACGACGAAGGGCTGCGGCGTCGCCGCCTCGACGCCGTCCTCGCCGCGCACGTCCTCGCCGCTCGCGGACAGGTAGAGGCGGCGGCGGTGCACGGCATCGAACGGGCGGCGGTAGCCGTCGTGGCTGGCATCGAGCCAGTGGGCGCCGCCCGCCTCCTGCCGCTGCGCCTCCACCTTCTCCGGACGGCGGCCGAGGCCGCCCCGGCGCAGTTCCGAGGAGTTGGTGTCGGCGATGACCAGGGTGGAATGGGCGGCGGTGGAGCGGCAGGCATCGGCCCAGTCGCCGCCGGCGGGCGCGGCGCCGCAGTTGACGATCATGCGGTCGCGGCCGACGGAGAACTCGAAGCTCAGCGTGCCGGCATGGGCGAAGCGGTCGATGCGGGGCGGCGCCGGCACGCCGCAGTCGGCGATCAGCACCGAGCGGCCGGCCTGCAGGCGCTGGAAGCCGCCATCCTTCAGTTCGCTCGGCGTCCGCCCGCCGCGCCCGGCCTGCGTCAGCACCAGTTCCACCAGGGTGCTGTTCTCCTCCTTGGTGCCGTTGAACAGCGCCAGCCCGCCGTCGCCGTGGCGGAGGCAGCGGAGCGCCGGGCCGAGGCGTTCGACGGCGGCGCCGAGCGCGGCCGGCGCCTGCACCTGCGCCGCCTGCAACAACGCGCGCATTTCCGTCAGGTCCTGCAGTGCCGCCATCAGTTGCGCCGGGCTGCGCTCGGCGTGGCAGCCGTCGGTCAGGATCTGCCGGCCGAGTTCCTGCGGCAGCACGCGCAGCGCGCGGGTGAGGAAGGCGGCGTGCTCCGGCAGCGCCACGGCCGCGGCGATCAGCCCCTTCAGCGCGGTGAGCGCGCGCTCGTCGAGTTCCTCGGTGGGTAGCGCGGCGGCCAGCCCCCGCGCGTCGGCCACGAGGCGGGCCATCAGGCGCTGGCGGAAACCGTCGTCGGCGGAGGCGGCGAAGAAATCGTAGTGGCCGAGCCACGCGGCGATGCGCGCGCCGACCACGTCGGGGCGCTCGGCGATGGCGTCGCCCGTCGGCTCCGTGATCCATTCGGTGACGAGCGCACGGGCCCGAAGCCGCGCCGCGTCGGTGCCGAGCGCGCGCAGGTCGCGCAGCCAGGTGAAACCGTGCGCGGTGGCGCGCAACACGGAGTCGGCGCCCGCATCGGTGAAGCCGCCCTGGTGCAGCGGCACGCTGCCGCCCCCGGCGGAGAGCACCCCGGAGAGCAGCCGGGCGCCGCGCCCCGGGTCTCCCGGCCAGAGATCGCGCACCGGCAGGGCCGGCGCGTCCGGCACCCGCTTCATGTGCAGGCTCGGCAGCCGCGCCACCCGCCGGCGCAGATTGCGTATCAGACCACCCATGCGCCCGCTCCGCGCCGCCACGCGCCCGGGCAGCGGCCTGTTCGGGCCGATCCCGGCGGACACTCCCGGACGTGGCGGAACTGCATCATCCCGGCGGTTCTACCGGCCCGACTCCGATGGGCACAAGCACAGCCTGCGGCCTTCGTCACGATGGCGGGCGGCGGAGACGGGCGACGTAAAAGCCGTCGAGGCCGCCGCGCTCGGGCCAGAGCGCGGGGGTGGTGAAAAGATCGCCCGACGGGGTGAGCGCCACCTCCAGTCCCGGCACCTCGGAAGGAAGGATCGGCTCGCGCACGAGGCCGGGACGCGCGAGCGCCGCCGCCACGCGCTCCTCCCCCTCCTCCGGTTGCAGCGAGCACACCGCGTAGACGAACCGCCCGCCGGGGGCGAGCAGCGCCGCCGCCGCTTCGAGCAGCCGGTCCTGCGCCAGGGCAAGCGGGGCGAGGTCGCGCGGACGCCGGAGATGCGGCAGGTCGGGATGACGGCGGATGGTGCCGGTGGCGCTGCACGGGGCGTCGAGCAGCACCGCGTCGAACGTCTCCTCCGGGTGCCAGGCCGCGGCGTCGGCCGCGACGAATTCGGCGGCGAGGCGAAGGCGGGAGAAATTCTCCCGCAGTCGCGCGAGCCGTTCGGGGTCGCGCTCCACCGCCCACAGCCTCGCCCCGGCGGCGGCAAGCTGCGCCGCCTTGCCGCCGGGCGCGGCGCAGAGGTCGGCCACGCGCTCGCCCGCGCGCACGCCGAGAAGCACGGCCGGCAGCGCCGCCGCCGCGTCCTGCACCCAGAAGCCGCCCTCGGCGTAGCCCGCGAGTTCCGTCACCCGGGTTCCGGGCGCATAGCGCCAGGAGCCGGTGGGAAGCGCCTCGCCCCCCTCCGGCGGCGCCGCGCCGGGGCGGAGCGTGAGGTCGAGCGGCGCCTCGCGCCCGTGCGCCTCGGCGATCGCGCGGGCCTGTGCGCCCCATGAGGCCCAGAGCCAGGCCGGCGTGTCGAGCCGGGGGCCGTCGAGCTCGGCGAGCCTTTCCTGTCCCTCGGCGGCGAGACGCCGCAGCACGGCGTTCACCAGCCCGGCGAAGGGGGCGAAGCCCCTTGCCCGCGCCAGATCGACGGCGGTGGAGATCGCCGCGTGCGAAGGCGTGCCGAGCAGCAGCAGCCCCGCCGCGCCGAGGCGGAGGATGTGCCGCACGCCCGCGGGCGGCGCCCGGCGCAGCAGGGGTTCGAGCAGCGCGTCGAGCGTGCCGAGGCGGCGGAGCGTGCCGGCGGCCAGCCGGTGCGCGGCAGCGCGGTCGCGCGCCTCCAGCGGCGGCAGGGAATCGAGCGCGTGTTCCAGCGTGCGGCGGCGGTCGAGCACGGCGGCGAGCAGGTCGAGCGCGGCGCTGCGGGTGGGATCGGACATGCGCCCTTCATGGCGCCGAAGATCGCCGGACGCCAGCGGCGAACGCAGAAACCCCTCTGGACAAGCCCGCCCGGGATGCAATGTTTGGAGAGGAACCGGCGGTTGCCGGCGGACGGCGGAGGGTGGCGATGCCGCGCAGGGTGGACGGCGTGATCTTCGACGTCGATGGCGTGTTGCTCGCCTCCCCGCATGAGCGCGCCTGGCGGGAGGCGCTGGCGGGCATCGCCGACCCCGCCGGCTTCACCACCGCGTTCTACCAGGCGGAGGTGGCCGGCAAGCCGCGCCTCGACGGCGCGCTGGCGGCGCTGCGCGGCCTGAAAGTGCCCGACGCGGAGGCGAAGGCCGCCTCCTACGCCGAGCGCAAGCAGCGCCTCGTCGAGCAGTTGATCGCCGCTGGCGCCTACACCGCCTTCGCCGACGCCGTGGCGCTGGCGGAGGCGCTGAAGGCCCGCGGGCTGAAGCTCGCGGTGGCCTCCTCGTCGAAGAATGCGAGTGCGATGCTGCGGCTGACGAAGCTGGCCAGCGGCGGCACGCTCGCCGACCTGTTCGATGCTGACGTCTGCGGCCGGCCGCTGGCTCACGGCAAGCCCGACCCGGAGATCTTCCTGCTCGCCGCCGCCGAGCTTGGCGTCGAGCCTTCCCGCGCGGTGGTGGTCGAGGATGCGCCGGCCGGCATCGCCGCGGCGCGCGCCGGCGGCATGCAGGGACTCGGCATCGCCCGCCTGCACGACGCCGAATTGCTGCGCCACGCCGGCGCCGCCCTGGTGGTGGACGACCTCGGGCTGGTGGACTCCGAAGCATTGGAACAGGGCAAGCTTCGCCGCCGTTCCGGCAACAACGACGAGGCGGACATGCGCGACACGGTACCGGCGACCCTCGATGCCGACTGGCTGCTCGCCGAGGACGGCTACAGCCCGCTGCGCGAGGCGAGCGTCGAGTCGCGCTTCGCCATCGGCAACGGTTTCCTCGGCGTGCGCGCCTCCCGCGCCGCGAGCCGGGGGCAAAGCTGGCTCAACTGGCAGGGGGCGCTGATGTGGGCTTCGTGGCCGCGCACCTACGTCGCCGGGCTGTTCGACACCCCGAACACCGACCCCGCCGTGCCGGCGCTGGTGCCCGCGCCCGACTGGCTCCGGGTGCGCATCACGCTCGACGGCCAGACGCTGCTGCTCCGGCGCGGCCGCACGCTCGAGCACCGCCGCACGCTCGACCTGCGGCGCGGGTTGCTGCACGCCCTCTGGCGGCAGACGACCCCGGCGGGGGCGGTGGCCGAGGTGCGCTCGCTCCGGCTGGTGTCGCAGGCGGAGCGCGCGCTCGGGCTGCAGCTGCTCTCCTTCGCACTCGACCGCGACGGCGTGGAGGTGGAGTTCGAGGCCTGCTTCGAGGCCGCCGGGCTCGGCATGCTGCCGGTGGAGAGCGCCCCGGACCTGGGGGTGTGGCGGACGGCCGAATCGGGGAAATTCCTCGCCATGGCGGCGGCCACGACGCTGGCGCTGGGGGGAGAGCCGCTCGCCCCCGAGAAGGTGGGGCCGCTGCGCTGGGTGTGGCGGTGGCAAAGCCGCGCGGGGCAGGAAGCGGCGCTGGAGCGCCTGCTGGCGGTGGAGCGCGCCGAGGCCGACGAGGCCGCGCCGGGCAGGCGGGCCTCCGCGCTTCTCGCCGCCGCGCGGGAGAGCGGCGCGCCTTCGGTGCTGGCCTCACACGAGGCGGCGTGGGCCCGACGCTGGGAAGCCAGCGATATCGCCATCGACGGCGACCCCGAGATCGAGCGGGCGCTGCGCTTCGCCGTCTATCACCTGAACAGCGCCGCCAACCCCGAGGACGACACGGTCTCCATCGGCGCCCGCGCGCTGACCGGCGACGCCTATCTCGGTCACGTGTTCTGGGACACCGACATCTATCTGCTGCCATTCTACTTCGCCACCTGGCCGGAGGCGGCGCGCGCGCTCCTGATGTACCGCTACCGCACGCTGGACCGCGCCCGCGCCAAGGCCGTCCGAGGCGGCTGGAAGGGCGCGCTCTACGCGTGGGAATCGGCCGACACCGGCGAAGAGACCACGCCCGACCAGGTGATCGGCCCCGAGGGCGTGCTGGTGGATGTGCTTTCCGGCAAGGAGGAGCAGCACATCACCGGCGATGTCGCTTACGCGGTGTGGAACTACTGGCGGGCCACCGGCGACGACGCGTTCCTGCTTCACGCCGGCGCGGAGATGATCTTCGAGACGGCGCGCTTCTGGGCCAGCCGGGCGGTGCTGGAAGGCGACGGCCGGCGGCACATCCGCGGCGTGATCGGCCCCGACGAATACCACGAGAACATCGACGACAACGCCTACACCAACGCCCTGGCCCGCTGGAACATCGCCCGCGCGCTGGAACTCGCCGCGCGGTTCGAGGCGGCGGGCGATGGCGCCTGGGCCGAACGCTGGCGGGACCTGCGGGCGAGAACCGGCATCACCGCCGCCGAGCTTGCCCTGTGGCGGGACGTGGCGACAACGCTGGTGACCGGGCTCGACCCGGCCACGGGGTTGCTCGAACAGTTCGCCGGCTTCCACCAGCTGGAGCCGATCAACCTCGCCCGCTACGCCGACCGCAAGGTGCCGATCGACGTGGTGCTCGGCCACGAACGCACCCAGCACACGCAGGTGGTGAAGCAGGCCGACGTGGTGGCCCTCCTTGCCCTGCTGCCCGATGAGTTCGACGAGGCGACGAAGCAGGCGAACTTCCGCCACTACGAGCCACGCTGCGCCCACGGCAGCTCGCTCAGCCGCTCCATGCACGCGGTGGTGGCCGCGCGTCTGGGGATGAAGGAGCTGGCGCTGCGTTACCTGCGGGAAACCGCCGCCATCGACCTCGCGCCATCGGCGCGGGAAAGCGCGGGCGGTGTGCACATCGCCGCATTGGGCGGGCTGTGGCAGGCGGTGATGCTGGGCTTCGTCGGCCTCGACGAAACCGGCGACACGCTGGCGGTGGCACCACGGCTGCCGGCGCGCTGGCGGCGCTTCACCTGCCGGCTGCACTGGCGCGGCCGCGTGCTGCGGGTGGAGATCGGCGGCGACGACGTGCGGACCACGCTCGAAGCGGGTGCGCCGATGACGCTGCTGGTGCACGGCGCGCCGCGCCGCCTCGCGGTGGAATGAGCGGTCCATTTCCGCCGAATTGACCTGGATCATTGAGCGCGCCCGGAATGGCTACGATCCTCCGTCGATTCCTGGAGGATCTTCCATGCTGACACGCAGCGAATTCCTGCGCGGTTCCCTGGCCGGTGCCGCGGGCCTTGCCCTGTTCCCCTCCCTCGCCCAGGCCGCCTCCGGCGCGGGCGGCGTCACCGACGGGCGCGTGCTGGTCAACACCTGCATCGGGCCGATGTGGCTGACCAAGGCCGCCGGCAAGGTGACAGGCGTGGTGCCGTTGAAGCAGGACCTGAGCGTGTACCGGCTGATCGAGGCGATGCCCGACCGGCTCTACAACCGCGCCCGCGTGCATGCGCCGATGGTGCGCGCCGACTTCCTCCGCCACCGCGAAAAGAGCGACCGCAGCCAGCGCGGCAACGACCATTTCGTGGAAGTGGGCTGGGACGACGCGCTCAAGCTCGTCGCCGAGGAACTGGAGCGCGTGAAGGCGAAATACGGCAACGCCTCCCTCTACAAGGGCAAAAGCTCCTGGAGCAGCAACCACGCCCATGTGCACCGGCTGGAACCGATGCTGCAGCGCTTCCTGAACGGCTACGGCGGTTCCTCCACCTTCTTCGGCAACTATAGCAACCAGGCGCTTTCCGAGATCATGCCGGCGGTGGCCTGGGCCAATTCGGCCGAGACCAGCAACTGGCCGGTGATCAAGGCGAACAGCAAGCTCATCGTGCTGTGGGGCGCCAACCCCGCCACCACCTCGCGCGTGCTCGCCGCCGGCTACGGCACCAGGGAGTGGCTGGGGCTGAAGGGCTCGGAGGTGGAGACCATCGCCATCGACCCGATGCGGAGCGAGACGGTGCGAGCCTTGGGCTGCCGCTGGGTGCCGGTGCGCTCGAACACCGACGTCGCCCTCGCCCTCGGCATGATGCACGTGCTGTACGCGGAGAAGCTCTACGACCCGAAGTTCCTCGACACCTACGCCGCGGGCTTCGCGGAGTTCGTCAAGTACCTCACCGGCGAAACCGACCACACGCCAAAGACCCCGGCCTGGGCGGAGGGCATCACCGGCGTGCCGGCGGCGACCATCGCCGAGCTTGCCCGCAAGATGGCGAAAACGCGCACGCTCATCGCCTGCGGCTGGTCGATCCAGCGCCAGCACCACGGCGAGCAGGGGCCGTGGGCGCTGGTGACGCTGGCCGCCATGCTCGGGCAGATCGGCCTGCCGGGCGGCGGCGTCACCTTCGGCCTGCACTACTCGGACGGCGGCATGCCGCACCCCGAGATGCCCACCGTTGGCGGCATCAGCAGCGGCACCGACCCCGTCAACCGCACCTTCCCCATCGCCTGCTTCGCCGACGCATGGCTGCACCCGAACAAGACCATCCCCTACAAGGGCAAGACCATCACCTACCCCGACATCCGGCTGGTCTATATTTCGGGCGGCAACAACTTCACCCACCACCAGGACACCAACCGGGTGATCCGCGCCTTCCGCGCGCCGGAGACCATCGTGGTGCACGAGCCGTGGTGGACGCCCACCGCCCGCTTCGCCGACATCGTGCTGCCGGCGGCAAGCGACCTCGAGCGCGACGACATCGGCCAGGTGGGGAACATGATCCTCGCCTCGCACGCCGCGGTGGCGCCGCAGTTCAAGTCGCGCCTCGACTACGACATCTTCACCGAGCTTTCCGACCGCCTCGGTTTCAAGCAGAAGTTCACCGAGGGCCGCGATGTGCTCGCGTGGGCGCGCTTCTTCTACGAGGCCGCGCGGAAGCAGTCGAAGGCGGTGCAGATGCCGGATTTCGACGCTTTCTGGAACGGCGAGGGCATCATCGAGTTCCCCTACGGCAAGGGCGACTTCGTGGAGCTGGCGAAATACCGCGCCGACCCGTTGCTCAACCCGCTGGGCACGCCTTCGGGCAAGATCGAGATCACGTCGCCCTCCATCGCCAAGCTCGGCTACACCACGGACTGCCCCGCCCATCCCACGTGGCTGGAGCCTGTGGAGTGGCACGGCAGCGCCATCGCCGCGAAGTATCCGCTGCAACTGCTGTCGGCGCATCCGTCGTACCGCCTGCACTCGCAGATGGACAACACCATCGCCGGCACCTGGTACAAGGTGGGCGGGCGCGAGCCGGCCTACCTCAACCCGGCCGACGCCAAGGCGCGCGGCATCGTGAACGGCGACGTGGTGCGGCTGTTCAACGCCCGCGGCCAGACGCTGGCCGGCGCGGTGGTGACCGAAGACATCGCCGCCGGCGCGGTCTGCGTGCATGAGGGCGCCTGGTACGACCCGGCAACTCCGGGCGCGCTGGGCGCGCTCGACAAGGAGGGCTGCGTCAACGTGCTCACCCTCGACGAGCCGCTGTCCTCGCGCTTCGGCCAGGCGACCATCGCCGAGACAGCGCTGGTGCAGGTGGAGAAGTACGCGGCCGCCGCGCCGAAAGTGACCGCCTACGACCAGCCGCCGGCCTGAGACTTCCGGGGGCGCGGCCACCGCGCCCCCGGCCCCGTAGGGCGGGATGCTCTACCGCATCCCGCCACCCGCGCGCCGACGCTACACATCGGCTTGCGGCACACCCCGCCCGCCGCTGCCCCGGCCTTTCATCTCGTGGCGGAATACGCTTCGCTTTTCAGTCCTGCGGCTACTTCCCCGCCCGCACCGTTGGCGACAAATTCCGGCAGCGGCAACGTTGCGGGCATGGGCGGCTCCGCCGTCGGATCCCGCAGGCGAGGCAATTCATCGCGCAGGAGGACTTCCTTCGCCAGCAGCAACTCCGCGCCTTCGCGCAGTTCCGGCTGGTGCAAGGTCAACAGTTGCAACGCGGTATCGAACGCGCCCCGGATCAGCTCGCGCACCGCGCAGTCGATTTCCCGCGCGGTCTCTTCGCTGTAGTCGTGGCGTGCCGGCTCGGGCATCGGGCCAAGCAGGCCGAAGCGGCGCGTTTCGTAGGCGATCTGGCCGAGCTTGTCGGACATGCCGAAGCGCGTGACCATGTTGCGCGCGATCTCGGTGGCCTTGTCGATGTCATCGACCGCGCCGGTCGAGATGTCCTCGAACATCAGCGCCTCCGCTGCCCGGCCGCCCATCAGCACGGCCATCTTGTTCTTGAGCTCGCCGCGATTGAGCAGGAACCGGTCGTCGATCGGCCGCTGCATCGTATAGCCGAGCGCGCTGATGCCGCGCGGGATGATGGAGATTTTGTGGACCGGGTCGGTCCCCGGCAGCGCCATGGCGACAAGCGCGTGCCCCATCTCGTGATAGGCGACCACCCGCCGCTCCGACGGGATCAGCAGCCGGTTCTTCTTCTCGAGCCCCGCCACGATGCGTTCGAAGGCGACGGTGAAGTCGGTCATGGCGACGGCGTCGGCGTTCCTCCGTGTCGCCTGCAACGCCGCCTCGTTGACGAGATTGGCGAGATCGGCGCCGGAAAAGCCCGGGGTGAGGGCTGCTATCTGCGTCGGATCGACATCCGGATCGAGCGTCACCCGCTTGAGGTGGATCAGCAGCACGGCCACCCGCCCCAGCCGGTCGGGCCGGTCGACGAGCACCTGCCGATCCAGCCGACCGGCGCGCAGCAGGGCGGGATCGAGCACTTCCGGGCGGTTGGTGGCGCCGATCAACACGATCCCGGTCTGCGGGTCGAACCCGTCCAGCTCCATCAGCAGCTGGTTCAGCGTCTGCTCCTTCTCGTCGTGGCCGCCGGCGAAGGGGCCGGCGCCGCGGGCGCGGCCGAGCGCGTCCAGCTCGTCGATGAAAATGATGCAGGGCGCAACCTTGCGCGCCTGTTCGAACAGATCGCGCACCCGGGCGGCCCCGACCCCCACGAACATCTCGACGAATTCCGAGCCGCTGATGGAGAAGAACGGCACGCCGGCCTCGCCGGCCACCGCACGCGCCAGCAGGGTCTTGCCGGTGCCAGGGGGACCGACCAGCAGGATGCCTTTGGGAATGCGCGCACCCAGCCGCGCGTGTTCTTTCGGTTCCTTGAGGAACTCGACGACTTCGGCGAGCTCGTCCTTGGCCTCGTCCACGCCGGCCACATCGGTGAACTTCACGTTGGTGTCCTTCTCGACGAAGATCTTCGCCTTGCTCTTGCCGATCTGCATCAGGCCGCCGATCCCCTGCTGGCCGCCGAGGCGCCTGGCCATGAACATCCAGATGGCGAAGAAGGCTGCCGCAGGAACGATCCAGCCCAGGATGTCAGCCAGCATGTGGTTCGGGACGACGCCAGTGATCGTGACGTGATATTTGTCGAGGAGGTCGGCCGTGGCTGGGGCGACGCGGGCGGCCGAATAGCCGGTCGGCCCGTTGGGCAGCACGGTCTTCGGCGTGCCCTCCATGCGGGTCGGGCTGACCGCGACCGCCGCGATCTTGCCATCCTGAAGAAGCTGGATGAACCGTGTATAGGAGACTTCCTCCGGCCCCTTGCGGGCCAACAGCAGGTTCTGGATCCCAATGATGGCGATGAAAGCGGCCAGTGTGTACCAGATATTGAAATGCATCTTCTTATTCATGCGCCGTCTCCATGCCGGATATACATGCCAGTGAATGGCCCGGCGCCGATGCTCACCTGACCATCGTCGTCGGACCGCAGTGCCAGTGCGTTGTGTTCGGGAATCGGCTTGTCTTTTGGGATTGCCGCCCCGGGCGCGAGGTTTCGGGAGCCACGTCATCGATAGGACACGACGATCGCGCAGGTAGAGCGCATTTTCCCGCAGAGACGTGGGCACGCGTCGCATTTGCTTCAACTCCCTTGCGGCGCGGCTGCGTGAGACACCTCGCAGGCGGGCGATATCCTCGGTGTTCCTCGGCTGTTGGGCCGGTGAACGGTTTGCCTCCTATCAGGGCGAGGCGGGACCGATGCCGGCCAAGAATCAAGAATAGTGTCGACGCGCTCCACCCCCGCAACCCCGCCCTTCCGGCCGGGCACCTTGCGCAACCGGCGCCGGAAGGGTTAGCTGCCGCCTTTGATCGGCCGGGAGTGCCTCGCCCATGCGCGTCAAGGATGTGAAAAAGGTCGTGCTCGCCTATTCTGGCGGGCTCGACACCAGCGTGATCCTGAAGTGGCTGCAGACCACCTATCGTTGCGAGGTGGTCACCTTCACCGCCGACCTCGGCCAGGGCGCCGAGCTGGAACCGGCGCGGCGCAAGGCGGAAATGCTCGGCGTGCGCGAGATCTTCATCGACGACCTGCGCGAGACCTTCGTGCGCGACTTCGTCTTCCCGATGTTCCGCGCCAACGCCGTCTACGAGGGCCAGTACCTGCTCGGCACCTCCATCGCCCGGCCGCTGATCGCGCAACGGCAGATCGAGATCGCCGAAGCCGTGGGCGCCGACGCCGTGGCGCACGGCGCCACCGGCAAGGGCAACGACCAGGTCCGCTTCGAAATCAGCTACTATTCGCTGAAGCCCGACATCAAGATCATCTCGCCGTGGCGGGAGTGGGATCTCACCAGCCGCACGCGGCTGATCGCCTTCGCCGAGCAGCACCAGATCCCCATCGCCAAGGACAAGCGCGGCGAGGCCCCGTTCTCGGTCGACGCCAACCTTCTGCACTCCTCCTCCGAGGGCAAGATCCTGGAAGACCCGGCGGTGGAGGCCGACGAGATGGTCTACCAGCGCACCATTCGCCCGGAGGACGCGCCGGATAAGCCCACGGTCATCGCCGTCGAGTTCGAGCAGGGCAACCCGGTCGCCATCGATGGCGTACGGCTTTCGCCCGCGGCGCTGCTCACCCGGCTGAACGAGCTCGGCCACGACAACGGCATCGGCCGCCTCGACCTGGTGGAAAACCGCTTCGTCGGCATGAAAAGCCGTGGGGTGTACGAAACCCCCGGCGGCACAATCCTGCTGCTCGCCCACCGCAGCATGGAGAGCATCACCCTCGACCGCGAGGCCGGGCACCTGAAGGACAGCCTGATGCCGCGCTTCGCGGAGCTGATCTACAACGGCTTCTGGTTCAGCCCGGAGCGGCGCATGCTGCAGGCGCTGATCGACGAGAGCCAGAAGTCGGTCACCGGCCGCGTACGCATCAAGCTCTACAAGGGCAACGTCACCTGCGTGGGCCGCGAAAGCCCGCACAGCCTCTACTCCCTGAAGCACGTCACCTTCGAGGACGACCAGGGTGCCTACGACCAGTTCGACGCCGAGGGCTTCATCAAGCTGAACGCGCTCCGCCTTCGCCTCGGGGCGATCGCCGGCCGCAAGGGAGGAACTCTGTAGCCATGCCGATTTCCATGTACCAGGCCTCGGTGCCGCTGTTCCGCACCATGCTCGGCTCGCTTGCCGCCATCCTCGAAAAGGGCGCGGCGTTCTGCGAGGCGAAGAAGATCGACCCCTTGGTGCTGGTGAATGCGCGCCTCGCGCCCGACATGTTCCCCCTGAGCCGGCAGGTGCAGATCGCCACCGACATCGCGCGCGGCTGCGTGGCGCGGCTTTCCGGCCAGGAAGTGCCGGCGTGGGAGAACACCGAAACCACGTTCGCCGAGCTCGATGCCCGCATCAAGCGCGCGCTCGCCTATCTCGAAGCCTTCACCCCGGCGCAGATCGACGGCAGCGAGGAGCGCGACATCGAGATGAAGTCGGGCGGCAACGTGCTGAAGTTCAAGGGCCAGCGCTACCTGGTCGGCTTCGTCATCCCGAACGTGCTGTTCCACGTCACCACCGCCTACGACATCCTGCGCCATAACGGCGTGGAGATCGGCAAGCGCGACTTCCTCGGCTCCTACTAGCCGGCCCGCAGGCAAGGCCCGATGACCGCCACCGGTGCCTTCCTGCTCGCCTTCCCGGCGCTGTTCTCCATCGTCAACCCGCCGGGTTCGGCACTGCTGTTCCGCGAGGTGACCGCCGGCTTCGCCGCCGGTGAGCGCGCGTGGCTGGCGGGCAAGGTGGCGGTGTATTCGGCGCTGGTGATCCTGGGCGCGCTGTGGGGCGGCGCCTACGTGCTCAACTTCTTCGGCATCACCCTCGACGCGCTGCGCCTTGCCGGCGGCGCGGTGGTGACCGCCAACGCCTGGCGGATGCTGAACGCCCCCGACCAGCCGCGCGAGAGCGAGGCCGGCGCCAAGGCGGAGCGCGGCCGGGCGCGGGCGATCGCCTTCTTCCCGCTCACCCTGCCGCTCACCGCCGGGCCGGGCACCATTTCGGTGGCCGTGACGCTCGGCGCCGAGCGGCCGCCGCCAGGACCGGAGCTGATCGGCTTCTTCCTCGGCGCCACGCTGGCCGCCGTGGCGGTGGCAGCCTCGGTGTGGGCTTCCTACCGCTCGGCAGAGCGGCTCGATTCGCTGCTGGGCGAGGCCGGAAGGCGCGCGGTGACGCGGCTTACCGCCTTCCTGCTGCTGTGCATCGGCGTGCAGATCATGCTGAACGGGGCGGTGCACACGCTGGAGGCGCTGCACCTCGGCGGCTGAGCGCGCCTCAGCGGGCGCGGCGCACCGTGTAGTCGGCCACGTCGGCGAGGCTCGCCCGCATCGGACCGGCCGGCAGCGCGGCAAGCTCGGCCTTGGCGGCAGCGGCGTAGTGGGCGGCGCGAGCGAGCGTGGCGGCGATCGCCCCGTGGCGGGCCATCAGCGCCATCGCCTGCGGAAGGTCTTCGGGCTGCTGCTCGCCGTCCTCGATGGTGCGCCGCCAGAACGCCCGCTCCGCCTTGTCGCCGGCGGCGGCGGCCACCAGCACCGGCAGCGTCACCTTGCCCTCGCGGAAGTCGTCGCCCACCGTCTTGCCGAGCTTTTCCTGATCGGCGGCGTAGTCGAGCGCATCGTCCACCAGCTGGAAGGCGATGCCGAGGTTCGTGCCGTAGGCGGAAAGCGCCGCCTCCCACGACTCCGGGGCGTCAGCCACCACCGCGCCCACCTGGCAGGCGGCGGCGAACAGCGCCGCGGTTTTGCCGCCGATAACCTCGAGGTAGCGCGCCTCCGAGGTGGAAAGGTCGTTCTGGGTGACGAGTTGCAGCACCTCGCCCTCGGCGATGGTGGCCGCGGCGGTGGAGAGGATGTCGAGCACCTTGAGCGAGCCGTCGGCGACCATCAGCTGGAAGGCGCGCGCGAGCAGGAAGTCGCCCACCAGCACGCTCGCCTTGTTGCCGAATACGGCGTTGGCGCTGGCGAGGCCCCGGCGCAGCGCGCTCTCGTCCACCACGTCGTCGTGCAGCAGGGTGGCGGTGTGGATGAACTCGACGCAGGCGGCAAGGTTCACGTGCCGCTCGCCCTCCGCGTAGCCGCACAGCCGGGCGGCGGCGAGGGTGAGCAGCGGACGCAGCCGCTTGCCGCCGGCGGCGACGATGTGCGCGGCGAGCTGCGGGATCAGCGCCACCGGGCTTTCCATGCGCAGGACGATGGCACGGTTGCAGGCGGCGATGTCGCCCTCCAGCAGGGCGAGCAGGATGTCGAGCGCGTCCCCGCCCGCCGCTTCCCCGGCTGCGGCGGGACGTGTCGGCGCGGCGCTCGCTGGCGGCAGGTCGGCGACGACTCCCAAGTGATTCTCCTCAGGTTGACCGCAACCTTACTTGCGTGCAATGCGGCCGGGGGCACCATATTCGCCGCACGGAAGCAGGGTCAAGGCGGGCGGGCCGCCCGCGGGACCGCCGGCTTTCAAGGAGCAGGTGCGCATGCGCGTGGTGGTGGTTTCCAACGATATGGTGCGGCTCTCCTTTCTGCAGGCGCTGCTTGCCGACGACGGCATCGATTCGGTGCTGCTCGACACGCACACCAGCGCCGTGGAAGGCAGCATCGGCGCCATTCCGCGCCGGCTCGCGGTGGCCGACGAGGACGAGACGCGGGCAGCGCGGCTGCTGCGGGAGGCAGGCGAGGCGTGACCGGGCGCACGGAAGGCACGCTGCTCGGCGGGCGGGTGCGGCATTTCCAGCCCGCGCACGGCCACCGCACGGCGCTGGAGCCGGTGCTGCTCGCCGCCGCGGTGCCGGCGCGGCCGGGCCAGCGCGTGCTGGAGGGAGGCACCGGCTCCGGGGCGGCGCTGCTCTGCCTCGCCGCGCGGGTGCCGGGCGTGCGCGGGCTCGGCGTGGAGCGCGACGCGGAGATGGCGGCGCTGGCGCGCGACAACCTGGCGGCGAACGGTGGCGCGGGGCTGGAGATTCTGGCGGCCGACCTCGCGGAGGCGCGCCTTCCCGGCCCCTTCGACCACGCCTTCGCCAACCCGCCGTGGCATGCGACCGGCACATCTTCGCCGCAAGCGCGCAAGGAGGAAGCGAAACGGGGCACGGAGGGGCTGATCGCCGCCTGGGCGCGGGCACTCGCCCGGCCGCTCCGCTTTCGCGGCAGCCTGACCCTGATCGCCGCCGCCGCCTGTCTGCCCGACTGCCTCGCGGCACTCGCCGCCGCCGGCTGCGGCAGCCCGGCCGTGCTGCCGCTGTGGCCGCATGGGGGCGAGCCCGCGCGGCTTGTGCTGGTGCAGGGACGGAAGGGCGGGCGCGGCCGCTTGCGGCTGCTGCCGGGGCTCGCCCTGCACGCGCCGGACGGCTTCACGCCCGAGGCAGAGGCGATCCTGCGTGCCGGCGCGGCGCTGCCGCTGGGCTGAGACGCTACCCGTGCAGGCCGGAGAAGCTCTGCACCAGGCTGCCGGCGACCAGACGCCAGCCGTCGACCAGCACGAAGAAGATGATTTTCAGCGGCAGCGACACCGACGAGGGCGGCAGCATCATCATGCCGAGGCTCATCAGCACCGAGGACACCACCATGTCGATGACGACGAACGGCAGGTAGAGCAGGAAGCCCATCTCGAAGGCACGCCGCATCTCCCCGATCATGAAGGCGGGCACCAGCGCCCGCCAGGGCGTGTCCGCCGGGGAGGCTGGCGTGGGCATGCCGCCGAGGTCGAGGAACAGGCGGAGGTCGGCGGGGCGGACGGACGCGCTCATGAAGCGGTGGAACGGCTCGGCGGCGAGTTGCAGCCCGGCGAGCGTGCCCACCCTGCCCTCGCTCATCGGCAGGAGGCCGGCGGTCCAGGCGTGCTGCAGCACCGGCTGCATGACGAAGTAGGTGAGGAACAGCGCAAGGCCGATCAGCACCATGTTGGGCGGCGCGTTCTGCGTGCCGAGCGCGCTGCGCAACAGCGACAGCACCACGACGATGCGGGCGAAGGCGGTGACCATCACCAGCAGGCTGGGCGCCAGCGCCAGCACGGTGACGAGCGCCACCAGTTGCACGAGGCGCGCCGTGGCGCCGGGCGCGCCGGCGGCGCCGAGATCGATGCTGACCGACTGCGCCGCCGCGAGCACCGGCAGCGCTACCAGCGCCAGGGCGAGCAGAACGGCCTTGCCGAAGCGGTTCATTCCCGTTCTCCGTTTTGGAGGACCATGCCCGCTCGCAGCCGCTCGATCTCCGCCAGGAGGGCGGCGAGCAGCGGCTTCACCGTGGCGCCTTCGGCCGGCGGCAGATCGAGCGCCGCGGCACACAGCCGGCCGACGTGACGCTCGAGCCCGGCGAGATCGAGGCCGCGCCCGGCCCCGGCCAGCGCGCCAGCCACCTGCACGGTGCCGGTAAGCGCCCGGGCGGCGGCGGCGACGCGTTCGGCCGGCGAGGCAGGGGGGTGATCGGCGTTTCGCTGCATCGCCCCCAGTGCAGCGCAAGGGAATGAAAGAAGCGTTGCCGGGGAGGCAGAGGGCCGTTTACCGGAGATTCACCGGTGGCTTCGATGCTGGTTGCCCGGAGGGGTTCGGTGGCGGATTTCGCGGGCACAGGCATTTTCTCGCTGGCGGAGCGGCGGATGACGTGGCTCGATCGCCGCGCCTCCGTGCTCGCCGAGAACATCGCCAACGCCGACACGCCGGGCTACCGCCCACGCGACCTGCTGCCGTTCTCGGCGGCGCTCGACCGGGCGGTGGTGGTGCCGGAGCGCACCAGCCCGCTCGACCTGCCCGCGCTCGCGGCGGCCGAAGGCGGCGCCCGTGAGAACGACACGGGTACCGCGCCCGACGGCAACGGCGTGCGCGTCGATGCCGAACTCACCAAACTCGCCGATACGCAAACGGAGCAGAACCTCGTTAGCTCGCTGTGGAAAAGCTACGTCGGCATGTTCCGCACCGCGATCGACAAGTAGCGGCCCGGCACAGGCAAGCGGAGAACGCCCATGGACATGACCACCGCCCTCGCCATTTCCGCCGCCGGCATGAGCGCGCAGACCACGCGGCTCAGGGTGATCTCCGAGAACCTCGCCAACCAGGACACCACCGGCAGCGACCCGAACGCCGCTCCCTACCGCCGCAAGACCGTCACCTTCCGCGACCGTTTCGACGCGAGGCTCGGCGTGCCGATGGTGGAAGTCGCCAGCATCGGCACCGACAGTACCCCGTTCCCCAAGCGCTTCGACCCATCGCATCCGGCGGCCGACGCCCAGGGCTACGTGCGCCTGCCCAACGTCAACCCGTTCGTCGAGATGATGGACATGCGCAGCGCCGAGCGCAGCTATTCCGCCAACCTCGCCGTGATGCAGGCGGCGCGCGACATGCTGACCCGCACCATCGGCCTGCTGCAGTAGCGGCCATGGCCATCGCCCCCCTGCCGCTGTCGCCTTCCGCCGCCGCCGCCGCCTATCAGGCGACCAGCAGGAGCGCCGCCGGCAGCGGCACGGATTTCGGCAGCACGCTCACCAGCGCCCTCGACGGGCTGGTGCGGACCGGGCAGCAGGCCGATGCCCAGTCGGCGGCGGCGATTTCCGGCCACGGCAACCTGACGGAAGTGGTCACGGCCGTCTCCAGGGCGGAACTGGCACTGCAGACCACCGTGGCCATCCGCGACCGCGTGGTGCAGGCCTACCAGGACATCATGGGCATGCCGATCTGAGCCGCGGCAGGCGCGCCGGCGCCAAGGCCGGCACTTCGACCCACCAGGAGGGCGGGATGCAGGCAGGTGACGTCGGGATGATGCTGCAGCAGGCCTTGCTGCTGACCCTGAAGCTCGCCGGCCCGCCGCTGGCGGCTGCGCTGCTGGTGGGGCTGCTGATGTCGCTGCTGCAGGCGGTGACGCAGATCAACGAGCCCACTCTCGCCTTCGTGCCCAAGGTGGTGGCGATCGCCCTCGCCCTGCTGCTCACCGGCGGCTTCATGCTGCAGCAGATGACCGACTTCGCCCACCTGCTGTTCGACCGCATGGTGGCCGCGGGAGGATGAGCGGCACGGCTTCCCTGCTCGCGGAATTGCCGGCCCGGGCGTTCGGGCTGGTGCTGGTGTTCAGCCGCATCGGCGCCGCGGCGATGATGCTGCCCGGCATCGGCGAGCCGGAACTGCCGCGCAACGTGCGGCTCGGCTTCACCCTCGGCTGCACCCTGCTGCTGCTGCCGGCGGTTTCGCCGCTGCTGCCGCCGCTGCCCGCCTCCGGCTGGGCGGTTGCCGGCATGGTGGTGGCAGAGATCGCCACCGGCCTGTGGCTCGGCTGGATGCCGCGGCTGCTGGTGCAGACCCTGCCGGTGGCCGGGCAGTTCGTCGCCAGCGCCATCGGACTGGCGAGCGTGCTACAGCCTGATCCCAGGCTCGGCCCGGAAACCACGGCGCTGTCGCGGCTGTTCTCCCTCGGCGCGCCGACGCTGCTGTTCGCCTCCGGCCTCTACGCGCTGCCGCTGGCGGCGCTGGCCGGCAGCTATCATCTGGTGCCGGCGGGCGCGCTGCTGCCGCCCGCCGACAGCGCCAGGGCGGCCACCCTCGCCGTGGCGGAGGCGTTCTCCCTCTCGCTCCGCCTCGCCGCGCCGTTCCTGCTGGCAGGGTTGCTGTGGCAGGGCGGGCTTGGCCTGCTCGCCCGGCTGGTGCCAAACCTGCAGGTGTTCGCCGCCTCGCTACCGGGGCAGATTCTGCTCGGCCTCGTGCTGCTGGCACTTCTCGGCGCCGGCATGTTCGCCGCCTGGCACGACCAGGTGCGGGCGGCATTCTCGCGCCTGCCGGGAGTGTAGGCGGCGATGGCCGAGGCACGCGGCGACGGCGCCGAAAAGACGGAAGCCGCCACCCCGAGGCGGCTGCAGAAGGCGCGCGAGGGCGGTCAGGTGCCGGTTTCCGCCGAACTGCCCTCGTTCGCTCTGCTCGGCGCGGCGGGCCTCGTGCTGGCGCTCGCGGTTCCGGGTTCGGCGCGGAATCTGGCGCTCGCGCTCTCCGGCCCGCTTTCCCACGCCGGCACCGCCGACCCTCTCGCCGCCGCGCGGGCGGTGGCGCTCGCCGGAGCGCAGGCGGCGGCGCCACTGGCGTTGGCCGCCGCCCTCGCCGCCGCCGGAGCGGTGCTGCTGCAGACCGGCTGCCTGTTCCGGCCGGAGGCGATCCGTTTCGACCTCTCGCGGCTTTCCCTCGCCACGGGCTTCCGCCGCGTCTTCGGCGTGCAGACGCTGCTTTCCACCGTGAAGGGGCTGCTGAAGGCGGGGGCGGTGGCCGCCGTGCTCGCCCTGGTGCTGGAAGGCGTGCTGCCCGCGCTGCGCCAGGGCACGTATTGGAGCGCACTCGGCCTCGCCGGCCGTTTCCGCTCGTCGCTGCTTTCCATGCTGCTTGCCGTGCTGGGCGTGCAGGCGGCGGTGAGCCTGCTCGACCTCTTGTGGGTGCGCTTCCGCCACGCGCGCGACCTGCGCATGAGCCGCGAAGAATTGCGCGAGACCGAGGGCGATCCGCTGATCCGCGCCCGGCTGCGCCAGCTTCGCCTGCGCCGCTCGCGCCAGCGCATGCTGGCGGCGGTGCCGAAAGCCACCGTGGTGGTGACGAATCCGACGCACTATGCCGTCGCGCTTCACTATGATCGCGTCGCCGCCGGGGCGCCGCGCGTGGTCGCCAAGGGCGTGGACGAGGTGGCCGCGCGCATCCGCGCCCTGGCCGAGGAGAACAAGGTGCCGCTCGTTGCCAATCCTCCGCTGGCCCGCGCCCTCTGGCGGGTCGAACTCGACAGCGAGATCCCGCCGGAACACTTCCAGGCCGTGGCGGAGATCATCGCCTACATCATGCGGTTGCGCCGCCGCGTCGCGGAGGCGGTGCCATGAACGCGGAGCGCGACATGACGGCCGAGACTGCCCCGGCACAGGCCGAGCGCATGCAGGTGGTCGGCCGCTTCGCCGCCGGCATCGCCCACGACTTCAACAACCTGCTGGCGACCGTGCAGGCGGCGGCGGAGGCCATCGCCAGCCGCGAGGCGGCCGATCCACAGAGCCGCGACGACGCGCGGCAGATCCGCATGGCCGCCCGCAAGGGCGCCGCCCTGGTCCGCCACCTGCTCGGCTTCACCCGCGACTCCCCGGCCGCGCCGCAGCGTCTCGACCTGGCGGAGGCGATGGCCGATCTGCCGCCGCTGCTGCGCCACCTGCTCGGCGAGTCCGTCCGCCTCGACGCCGAACTCGCCGCCGGGCCGCTGGTCGTGCGCATCGACCCCACCGCGCTCGACCAGGTGGTGCTGAACCTCGCCGCCAACGCCCGCGACGCCATGCCGGAGGGCGGCGTGCTCACCCTGCGCTGCCACTCCGTGCGCCTCGACGGCACCGGCTTCGCCCGCATCGAGGTGGCCGACACCGGCCGCGGCATCGCGCCCTCGGTGCTGCCGCGCATCTTCGAGCCGTTCTTCACCACCCGCAGCAACCAGGGCACCGGGCTGGGGCTCGCCACGGTGCGCGAACTCGTCGAAGGCGCGGGCGGGCACATCCATGCCGAAAGCACTCTCGGTGCCGGCACGCGCATGCGCGTCCTGCTGCCGCTGGCCGAGGAATCGCCGCGAAAGGCGGCGGGCGGCAGCGTGCTGCTGGTGGACGACGAGCCGCTGGCGCGACGGCTGGCCGAACAGGCGCTCACCGCCTGGGGCTGGCGGGTGCGGGCCGCGGCCTCTGCCGAGGAGGCGCTCGCGCTCGCCGGAACGGAAGGCCTCGCCGCCGTGGTCACCGACATGGAACTGCCGGGCGACAACGGCGCCGAACTGCTGGCGGCGCTGCGGGCGCGGCCGGGTGGCGAAAGGCTGCCGGCCGTCATCGTCTCCGGCCACGTCGAGGCGCGGCTGAAGCAGCAGAAGGAAGTGAAGGAGCTGCTCGCCACCCGCGCCCCCACCCTGCTGCTGGGCAAGCCCTATCCGCTGCCGGAGTTGCGCGCGCGGCTGGAAAGCGCCATCGCCGCCCCCGGGTGAGGCGCGGCTTTCCCTTCCCCGACTGTTGCCCTATGAAACACGCCGGTGCCGCGCACGGCACCGGCGTCGCGGTTCGCCCACCAGCAGCATCCCGGGAAAGACACTCGATGGACAA
>JAJXZO010000050.1 GCA_021780035.1 Pseudomonadota bacterium
GCAGTGCGCCGCGGGCCGGGCGGGCGAAACCCGTGGGGCCGGGCGCGGTGCGTGGCAGCGGCGTGCCGGCGGGTGCCGGCGGCAGGCGCATCCGCTGCGCCAGCGCCGGGCTTATGCCGGGAGTGGCGCGCGTCGGCTGCACCGGAACCTGCGTGATCGGCCGTGCTGCCGCCGCCATGCGCGGGTCCATCGGCTGCCAGCGCTGGCCCGGCCGGAACGGACCGGCGATGTTCCGTTCGTTGCCGTAGCTGCCGAAGCCGCGGTTCAGGAACGGCCCCTCGTCGCGCGCGGGGAAGAAGCGCGGGTTGTTCATACGGTCGAAATAACGGTGGCTTGCGTGGTACCAGGGTCGGTACGGCTCGCGCGGGCCGAGGGGAATCCAGCCTATGGCGGCGCCGATGGCCACACCTGCGGCGAGCGCGCCGAGGCCGACCCAGCTTACCAGCGCCGGCGCATAGACCGGCGGGCCTTCGTACGCGCCCGGCACCCAGCCCCAGCGCCCGTCGTGCTCGAACCAGCGGCCGTAGTGGAAGGGCGCGAAGCCCCAGGGCGCGTCGTCCACCCAGGTCCAGCCCCAGGGCACGATCCACGCCCAGTGACCCTCGCGATAGGGCACCCAGCCAGGGCCAACCGGCGGATACCACACCGCCCCGTAGTCCGGCACGTCGGCCCACGTGCCCGTGTCGAGTAGCGGTTCCGAGCCGGTCATCTGCAGCACTGCCGGCGGCACGGCAACGGCGAGAGGCGGAGCGGCCATCTGCTCGCGCGCAAGCTGCGCGGCGAGGAAGCGATCCGGCTGCAACGGACCGACGCTGCCGGAGAACGGGTCGGTGCCGGTAAGAAAGGCACTCTGCCCGGGCCCCACCGATAGCGCGATGCCCGTGCCGGAAACCTGCGCCAACCCGGAGACGACGGTCACCACCGTCGGGTCGGCCGAATCGCCCGCGGCGATCATGTACTCGCCGTTGCTGGCGAGGCTTACCGTGCCGCGCGGCGTGCGCAGCAGCACGTTCTGTCCGCTTTGCAGGTCGCGGAGATGCACGAACAGCTTGCCCTGACCGACGTCGGCGGCGAGCGTCTGTTCGTCGATCTGCTCGATGGTGAACAGCGTGGAGCCGTCCAGCGTGAAGCGGCTTGCGCCAAGGGCGAGGTCGGCGCTGGCGTCCGGCTGCGTCCAGAGGGAATCTCCGGCGACCAGCGGCGTATTGATTGCTCCCGGAGTCCATTGGTTGGCGCCCGCGTTCTCCAGCGAGACGCTGCCGACCAGACGCTGCAGGTTGGCCACCCGCGCCGGCGGGTCCGCGGCGGTGGCGGGCAGCGGCGCCGTCGTGTCCGGAGGCGGAACCTGGGCGAAGGCCGTCGTGATGCCGGCCGGACCAAGGATCATGCCGGCGATGGCGGCGGCGGCGGAGAGACGGAAAACCAGGGTCGTGTTACGCATCGGGCACCTCCAGGGGCGCGGCCTCTTGTTATTCTAGCTGCTCCCGGATGATGGCGAAACCGCGACCGATGCGGCCCCGGAGCGCCGCGTCTTTGCCACAGGAGCGGCATGAAAAAGCCCTCGACCCATCCCATCTGAGAGGGTGGCAGAGTGCAGGAGGATACCATGCAACCGCTGCCTTCTCTTCGAACGAATACGGTACGCCGCGTGTTGCTGCCCGTTGCCATCCTGGCGCTGCTCGGGCTGAGCGGCTGCGTCGTCTATCCGGCCCATCCCGGCTACGCCTACGGCGACGGTTCGTATTACGCCCCCGGCTATTACTACGGGCCGCCCGCGGTGGTCGATTTCGGCTGGTGGGGCGGGGGCCACTGGGATGGCGGCCATGAGGGTGGTGGTCGCTGGGGCGGCGGCCACTGGGGCGGCGGCTGGCACCGCTGACGGCGGCGCGGCCGGGTTCCGGGCAAAAACATGCCCGCCACCGTTGCCGGATGGCGGGCATGCGTGAGAGACATTAGCCATCCCGGCGGCCCGCAGGCCACCCGGATGGGCAAGAGGTCAGTGAGCGAGCGCCTTGACGATGGTCTCGGTCATCTTCTTGGCGTCGCCGAACAGCATCATGGTGTTGTCGCGGTAGAACAGTTCGTTCTGCACGCCGGCGTAGCCGGTGGCCATCGAGCGCTTCACGAACAGCACCGTGCCCGCCTTCTCCACGTCGAGCACCGGCATGCCGTAGATCGGCGAGGTCTTGTCGGTCTTCGCCGCCGGGTTGGTCACGTCGTTGGCGCCGATGACATAGGCGACGTCGGCGGTGCTGAACTCGTTGTTGATGTCCTCGAGCTCGAACACCTCGTCGTAGGGGACGTTTGCCTCGGCCAGCAGCACGTTCATGTGCCCGGGCATGCGGCCCGCCACCGGATGGATGGCGTACTTCACCTCGACGCCTTCCTTCTTCAGCAGGTCGGCCATCTCGCGCACCGCGTGCTGCGCCTGCGCCACCGCCATGCCGTAGCCGGGCACGATGATGACCTTCGACGCGTTCTTCATGATAAAGGCCGCGTCGTCGGCGTTGCCGGTCTTGGCGGTACGCTTTTCCGCACCGCCGGCCGCCGGCGCCTCACCGCCCTCGGAGCCGAACCCGCCCAGCAGCACGTTGATGATGCTGCGGTTCATGCCCTTGCACATGATGTACGACAGGATGGCGCCCGAGGAACCGACCAGCGAGCCGACGATGATGAGAGCGAAATTGTCGATGGTGAAGCCGGTCGCCGCCGCTGCCCAGCCCGAGTAGCTGTTCAGCATCGAGATCACCACCGGCATGTCGGCGCCGCCGATCGGGATGATCAGCAGGAAGCCGATGGCGAACGAGAAGATGGCGAGGATCCAGAACAGCCATTGCGCGCCGCCGGTGGCGACGAACAGGATGACGAAGAGGGCGATCAGCACGCCGATGCCGGCGTTGATCCGGTGCTGGTTGGGGAAGTTGATCGGCGCGCCGCTCATGATCCCCTGCAGCTTGGAGAAGGCGATCACCGAGCCGGAGAAGGTGACGGCGCCGATCGCCATGCCGAGCGACATCTCGATCAGGCTTTCGGCGTGGATGGCTCCCGGCACGCCGATGCCGAACGCTTCTGGCGCGTTCAGCGCCGCCGCGGCGACGAACACGGCGGCGAGGCCGACAAGGGAGTGGAACGCCGCCACCAGCTGCGGCAGCGCCGTCATCTGGATCTTGTAGGCGATGAACGTGCCGACGGAGCCGCCGATGATGATGGCGATCAGGATCAGCCCGACCGGGCCCGAAACCATGCCGGCGTGCATGAAGGTGACGAGGACCGCCACCGCCATGCCGATCATGCCGAGCACGTTGCCGCGGCGGGCGGTTTCCGGACTGGCGAGACCGCGCAGTGACAGGATGAACAGGACCGCCGCTACCAGGTAGGCGAGAGAGGTGAGGGAAGCAGACATGATCGGACCCTCACATTTTCTTCTTGGATTTGAACATCGAGAGCATCCGGTAGGTCACCAGGAACCCGCCGAAGATGTTCACGCTCGCCAGCATCACGGCGAAGAAGCCGAAGCCGATCGCCACGTGCGAGGCGGCGAGCCCGGTCTCCAGCAGCGCTCCCACGACGATGACGGAGGAGATGCCGTTGGTGAGCGCCATCAGCGGCGAGTGCAGTGCCGGCGTGACGTTCCAGATCACGTAGTAGCCGACGAACACCGCCATCAGGAAGATGGCGAGCAGGAAGACGATGGGTTGCACGGTGTTGGCGGCGTTCTCGACGCCGCTCGCCGTTGCCGCGTGCGCGAGGGTGCCTCCGGCGAGGGAGACGGCCTCCGCGGCCAGATGGAACAGGTTCATCCTTATCTTTCCTCGGAGATCACGCTTGCTGCTTGGGCTGGAAGTCCGGATGCACGATGGCGCCGCCACGGGTGAGCATGACGCCTTTGACGATCTCGTCGTCCGCCGGCAGGTTCGGTGCCTTCGCTTCCTTGTCCCAGAAGGTGGTGAGGAAGGTCAGCAGGTTGCGCGAGTAGAGGTTGCTCGCGGCCACCGGAATGCGACCGGGCCAGTTGCGCCAGCCGAGGATGCGCACGCCGTTCGGCGTGACGATCTCCTCGCCGGGCACGGTGAGCTCGCAGTTGCCGCCAGCGTCGGAGGCGATGTCCACCACCACGCTGCCCGGCTTCATCCCCGCCACCATCTGCGCGTTGACGATCACCGGCGCCCTGCGGCCCATGACCAGTGCCGTGGTGATGACGATGTCGTTCTTGGCCACGGTCGTGGCCATCAGCTCGGCCTGCTTGCGCTTGAAGTCGTCGCTCATTTCCTTGGCGTAGGCGCCGGTCTGCTTGGCGGTCTCCTCGTCCTCGACGCCGACGAAGGTGGCGCCGAGCGAGCCGATCTCCTGCTTCGCCGCCGGCCGCACGTCGGTCGCCGAGACGATGGCGCCGAGACGCCGCGCCGTGGCGATCGCCTGCAGGCCCGCAACGCCGGCGCCAACGATGAACACCTTGGCCGGGGCTACCGTGCCGGCCGCGGTCATCATCATCGGGAAGCCGCGCTGGAAGGCCGCAGCGCCGTCGATCACCGCCCGGTAGCCCGAGAGGTTCGCCTGGCTGGACAGCACGTCCATGCTCTGCGCACGCGTGATGCGCGGCAGAAGTTCCATCGCCGCCGTGTCGATGCCGGCTTCGGCGAGCGAGGGCACCAGCGTCGGATCGGCGAAGGCGCCGGCCGTGCAGATGAGCAGGGCGCCGCGCGGGATCAGCCTGCGCAGCTCCGGGGCGGGTGGGCGAACCGCGAAGACGATGCCCGCATCCTCTAGCGTGGCTGCGGGATCGGCGCCGATCTGGGCGCCGGCGGCCTGGTACTCGGCGTCGGGCGTGCTGGCGCCGGAGCCGGCACCGCTTTCGACCGCGACCGTGAGACCCAGGCCGATCAGTTTCTTCACCGTCTCGGCAGTGACGGCGACGCGCGTTTCAGATTCGGCGCGTTCCTTCAGCACCGCAAGGCGCATCGGATTTCCTTTCCTGCTGGCGGGGCAGGCGGCAACAGCGCCGGCCGCCCGTCGGTGGGGGCGTTACCATGCCCGGATGGGCCTTGGCTCGCAAGAGACAACCGGTCCGGGTCACGACGCGGCCCGGACGGCCGAGTGAGGGCGAACGCACGCATCATTCGCGTATTCCAGGTGGGGGAGGAACGCCGGTTGCCTTGGCCTTGTCGCGTGAACCGGCGGCGGCGGCCTTGACCTGAATCAAGGCAAGCCATGCGAGACCGCGAGGTCTCGCATGCGCAGGTCCGCCATGCGCCGGGCGCGGCGGTTACCAGCGGTGCCAGCGCGGACCCCAGCCCACTCCGACGCCGACCATCGGGCCGTAATAGTAGGGGTAGGGCGCCGGATAGCCGTAGGGGGCGTAGGCGTAGGCGGGCGGCGGCCCATAACTCGGCTGCTGCACCGTGTAGCCGCCGGCGACCATGCATTGGGTGTAGGCGACATTGTAACTGTGTTGGAGTTCGCCGGCGGAAAGCGCGGCGTTGTTCGCCCCCGCGGCGGAACCCACCAGCAGGCCGCTGGCGCCGCCGATCGCCGCGCCGGCGCCGAGGTTGCCGCTGACCGAGCCGAGCGCCGCCCCGGCGGCGGCGCCGATGGCGGTGCCGACCACGGCGCTGTTCACCGCGCTCTGGTTGGCCGCCTGCGCCGGGCTCATGTTGCCGATCGAAGCGCTGGCGTAGTTGCGGCAGGCGGCGTCCTGGTTCTGGAAGTCGGCGAAATTGCCGCCAGCCTTGGGCAGCGCCATCACCGTGGGGCCGGTGGGCGGCGCCACGGCACACGCGGCGAGCGCAAGCGGCAGCAGCGCTGCGACTGAGGGAAACAGACGAGGCATGGCGCGTCATCCTTGTGCATGGCGGCGCTCTCGCCGCCCGGCGGACAGTCCTCGCGCCGAATATTGGCTTTCTTGTGAACCGGAACAAGGGAACGCCCCTGTCCGGGGGCGCGCGGGGCGGTCGCTTGACAAATGTCCGGACAAAAAATAATGTCCGGACAAGAAGCGCGCCTGCGCTTCCCGGCGCGACCGCACCCCTGCCGCGCGACATACGGAGAGACCGCCATGGCGAAGCCCGACACCGGTTCCCTTTCCAGGCTGGCGATGCGCAGCGTCGTGCCGATCCTGGTGCTGGGGGGCTTGTGGGTGCTTCCGGTGCCGCAGGGCCTGCCGCCGCAGGCGTGGCACATGCTCGCCATTTTCGCCGCGGCCATCTGCGCCATCCTCACCCAGCCGCTTCCCACGGGAGCGGTGATGATCATCGCGCTCTCCGTCGCCGCGCTGACCAGGACGCTGCCGCTCGACAAGGCGCTCTCCGGCTTTTCCAACGGCGTCGTCTGGCTGATCTTCTGCGCCTATGTGCTGGCGCTCGGCTTCGTCAAATCCGGCCTCGGGCGACGCATCGCCTACCGGATGCTGGCGTGGTTCGGCGGTTCGAGCCTCGGCATTGCCTATGCGCTGGGCATCACGGATCTCATCATCGCGCCCGCCACTCCCTCGGTGACCGCCCGTTCCGGCGGCATCATCTTTCCGGTGGTGCGTTCCATCAACGAGGCGCTCGGGTCCTCGCCGGGGCCGACGGGGAAGCGGATCGGCGATTTCCTCACCATGGTCTGCTTCCAGTTCACGCCCATCACCGGCGCGATGTTCCTGACCGGCATGGCGGCGAACCCGCTGGTCGCCGCTCTCGCGCACCGCTCGCTGAAGGTGGACATCTCCTGGGGGCACTGGTTCGTCGCGGCGGCTGTTCCTTGCGCGGTCTGTTTTCTGCTTATGCCGCAGCTGGTCTATCGCATCCTCAATCCGAGCCTGAAGCGCACGCCGGAGGCGCGCGAACTGGGCCGCGAGTCGCTGGCCAGGCTGGGGCCGATGTCGGGGCTGGAAATCCGCGTGGTGATCGGCTTCGTTCTCGCCCTCCTCGGCTGGGGCACCAGCCTGCTGACCGGTCTCGACGCGACCCTGGTGGGCCTGGTGCTGGTCGCCTACTTCTTCATCACCGGGTCGATCTCCTGGAGCGACGTGCTGGCCGACCGCGCCGCCTGGGACACGGTGATCTGGTTCGGCGCCATCATCAGCCTCGCCACCGGGCTTTCGAGCCTCGGGTTCATCAAGTGGATGAGCATGAGGTTCAGTGCCGATCTGGCCGGCTGGGGGGCGATGACCACCTTCGTCGTCCTCGGGCTGTGCTACATCTACGTTCACTACGCCTTCGCCACCGCCTCGGGCCACGTCGCCGCGCTCTATGTGCCGTTCGCGGCGCTGGCGGTTGCCGCCGGCGCGCCGCCGATGATGGTGGCGATCTGCTTCGGCATCTTCTCCAACCTGATGTGGGGCAATACCGAGTACGGCGGCGGGCCGGGGCCGATCTATTTCGCGCAGGGCTATTTCGGGCGGCCGCGCTTCTACGCGGTCAACCTCGCGGTGGTGACGTCAAACGTGCTGATCACCTTCGCCGTCGGCATGGCCTGGTGGAAGGTGATCGGCCTGTGGTGAGGCGCGTCAGCCGCGCCCGCGCTCCAGGCGGGTGGAAAGGGTGAAGCGCCCCGCGGGGTGGACGGTGTCGGAGTATTCGAGCACCTCGCCGGCGGCATCGACATAGCGCCGCACGATGCGGAGCGCCGGCGAGCCCGCGTCCGCCTGCAGGGGTCGCGCCAGCCGTTCCGGGAGCGGCACGGCCGTGGCGTCCTGCGTGACCTCGACGATCGGCCGGCCGAGGCGGCGCTCGATGAGAGTGCTGGCCAGCGCCTCGGGGCTGGCGCGCATCCGGGCGACGATGTCGGCGGCGTCCG
>JAJXZO010000146.1 GCA_021780035.1 Pseudomonadota bacterium
CACCAGCGCGGTGAGCCCGGCCCTGCCCTCGCCCAGCACCACCGCCTGCGCGATCTCGGGCTCGGCGACCAGCAGCCCCTCGATGCGCGCGGGCGAGACGTTCTCCCCGCCCGACAGCACGATCAGGTCCTTTTTGCGGTCGGTGATGGTGAGCACGCCGTTCGCGTCGAGCGTGCCGATGTCGCCCGTGTGCAGCCAGCCGTCGTGCAGCACCGCGCGCGTCTCCTCGTCGCGGCCCCAGTAGCCCAGCATCACGAGGTCGCCGCGCACCAGGATCTCCCCGTCCGGGGCGAGTCGCACCTCGACGCCGGCGAACGGCCGGCCGACACTGGCGATGTCGGCGGTGCCGGGAAGACTGGCGGCGATCACCGGCCCGGCCTCGGTCTGGCCGTAGCCCTGCATCAGCGCCACGCCGAGGCCGAGGAAGAAGCGCCCGACCTCGGGTTCCAGCCGCGCGCCGCCGGAAATCACCACCCGCAGCCTGCCGCCGAAGCGCTCGCGCGCGGAGAGGCGCACCAGGCGTTCGAGCGCCATGTCGGGCAGGCGGAGCCAGGGTGGCAGCCCTCCCCGCTGGGTGCGCCGCCGGCCGAGGGCGAGCGCGCGGAAGAACAGCCAGCGCTTCGCCGCGCCAAGCCGAGCCACCTGCCCCAGGATGCGGCCCTGGATCACCTCCAGCACGCGCGGCACCATGGTCATGATGGTCGGCCGCACCGAAAGCATGTCGGCGGCGAGGTGCTCCACCCCGCGCGCGTAGGCCACCTCGGCGCCCTCGGCGAGCATGAAGAACTGCCCGGCGGTGTGCTCGTAGGCGTGGGCGAGCGGCAGGAAGGAGAGGTACACCTCCTCGGCGCACGGCGGCAGTTGCGACAGCAGCAGGTGCGCGCCCCGGCAGTTGGAGAGGACGGCGCGATGCGGCGTCATCACCCCCTTCGGCGCGCCGCCGGTGCCCGAGGTGTAGATCAGGCAGGCGAGCGCGTCGGGCGGAATGGCGGCGGCGGCGGCCGTCAGCGCATCGCGGTCGCCCGCTGCGGCGGCCAGTTCCTCCCAGGGCAGCACGGCAAGCCCCGGCCACGAGAACGGCTTCATCGTGATCAGCAGCCGGAGCAGACCCGTGCGCGCCAGCCTCTCGGCCAGCGCCGTGTTCGACGCGATGGCGACGACGGCCCCGGAATCGGCCAGGATGTGCGCGTGGTCGGCAACCGTGTTGGTGACATAGGTCGGCACCGGCACGGCACGCAGTGTCATCAGCGCCGTCTCGGCGATGGGGTATTCGGGCCGGTTCTCGGAGACGATCACCACCCTTTCGCCAGGCGCGACACCGGTGGCGGCGAATCCCGCCGCCACCCGGGCGACGCTATCCGCGAACTCGCCCCAGGTCAGACGCCGCCACGCGCCCTCGCGCCAGAAGCGCAGCATCGGCCGTTCCGGCCATTCGCGGGCGCGGGCAAGCATCATTGCCGGCAGATTGGGCCAGTCCGGCAGTTCCGAAGGCGGCACGACAGGCACCGGTCGGCATCCTCCCCTATGGGTTTCGGTTGGCGCGGGCGGCGGTGCCCTTTGCCCGCGGCCGCGCATAACCTATGTCTCTGTCCCGCACCAGAGGAACAGGATTCACCCCCGCATGCCCGACGCGACCATTCAAGCCGCCCCGCCCGGCGGCGCGCCCACGTCCTCGGCCCTGCCGGACTGGAACCTCGCCGATCTCTACCCCACCCCGGACAGCCCGAATCTCGCCGCCGACCTCGACCGGACGGAGGCGCTGGCGGAGGCCTTCAGCACGGCGCATGTGGGAAAGCTCGGGGCACACGACGGCATCGCCCTGGCCGCCGCGATCGCGGAATACGAGCGCATCGTCGAGGTGCTGGAGCGGGTGATGTCCTACGCCCAGCTCCTGTTCTCCGAGGATGCCACCAAGGCGGAATCCGGGCGCTTCTACCAGCAGATGAGCGAGCGGGTGACCGCCATCTCCACCCGGCTGCTCTTCTTCGCGCTGGAAGTGAACAACCTCGGGGAGGAAGCGCTGGAGGCGAAGCTCGCCGCGCCGGAACTCGCCCGCTGGCGTCCGTGGCTGCGCGACCAGCGCGTATTCCGCCCGCACCAGCTTGCCGAGGAACTGGAAAGACTCCTGCACGAAAAGGAGGTGACAGGCGCCGCCGCCTGGTCGCGCCTGTTCGACGAGGAGCTCGCTGCCATGCGCATTTCCGTGCGCGGCGAGGAACTGGGCGTGAGCGCCGCGCTCAACCTGCTGTCCGACCCGAACCGCGCAGTGCGCGAGACGGCGGCCCACGCCATCGCCGCCGCCCTTCGGGGCCGGCTGAAACTGTTCTCGCTCGTCACCAACACACTCGCCAAGGACAAGCAGACTGTCGACGCGTGGCGCCACTACCCGCATCCCGGCAGCTACCGCAACCGCGCCAACATGGTGGAGGATGAGGTCGTAGACGCGCTGGTGGCGGCGGTGGAGGCAAGCTACCCGCGCCTTTCCCACCGCTACTACGCGCTGAAGGCGAAATGGCTGGGCCTCGACAAGCTGCAGTACTGGGACCGCAACGCGCCGCTGCCCGAGGACGACGACCGCGAGATTCCCTGGTCGGAGGCGAAGGAACGCGTGCTTTCCGCCTACCGCGCCTTCTCGCCCGCCCTTGCCGACATCGGCCGGCGCTTCTTCGACAACGCCTGGATCGACGCGGGCCTGCGCCCAGGCAAGGCTTCCGGCGCCTTCGCCCACCCCACCGTGCCTTCGGCGCACCCCTACCTGCTGCTCAACTACCACGGCCGCACCCGCGACGTGATGACGCTGGCGCACGAGTTGGGCCACGGCGTGCACCAGGTGCTGGCCGCACCCCAGGGCTGCCTGATGGCCGGAACGCCGCTGACGCTCGCGGAGACCGCCAGCGTCTTCGGCGAGATGCTGACCTTCCGCGGCCTGCTCGCCGACGAAACGAACCCCGCCCGGCGGCGCATCCTGCTCGCCGCCAAGGTGGAGGACATGCTGAACACGGTGGTCCGGCAGATCGCCTTCTACCGTTTCGAGACCCTGCTGCACGAGGAACGCCGCTCGGGCGAACTGCTGCCCGAGCGCATCGGCGCGTTGTGGATGCAGGTACAGTCCGCCAGCCTCGGCCCGGCGTTCGAGTTCGCCCCGGAATATTCCGCCTTCTGGAGCTACGTGCCGCACTTCATCCATTCGCCGTTCTATGTCTATGCCTACGCCTTCGGCGACTGCCTGGTGAACGCGCTGTACAGCGTCTACCAGTCGGGGCAGGTAGAGGATTTTGAAGGCAAGTATCTCGCCCTGCTCGCTGCCGGCGGCACGCTCCGCCACCGCGAGCTTCTTGCCCCCTTCGGCCTCGACGCCGCCGATCCCGGCTTCTGGCGCCGCGGCCTCGATGTCATCGACGGCTTCATCGATTCTCTGGAGGAGCAGGGCTGATGGCGAGCGGCGAGGACAAATCCACCCGCCTCGGCGAATTCAGGCGCCTCGTGCGCACCTCGGGTGCGGTCGGCGGCATCGCCGCGCGCATGGTGGGCGCGCGGGCGTTCGGCATGAAAGGCGACCGTGGCGCGCATGCCGAGGACCTGAAGCTCGTGCTCGGCGGGCTGAAGGGGCCGCTGATGAAGGTGGCGCAGTTCCTCGCCACCGTGCCCGACGCGCTGCCCGCCGAATACGCGCAGGAACTGGCGGAGTTGCAGTCGAACGCGCCGCCGATGGGCTGGACCTTCGTCCGCCGGCGCATGGAGGGCGAGCTTGGCGCCGGCTGGGAGAGGAAATTCGCCGACTTCGGGCAGACGGCAGCAGCCGCCGCCTCGCTCGGGCAGGTGCATCGCGCGCGGCTGCCCGACGGCACCGAGGTGGCGTGCAAGCTGCAATACCCCGACATGGCGAGCACGATCGAGGCCGATCTCCGGCAGTTGCGGCTCGCTATGGCCGTCTATCACCGCATCGACGGCGCCATCCGCCACGACGAGATCATCAAGGAACTGACCGAGCGGCTGCGCGAGGAACTCGACTACCTGCGCGAGGCGGCGCAGATGCGCCTTTACGGGCTTCTGCTCGCGCACGAGCCCTCGGTGCACATCCCGGAACCCGTTCCCGGCTACTGCACGCGCCGGCTGCTGACCATGAGCTGGCTCGACGGCACGCCCCTGCTCGCCCGCCTGCAGGAGGAACCGTTGCAGGAGGAACGCAACCGCATCGCCGAAGCGCTGTTCAAGGCCTGGTACCTGCCCTTCTATCGCTACGGCGTGCTGCACGGCGACCCGCACATGGGCAACTACCAGGCCCGTCCGGACGGCAGCGTCAACCTGCTCGATTTCGGTTCCATCCGCGTGTTCGCGCCGCAGTTCATCCAGGGCGTCATCGACCTCTACGAGGCGACGCGCGACAACAATGTTGAGCAGGCCCACCACGCCTACGCCACGTGGGGCTTCGCCAATCTCACCCACGAACAGCTCGACGTGCTGAACGAGTGGGCGCGCTTCCTCTACGAGCCGCTGCTCGACGACCGGGTACGGCGCATCCAGCCGAACGAGGACCTCAACGCCGCGCGCTCCATCGCCATGCGCGTGCACCAGGGGCTGAAGCGGACCGGCGGGGTGACGCCGCCGCGCGAATTCGTGCTGATGGACCGCAGCGCCATCGGGTTGGGCAGCGTGTTCGTCCGGCTCCGCGCGGAGTTGAACTGGAGCCGGATGTTCCACGAACTGATCGCCGACTTCGACGCCGCGGCGCTGGCCACACGACAGCAGGCGGCGCTGGCGCAGGCGGGGGTGCCGCCCGCGGCCTGAGGCGGCTCAGCCGGCGCGGCCGAGCGCGCCCAGGCCTTGCAGCACGGCGCGGATCTCCTCCCGCGCCGCCTCCGGCAGCGGAAGCTGCGGCGGAACGGGATCGCCCACGGCGAAGCCCTGCAGCGCGAGTCCGGTCTTGATGCAGGCGGCAAGCGAATACCTGGCGAAGATTTCGTTCACCCGCCACAGCGGCCGTTGCAACTCCATCGCCCGCGCCCAGTCGCCGCGCGCCGCCGCCTCGTACAGCGCGACACTGCGACGCGGCACGATGCAGGCGGGACCGGCCATCCAGCCCGCGCCGCCGATCAGCATGACGCAGGCGGGGATGTGCGCCGAGGCGGCGAAAACCTGTAGCCGCCCCTCCGTGCGCTCGAGGATGGACAGCAGCCGGCCGGTGTTGGACGAGGCGTCCTTGATGTAGGCAATGTTGTCGATGCGGCTGAGGCGCTCAATGACGCCAAGCGAGAGGTCGGAGCGCTGGAAGTTCGGGTTGGTGTAGAGCACCACCGGCCGCCCGCGCGCCGCCCCGGCGATGGCGGCGAAGTAGGCCTCCACGCCGGCGTCGGAGAGCGGGAAATAGGCTTCGAGCACGGCGAGTATGCCGTCGGCGCCCGCCTCCACCATCGCCTCGGTCTGGGCGACGGCTCCGGCGATGGAGGTGGAGGCGACGCCCGCGATCACCGGGACGCGCCCGCGGGCGGCCGCGATCACCGCGTCGGCCACCGCCCGCTTCTGCGCATCCGAAAGGTAGGCGAACTCCCCGGTGCTGCCGAGCGGCGTGAGGCCGTGCACGCCCGCGCCGATCAGGTGCTCGACGAGGTCGCCGAGCACGCCGGCCAGCACCGTGCCGTCGGGGCCGATGGGCGAAACCACGTAGGGAAAGACGCCCCTGAACGACACGGCGGACCTCCGTTGCCCGGCGCGGACGGTGCCGCGGCCTTGCCTAGAGGCCGGACAGCGCCAGCGCCCGATCGACCATCTCCGCCGCCAGTCCAGCATAATTCGCCGGATCGGTCAGCCTTTCGATAGCCGCCGCGTCGAGATGGCGCGTCACGTCGGCATGGCGGAGCAGCGCCTCGGCCAGCGTGCCGCCCTGCTCGTTCACCTCGCGGCAGGCCGCGTAGACGATGTCGTGCGCCTGCTGGCGGCCGGTGAAGGGCGCGAGGCCCATCATCACCGCCTCGGCCACGATCAGCCCCTTGCTGATGCCGAGGTTCGCGCGCATCCGCGCCTCGTCCACGATCAGGCCGCCGAGGGCGAACTTCGCCTGGTTGAGCGAGCCGGCGGCCAGCACGAACGCTTCGGGAATGGCCACCCACTCCGCGTGCCACGGGCCGGTGGCGCGTTCCAGGTCCTGCACCATGGCGTCGAGCATCAGCCCGGCGTCGCGGCGCACGCCCTTGGCGCAGGCCAGCATCAACTCCGACGAGATCGGGTTGCGCTTCTGCGGCATGGTCGAGGAGGCGCCTCGCCCGGTGACGAACGGCTCGTAGACCTCGGCGAACTCCGTCGAGGCGAGCAGCATGATGTCGTAGGCGATTTTGCCGAGCGAGCCGGTGACGAGCGCCAGGAAGTTGAGCGTCTCGGCGAAGCCGTCGCGGGCCACGTGCCAGGTGGTGGCGGGCTGGCCCAGGCCGAGTTCCTCGCAGAACGCCTTCTGCACCTCGAGACCCTTGTCGCCGAGCGACGCGAGCGTGCCGGCCGCGCCGGCGAGTTCCCCCACCAGCACGCGCGGGCGAAGCTGGGCGAGCCGCTCGGCGTGACGGTCGAACATGGCAAGCCAGATCGCCGCCTTGTAGCCGAAGGTGACCGGCAGCGCCTGCTGCAGGTGTGTCCGGCCGGCCATCGCGGTGGTGCGGTATTTGCGCGCCAGGTCGGCAAGGATGCGGCGCAGGGCGGCGATGTCCTGCCCGACGAGTTCGAGGCCCGCGCGCACCCGCAGCACGTCGGCGGTGTCCATGATGTCCTGCGTGGTGGCGCCCCAATGCACGTAGCGCCCCGCCTCGCCGCATTGCTTCACGAGCTGGTGGACGAGCGGTAGGATGGGGTAGCCGACGTTCTCGGTCTCACGGCGCAGCACGTCGAAGTCGAGGGCCTCGAGGCTGGAGCGCGCGGCGATCTGCTCGGCAGCCTCGGCCGGAATGACCCCGCAGCGCGCCTCGGCGCGGGCGAGCGCCACTTCGACCTTGATGTAGCGGGCGATGAGCGCCTGGTCGGAAAACACCGCGCGCATGCCCGGCGTGCCGAAAGAGTCGCGGAACAGGCAGGAATCGACGACGGTGGTGGTGGGATGAGGAAGGCTCGATGCCATCTTTGCCTCTCGTGGGATAGCGGCGTCGGACGCGCGCGCCTATATGTACGAACAAATTTGGATATAGGTTATGTCCGAACATAACGTCAAGCCGAAAATCGCCGAGCGCATCCGCCGTGGCGACCTGACGCGGGACCTGGCGAACGGCATCGCCAGCGGGCGCTATCCGGTCGGCTCGCTGCTGCCGCCCGAACTCGAGCTTTGCACCCAGTACGGCGCCAGCCGCCACACCATGCGCGTGGCCATCGGCGAGCTGGTGCAGCTTGGCCTCGTGTCGCGGCGGAAGCGCGCGGGAACGCGCGTGGAGACGCAGACGCCGCCCGAGGTCTACCGCCAGTCGCTCTCCTCGCTGGCGGAGCTCACGCAGTTCGGCCAGACCCACCGGCGCGTCGTGCAGGAAGCGGTCGAAGTGGTGGCGGATCTCGCGCTGGCCAAGGCGCTCGGCTGCCCGGCCGGCAGCCGCTGGCTGCGCATCTCCAGCGTGCGCCTCGACGCGAGGCCGGCGACGCCGCCGGTGGCGTGGACCGACGTCTATGTTCCCCCGGACGCCGCCGACATCGTCGCCCGGATGCGCGCCAGCCCCGAGGCGCTGGCCAGCACTCTCATCGAGCGCCGCCTCGGCCGGCCGATCGTCGAGGTCACGCAGGACGCCACGGCCGTGCCGCTCCC
>JAJXZO010000170.1 GCA_021780035.1 Pseudomonadota bacterium
GCGGGCTGGGACCGCGGGCTGCTGCACACCGAGTTCGAGGCCCTGCTCGAGCTGCTGCCGCCGGTCGGCCTCGACCTGACGATCACGGGCTTCAGCCTCGGGGAGATCGACCAGCTGCAGGCGGACCTGGGTTCCTCGAGTGCGGAGCCGGAGGACAACGTGCCCGGGATGGAAGCGCCGGCCGTCACCCGGCCCGGGGACGTCTGGGAGTTGGGGCGGCATCGGGTTGCCTGTGGCGACGCGCGGTCGCGGGCCGACCTTGGGCGGCTGATGGGGGGCGCTTCTGCGCGCATGGTGTTCACTGACCCGCCCTATAACGTCAAGATCCGCGGCCACGTGCAAGGCCGGGGACGGATCGTGCACCGGGAGTTCGCCTTTGCCGCGGGTGAGATGAGCGAGCGGCAGTATGTGGCGTTCCTCAAGGCCGCCTTCGCTAACATGGTTCTGCAGTGCACCGCCGGTGCCGTCGCTTTCGTTTGCATCGATTGGCGCCACATCGGTGCGTTGCTCCAGGCCGCGCGGCCGATCTTCTCCGAATACAAAAACCTCGTGGTCTGGAACAAGGCCTCCCCCGGGCAGGGCAGCTTCTACCGCAGCCAGCACGAGCTGATCGGAGTGTTCAAAATCGGTACCGGCGAGCATCTGAACAGTTTCGGCCTCGGCGAGCACGGCCGGACGCGATCGAACGTGTGGACGTACCCGGGGGGCAACAGCTTTCACGCTGGGCGCATGGACGAGCTCGCCCTGCATCCGACGGTGAAGCCGGTGGCGCTGGTTGCCGATGCCTTGCGCGACTGCTCGCGGAAGGGCGACGTCGTGCTCGATCCCTTCCTCGGCTCCGGCACCACGGTGCTCGCCGCGGAGAAGGTTGGCCGGCGCGCCTACGGGCTGGAGATCGACCCCGCCTACGTCGACGTCGCTGTGCGGCGCTGGCAAGGCTTCACGCGCGCCGACGTCGTGCTCGCGGGGGACGGGCGCACGTTCGAGGACATGGCCGCCGAGCGTGCCCGCATTGCCCCGGAGGTTGCATCCGGCAGGGGTAGGAAAGGTGAGGGGCGGTGATGAAGGAGCGAATCTCATGACCATGCGGCGCAAGCCCGGCATAGCGCAGGGCGACTATGGGGTCGGCTACGGTCGGCCGCCGGTCGAGGGCCGCTTCCGCAAGGGCGAGAGCGGCAATCCTCGCGGGCGGCCGAAAGGCGTCGGGAGCCTGGCCCAGCTCCTCAGCGAGAAGTTCGCGCGGCGGGTCACGGTGCAAGAGAACGGCAAGTCCCGGCAGATGCGGGTGCTCGAAGTTCTCGTGCAGAAGCTGATCAACGACGCGGCTCGTGGCAATCTGCGGGCGATGCGGCTGCTGCTCGATCTGTGGCAACGCTATGGCGAGGCGGCCGACGCGAACGTCGCGGTTGCCGATCTCACCGCCGCGGACCGGGCGATCATCGCCGCCTACCTGCAAAAGGAGCGGTTGGAGACGAGAGGCGAGGACGCCTCTTCGGCGTCGTCGGGCGGTGCGGCCGCTGCTGGCGAGGCGGCGGATGCGCAAGCGGGGGAGAAAGATAAAGATGGTGGCGGCAACGGTTGAGCAGCGCTTGCTCCAGGCAGTTCTGCGCACCGACTTCCTGAGCTTCACGAAGCAGGTGTTCGGCGCCCTTTGTCCCGGCCAGAGATTCGTTCTGGACTGGTATCTCGAGGCCATCGCCCATCAACTTCACCGGGTGCGGCGTGGCGAGGTGCGCCGGCTGATCATCAACCTGCCACCGCGCTCGCTCAAATCGACGGTGGTGTCGGTTGCCTTCCCCGCCTTTGTGTTGGGGCATGATCCAACCCGGCGGATCATCTGTGCGAGCTACGGCAACGAGCTCTCCGTCAAGTTCTCCAATGACTTTCGCGCCATCTTGAACAGCTCCTGGTATCGAAAGCTATTTCTCGGCACGCGGATTGGCCGGTCGAAGGACAGCGAGGGCGAGGTAGCGCTGACCCAGAGGGGGTTTCGGCTCGCGACTTCGGTTGGGGGCGCGCTCACGGGGCGCGGCGGCGACATCATCATCATCGACGACCCGCTGAAGCCCATCGATGCCAGCTCCGAGTCGCGGCGGAACGGCGTCAATGAGTGGTATGCGAACACGCTGCTCTCCCGCCTCGACAGCAAGGTCGATGGCGTGATCATCGTGGTGATGCAGCGCGTGCACATGGACGACCTCACCGGCTACCTGCTGCGCCAGTCGGACGAGTGGGAGGTGCTGTCGCTGCCGGCAATCGCCGCGGGTTCGGAAGAAATCCCGATTGGCCCCGGCCGCCCCCACTGGCGTGGCCCTGGCGAAGTCCTCTCTCCCGCCCGCGAGCCGCTCGCGGTGCTGGAAGGGATCAAGCGCCAGATCGGATCCGACTTGTTTGAAGCGCAATATCAGCAGGCGCCGGTGCCGCCTGGCGGCGCGATGGTCAAGCGCGCCTGGCTCAAAAGGTACGAGACGCTCCCCGAGGAGCGCGGTCGCCCGTTCGTCATCCAGAGCTGGGATACCGCCACCAAGGGTGGACCGGACAACGACTGGTCGGTCTGCACGACCTGGGTGCTCGTCAAGGGAACTCTTTGGTACCTCCGTGATGTCTGGCGCGGCCGGGTCGCCTACCCGCAGCTGAAGGCGAAGGTGAAAGAGCTTGCCCAGCGCTTCCAGGCCAACGAGGTGCTGATCGAGGATGCCGGCTCGGGGACGTTCCTGCTGCAGGAGCTGCATGGGGAAGTGATTGGCCTGATCGGCGTGAAGCCGGAGCACGACAAGGAAACACGCATGGCGGCCGCCTCCGCCAAGATCGAGGCGGGGCAGGTGTTCTTCCTGGAAGGGGCGCCCTGGCTGGCCGATCTCGAGGCCGAGCTTCTCGCTTTCCCCGGGAGCCGTTACGACGACCAGGTTGATTCAGTGAGCCAGGCGCTCAACCATCATTCGAGAAGCGCGATCTGGGCTTCGCCATGGGCCCCCCTGCCTCCTCTGCCGGGATTGCGCCGCTATCCGCTGCTGCGCTGGCCACTGCCGCCGCGCTTCATCCCGTAGCCGGCAGAGATCGAGCAGTGCGGCCGGCGAGAGGAGGCGCTCTGCCTGGGGGTGCGCCGGCACCGCCCGACAGGAAAACGCCGCCGGTATGGCGCGGCGCCATGCCCGGGCCTCGGTCGGCCGGAGCGCGTTCGCCCCCATCACCAGGTGCCCGACGGCGGCGGCGAGCGTGACGGAACCGTGACTGCTGTCGCGGAGATCGGCGACGAAGGCCTGTACGCGCTCCGGCGTGAGGCGCGCCACCAGGCGGGCGAAGCGCAGCAGGTCACCGGGGCACGAGATGAGGTGCGCGAGAGGTAGGGGAGCCAGTGCGTGTAGCTCCAGGAGACGGTCTCCTGCGAGGCGGGCCGCCAAGCGGCGGCGGCAGCCTCGTCATCGAGCCGCGAGACGGAGGTGCAGGCGCGCTCCCATGCGCGGTAACCCGGCGCCGGACCTTTGCTGCCAGCATCGGCAGTGCAAGAGCCGCCGCAGGCCAGCTTCGAGTTCTGACGCCGAACGAGAGCTCCGGCCCCCTGGTACGCGAACGGCGGACCGCGCTGGACCATTGGCGCTGGGAGGAGCTGCGCCGGGCCGCCGAAGCCCGCGAAGGGAAGTTCCCCGAAGCGGCCAGCCTGCTCCACCGCTTGGTCGAGAGCGTGCTGGAGCGTGGCGCACCGACGCAGTAGCAATACGCTGCGCGCGACCTGCGGTCCTGGGTGCGGTCCACGCCACGCCTGCGGGTGGCGGTTCATGATCGGAAGCCACGCGGCGTTTGTGGTGCGGCGCCAGAAGGCGCAGGGACGGGAAATACGGGTTCTGGGGTTTGATCAAACGAAAAGGACGTTAAGCGGATGGCCACGCGCAGGATGCCGCCGACGGCGAGCGACGACGAGGTGCGCGCCTTGCTGGAGCGCTACCAGTGCCCGGTGCCGTTCCACGCCGTGCGCACGCGCTTCCTCGGCAACATCGCCTCGCCCGACATGCAGGGCTCGCCGATGAAGATGGTCGAGGCGCTGTGGGGCGGCGAATTGCCGGTCTTCGACAGCCTCGACGAAGCCAACGCACTGATCGGCGCGCTGGTGATGGGCCTGTGGAACCGGCTCACCCGCCATCAGGAACGCGGGGCGCCCTTCCGGCTGGCGCGCATGGAGGTGCCGGCCACGCGCGACGGGATGGCCACACTCGCCCGGCTGCGGCGCGAGGAGGTGGAGGGCTTCGTCGAAGGACTGTTCGGCGACAAGGAAAGCCTCGACCTGCCGGAACGGGCGCACAAAGCGCTTGGCACATTGGCGGAGATCCGCGCGATGCTGGAAGCGTCGCAGGCCTTGGCCGAGGACCCGACCAAGCCGGCCCCGCCCGGCGAGATTGCTGCGACAATCGGTCATTTCCGCGAACTGACCCGCATCGCCGAACACGAGATGCACGAAGCGGTGCTGTCCTGCACCCGCGCGCGCAGGCAGATGCTGGCGGCACTGCCGGCGCGCCGGCCGGTGCTGCACTGATCGCGCGCCGATGTGTGGCCGCTACGCGAGCTTCGAGCCGCCCGAAGCGATCGCCCGGCTGTTCCGCACCACCGGCGCGCCGCCTAACGTCGCGCCCTCGTGGAACGTCGCGCCGGGAAGACAGGCACTGGTGGTGCGCCGGCACCCGCAAACTGGCGAGCGGCATCTCGACTTGCTGCAGTGGGGGCTCTTGCCGCACTGGGTGAAGGAGGGTGCGGCCGCGCCGCGTCCGATCAACGCCCGGGCGGAGACGGTGGCGCGCCTGCCGCTGTTCCGCGACGCCTTCGCCCGCCGCCGGGCGCTGGTGCCGGCGCAGGCGTTCTACGAGTGGCAGCGCACCGAGAAAGGCTCCAAGCAGCCCTACGCGATTGCCCGGCGTGACGGCGAGACGCTGGCCTTTGCCGGGCTGTGGGAAGGTTGGCGCGGGCCTGAAGGCGAGGTGGTGCGGAGCTTCGCCATCGTCGTCACCGCCGCGAACGCGACCATGGCGCCCATCCATGACCGCATGCCGGTGATCGTCGAGGGAGCGGACTGGCCGCTCTGGCTCGGCGAGATCGAGGGCGACGCCGCGGCGCTGCTCCGCCCGGCGCCCGGCGGCCTGCTGCGGGCGTGGCCGGTCGCGACGCGGGTGAACCGGACGGCCGAGGATGACGCCTCGCTGCTCGCGCCGGTCGCGGGCGGCTGAGGGCGCCGCCATGACCGAGCGCCAGGCCCCGTGGCCCGAAGGCGAGGTGCTGGCCGGCGTTGTCGAGCGGGTGACGTTCCACAATGCCGAGAGCGGCTTCGCGGTGCTCAGGGTGAAGGCGCGCGGGCAGCGCGACCTGGTGACCATCGTCGGCCACGCCGCCACTATCGCCGCCGGCGAGTGGATCACCGCCACCGGCGTGTGGGTGAACGACCGCACGCACGGGCTGCAGTTCCAGGCGCGCTTCCTGAAGACCTCGGCGCCGACCACGGCCGAGGGGATCGAGCGCTATCTCGCCTCCGGCATGATCCGCGGCATCGGCCCGGTGTATGCGAAGAAGCTGGTGCAAGGCTTCGGCGAGGCCGTGTTCGACGTCATCGAGGGCGCGCCGCAGCGCTTGCGCGAGGTGGGCGGGATTGGCGCGGTGCGGGCGCGGCGCATCGTCGATGCCTGGGCCGAGCAGAAGCTGATCCGCGAGATCATGGTGTTCCTGCACAGCCACGGGGTGGGCACGGCGCGCGCCGTGCGCATCTTCAAGACCTACGGGGCCGACGCCATCCAGGTGATGAGCGAGAACCCGTACCGGCTCGCGCGCGACATCCGGGGCATCGGTTTCAAGACGGCGGATGCCATCGCCGCCCGGCTCGGCATCGAGAAGACGGCGATGATCCGGGTGCGCGCCGGCATTGGCTATGCGCTGAGCGAGGCGATGGACGAAGGGCACTGCGGCCTGCCGGTCGGCGACCTGCTGCCGCTGGCGGAGAGGCTGCTGGAGGTGCCGGAGGCGCTGGTGCAAACGGCGCTCGACCTGGAACGCGCCGAGGGCAGTGTCGTCGCCGACCGGGTGGGGGAGGTGGCGTGCGTGTTCCTCGCCGGGCTGTGGCAGGCCGAGCGCGGCATCGCCGAACGGCTGCGGGCGGTCGCGGCCGGCGCGCTGCCCTGGCCGGCGATCGACGCGGAGAAGGCCATCCCGTGGGTGGAGCGGCGGATCGACATGACGCTCGCCGAGAGCCAGCGGCACGCGGTGCGGCTTGCCGTTGCCTCGAAGCTGCTGGTGATTACCGGCGGCCCCGGGGTGGGCAAGACGACGATCATGCGGGCAATCCTCGCCATCCTCGCTGCCAAGGCAGTGCGCATCTTGCTCGCGGCCCCCACCGGGCGGGCGGCGAAGCGGCTTTCCGAAGCGAGCGGCTGCGAGGCGAAGACGATCCATCGCCTGCTGGAGGTCGATCCGCGCACCGGCGGGTTCCGGCGCGGCGCCGAGCATCCGCTCGTCTGCGATCTCCTGGTCATCGACGAGGCCTCCATGGTGGACGTGCCGCTGATGGCGGCGCTGGCGAAGGCGATTCCCGCGGCGGCGGCCCTGCTGGTGGTGGGCGACGTGGATCAGCTCCCGTCGGTCGGGCCGGGCCAGGTGCTGGCCGACCTGATCGGCTCGGGCGCGGTGCCGGTGGTGCGGCTGACCGAGATCTTCCGTCAGGCGGCGGCGAGCCGCATCATCACCAGCGCGCACCGGATCAATCGCGGCGAGATGCCGGACCTCACCCGCGCCCCTGCCGATAGGGACTTCCACTTCGTCGAGGCCGACGACCCGGAAACCGCCGTTGCCCGCATCGTTGATCTGGTGAAGACGCGCATTCCCCGCCGCTTCGGGTTGGACGCGGTGCGCGACATCCAGGTGCTGTGCCCGATGGCGCGCGGCGAGGTCGGCGCGCGGTCGCTCAACATCGACCTGCAGGCGGCGCTGAACGGCGAGGCAGCGCCGAAGGTGGAGCGGTTTGGCTGGACCTTCGCGCCTGGCGACAAGGTGATGCAGATCGAGAACGACTACGACCGCGAGGTCTACAACGGCGATATCGGCTTCATCACCGCGATCGACACCGAAGAGGCCGAGATCACCGTGCGCTTCGACGGGCGTGACGTGACCTATGGCCTTGGCGATCTGGATGCCCTGGTGCCAGCCTATGCGGCGACGATCCACAAGGCGCAGGGCTCGGAATATCCTGCGGTGGTGATCCCGGTATTGGCGCAGCACTACCCGATGCTGCAGCGCAACTTGCTCTACACCGGCATGACGCGGGGCAAGCGGCTGGTGGTGCTGGTGGGCAGCCGCAAGGCCATCGCCATCGCCGTCCGCAATGTCTCTGGCCGGCGGCGCTGGTCGAAGCTGCGGGAATGGCTGGCGGGGCCGGGTGCGCCAGCTGCGGGCTGACGTTTTTGAAGTGGCGTGGAAGTGGAACTCCGAACGGGGATGAACCAACGTACTGACTGAATTTACGAAGCGGCTTCCTGGCCGATGTTCCGGGCGGCGCCGACGGGAACCTCACCGCGAACAGAATTGCTCTCGTCATATCAAAGGCTCGCAGCGGCTTGGGACGGAGAGTCCTCTCTGATTGGGGTTGTCGGGGTCAAGCTGTTTCTCTCGCCTCATGCCCTTCCCGCGGGTCACTCGCTTCTCTTCGCGGTCGGCGCATGGCCGCCGCAT
>JAJXZO010000070.1 GCA_021780035.1 Pseudomonadota bacterium
GCGCGCTCGGCCGCTCGCGCGGCCCGCGCAGCGAGGCGGAAGGCACCGGCGGCGCCGGCAGGCCGAGGTCGAACGCCTCGAGGCGGCGGATCTCGTCGCGCAGCCGTGCCGCCTCCTCGAATTCCAGGTCGGCCGCCGCCGCGCGCATGCGCTTCTCCAGCCTGGCGATCGCCGCCTGCAGGTCCTTGCCCACCAGTTCGGTGATCTCGCTGTCCTGCACCGGCGCGACGGTGACGTAGTCCTGCTCGAAGACGCTGGCGAGCACGGCGCCGATCTCCTTTTTCACCGACTGCGGCGTGATGCCGTGCGCCTCGTTCCACGCCTGCTGCTTGTTCCGCCGCCTCTCCGTCTCGTCGATGGCGTAGCGGAGCGAGCGGGTGAGGACGTCGGCGTACAGCACCACCCGCCCGTCCACATTGCGCGCGGCACGGCCGATGGTCTGCACCAGGCTCGTCTGGCTGCGCAGGAACCCTTCCTTGTCGGCATCGAGAATGGCCACCAGCGCGCATTCCGGAATGTCGAGCCCCTCGCGCAGCAGGTTGATCCCGACCAGCACGTCGAACACGCCGAGGCGCAGGTCGCGGATGATGTCGATGCGCTCCAGCGTGTCGATGTCGGAATGAAGGTAGCGCACCTTCACCCCCTGTTCGCCCAGGTATTCGGTGAGATCCTCGGCCATACGCTTGGTCAGCACCGTCACCAGCACCCGCGCGCCCGCGGCGGCGGTTTCGCGGCACAGCCCGAGCAGATCGTCCACCTGGTGCTCGACGGGCCGCACCTCCACCGCCGGGTCGATCAGCCCGGTGGGGCGGATCACCTGCTCGGCGAACGTGCCGCCGGTGCGCTGCATCTCCCACGGGCCGGGCGTGGCCGAGACGAACAGCGTCTGCGGCCGGAAGCGCTCCCATTCCTCGAAGGAGAGCGGCCGGTTGTCGAGGCACGAAGGCAGGCGGAAGCCGAACTCGGCCAGCACCGACTTGCGCGCGGTGTCCCCCCGCTCCATGCCGCCGATCTGCGGCACGGTGACGTGGCTCTCGTCCACGATCAGCAGCGCGTTCTCCGGCAGGTATTCGAACAACGTCGGCGGCGGCTCGCCGGCATTGCGCCCGCTCAGATACCGCGAATAGTTCTCGATGCCTTTGCACGAGCCGGTGGTGAGCATCATCTCCAGGTCGAAGGTGGTGCGCTGGGAAAGCCGCTCCGCCTCCAGCGGCTTGCCCGTGGTCTCGAAGAAGGCGAGCCGCTCGGCCAGTTCCGCCTTGATGTCGGCGATCGCCTGGTTGAGCGTCGGGCGCGGCGTCACGTAGTGGCTGTTGGCATAGACCGTGATGGCGTCGAGCGGCGCGGTGACCTCGCCGGTCAGCGGGTCGAACTCGGCGATGTCCTCCACCTCGTCGCCGAACAGCCGCACCCGCCAGGCGCGGTCCTCGTAGTGGGCGGGCCAGATGTCCACCACCTCGCCGCGCAGACGGAAGGTGCCGCGCGAGAAGCCGGCGTCGTTGCGCCGGTACTGCAGTTCCACCAGCCCCCGCGCCAGCGCGTCGCGCTCGCTTCTCCCGCCGCGCTCGAGCTTCACCACCATGCGCGCGTAGGTTTCCACCGAGCCGATGCCGTAGATGCAGGAGACCGAGGCGACGATGACCACGTCGTTGCGTTCGAGCAGCGCCTGCGTGGCGGCGTGACGCATGCGGTCGATCTGCTCGTTGATCTGCGCGTCCTTCTCGATGTACGTGTCGGTGCGCGCCACGTAGGCTTCCGGCTGGTAGTAGTCGTAGTAGCTGACGAAATATTCCACGGCGTTGTCGGGGAAGAACGACTTCATCTCGCCGTAGAGCTGCGCCGCCAGCGTCTTGTTCGGCGCCAGGATCAGGGTGGGCTTCTGCACCACCTCGATCACCTTCGCCATGGTGAAGGTCTTGCCGGAGCCGGTGACGCCCAGCAGCACCTGGTCGCGCTCGCCGCTCTCCACCCCGGCGGCAAGCACGCGGATCGCCTCCGGCTGGTCGCCGTTCGGCTCGAACGGGCTTTCCACGCGCAAACGCCGGTCCATCGGCCGCTGCGCCAGCCGCTGCCGCATGAACAAAGGCGCGGGCGGCCTGAGAACCCTCGTCGTCACCCGTCGCTCCGGCGTCCGGCCACCCTCAAGCTTCCCGGCGCCTCAACCGTGCGAGGACGACGGCGTCTTGGTGGGCGCCTTGGCGATGCGCAACGCCTCGAAATCGCTGCTGCCGGTCGCCTTGGCCGCGATCTTCGCCAGCTTCGAGGCTTTCGGCTTCTTCGGCTCCCGGCCGCTCCGTTTCTGACCCTTTGCCATCGCTGCCTCCTTGGGGACAAAGCCCCGCTTCCGGGAAGGGGCGATCCGCCTCCCGCCTGCGGCGATGCTAGCACCGCCGGCGGCTGCCGGCAGAGGGCATTTTTCCGGCACACTTCCCGGCGCTAGGCGCGCGTCCGCGCCTGGCTCTCCGCCGCCAGCGCCGCCAGCACCGCCTCGGCCAGCGCCTCCACCGGCGCGTCCACGTCCAGCACGATCGGCCGTTCCCCGGGCACGGGCTCCTCCAGCGTGGCGAACTGGCTGTCCACCAGCGAGGCCGGCATGTAGTGGCCGCGTCGCGCCGCCATGCGCTGGTCGATCACCTCCCGCCTCCCGCGCAGGTAGACGAGCCGCGCGTCCTCCCTGCCCGCGAGAAGCAGGTCGCGGTAGCCCCGCTTCAGCGCCGAACACGCGACGATGCCGGAAACCCCTTCGGCCTGCCACGCGTCCATCCTGGCGGCGATGGCCTTCAGCCACGGCCAGCGGTCCGCGTCGGTCAGCGGAATGCCCGCGTGCATCTTCGCCACGTTCTCCGGCGAGTGCACCTCGTCGCCTTCGAGGAAGCGCCAGCCGGTGCGCGCCACGATCGCGTGCCCCACGGCGCTCTTGCCCGAGCCGCACACGCCCATCAGCACCAGGATCACCCGCCCGGCCCTCAGGCCTTCGTCTCGACGTGGCCGCCGAACTCGTAGCGCATGGCCGAAAGCAGCTTCTCCCCGAACGTGTGGTCGCGGCGGGAGCGGAAGCGGGCATAGAGCGATGCGGTGAGCACGTCGGCCGGCACCGCCTCCTCCACCGCCGCCTGCACCGTCCAGCGCCCCTCGCCGGAATCGTCCACCCGTCCGGAGAAGCCGTCGAGTTCGCCGTTCTTCGCCAGCGCGCTGGCGCTGAGGTCGAGCAGCCAGGAGGCCACCACGCTGCCGCGCCGCCACAACTCCGCGACGTCGGCGAGGTTGATGTCGAAGCTCTCGCCTTCCGGCAGTCCGGGCTGGGCGCGGTTGCGCAGGATGTCGAAGCCTTCCGCGAAGGCCTGCATCATGCCGTATTCGATGCCGTTGTGGATCATCTTCACGAAGTGCCCCGCTCCCGCCGGCCCGACGTGCAGGTAGCCGCGTTCGGCGCGCGGATCGTGGCGGCCGGCGCGCCCCGGCGAGGGCGGAACGGTCCCGGCGCCTGGTGCGAGGGTGGCGAAGATCGGCTCCAGCCGGTCGAACGCTTCCTTGGGCCCACCTACCATCAGGCAGTAGCCGCGCTCGAGCCCCCACACGCCGCCCGAGGTGCCGGCGTCGAGATAGTGCAGCCCCTTGGCGGCGAGCGAGCGCGCACGGCGCACGTCGTCCTTGAAATTGCTGTTGCCGCCGTCGATCAGCACGTCGCCGGCCGAGAGCAGCCCCGAAAGGGCCTCCACCGCCTGCTCGGTCACGGCGCCGGACGGCAGCATCACCCACACCGCGCGCGGAGCGTCGAGCTTCGCCGCCAGGTCGGCGAGCGAGGCCGCCCCCGTCGCGCCTTCCTTCTCCAGCGCCGCGATGGCCGGTGCGGCGGCGTCGTACACCACGCACGTGTGCCCGCCGCGCGTGAGCCTGCGCACGATATTGCCGCCCATGCGGCCCAGCCCGATCACCCCGATCTGCATGGCGCTTCCCTTCTCTGCGGCAGGGCGGCGACGCCGTCGGCCCCGCCCTGTCGATGCCGGCGAAGATTTACGCGCGAGGCGGGAGCGCCCGCAACAGAGTAAGGAAGCGCCTCCCGCTTGCCTTTCCCCGCCCGCTGCGCCATATCGCCGCTGCCGGCACTCGCCGGCACTTCACACGCAGGGCGCCTTCCGGCCGCTTCGGCGGCCCGGATCCGGTGTCTCGCTGCCGGCCCTGCGGAGGCTCAACCGGACGGAAGGAAAGGTCACGCCCATGGCGATGCCCGAATTCACCCTGCGCCAGCTTCTCGAAGCCGGCGTGCATTTCGGTCACCACACGCGCCGCTGGAACCCGCGCATGTCGCCGTATCTGTTCGGCGTGCGCAACCAGATCCACATCATCGACCTGCAGCAGACGGTGCCGATGCTGGAACGCGCGCTCCGCGCCGTGCGCGACGTGGTGGCCGGCGGCGGCCGCGTGCTGTTCGTCGGCACCAAGCGGGCGGCGGCGGAATACGTGGCCGAAAGCGCCAAGCGCTGCGGCCAGTATTATGTGAACCACCGCTGGCTCGGCGGCACACTCACCAACTGGAAGACCATCACCGGCAGCATCAAGCGCCTCCGCCAGATCGAGGACATGCTCTCCGGCGACACGCGGGGCCTCACCAAGAAAGAGGTCCTCGACGTCACCCGCGACCGCGAGAAGCTGGAACAGGCGCTCGGCGGCATCAAGGAGATGGGCGGCCTGCCGGACATCCTGTTCATCATCGACACCAACAAGGAGAAGCTCGCCGTCGAAGAGGCGCGCAAGCTCAACATCCCGGTAGTGGCGGTGCTCGACAGCAACTCCGACCCGCTCGGCATCACCTACCCGATCCCGGGCAACGACGACGCGCTCCGCGCCATCACCCTCTACTGCGACCTCATCGCCGGCGCGGTGCTCGACGGCATCTCCGCCGAGATGATCGCCTCCGGCCAGGACATCGGCGCCGCCGAGGAACTGCCGCCGGAACCGCTGCCCGAGGCCGAGCCGAGCCAGCCGACCGCCTGACCCCATTCCGAGGAGAAAGAACGATGGTTGAGATCACGGCGGCGCTCGTGAAGGAACTGCGCGAGCGCACGGGCGCCGGCATTTCCGATTGCAAGAAGGCGCTGGTGGAGGCCGACGGCGACGCCGAGAAGGCGATCGACTGGCTGCGCAAGAAGGGCCTCGCCGCGGCGGCCAAGAAGTCGGGCCGCGTCGCGGCCGAAGGGCTGATCGGCGTCGCCACCGCCCCGGGCGCGGCGGCAATGGTGGAAGTGAACGCCGAGACCGACTTCGTCTCGCGCAACGAGAAGTTCCAGGCCTTCGTCGCCCAGGTGGCGCAGGTGGCGCTTTCCGCCGGCGAGGACCTCGACGCGATCCGCGCCGCCACCTATCCGGGCACCAGCCACAGCGTCGGCGAGGAACTGACCAACCTCGTCGCCACCATCGGCGAGAACCTCACGCTGCGGCGCGCGCGCGTGCTGAAGGTCGCCAGCGGTGTCGTCGCCACCTACGTCCACTCGGCGGTGAAGCCGGGCCTGGGCAAGATCGGCGTGCTGGCGGCGATCGCCGGCGAGAGCGAGCTTGCGGCGTTGGAGAAGCTCGGCCGCCAGGTGGGCATGCACGTCGCCGCGGCCCGGCCGGACGCGCTCGACATCACCGATGTCGCGCCGGAAGCCCTGGAACGGGAAAAGACGGTGCTGGCCGAGCAGGCGCGCGCCTCCGGCAAGCCCGAGGCAATCATCGCCAAGATGGTCGAGGGCCGCATCCGCAAGTACTACGAGGAAGTGGTGCTGCTCGAGCAGGTCTGGGTGCACGACGGCGAAAGCCGGGTGCGCGCGGTGCTGCAGAAAGCCGGCGGCACGCTGCTCGGTTTCGCCCGCTTCCAGCTCGGCGAGGGCGTCGCCAAGCGCAACGACGACTTCGCCGCCGAGGTGGCTGCCGCCTCGGGCGTCGCCGCCCGCTGAAGCCGGGGGCGCCCGCCCTGCTCTCTTGTCCGGCTCCGGGCGCCCCTGTAGCCTGCCCCCTCGCCACCCACGGTCCACGATGAGCTCCTCCCCCCGCTATCGGCGCGTCCTGCTCAAGGTTTCCGGCGAAGCCCTGATGGGCAAGCGGGACTACGGGCTCGACGCCGACACGCTGGTGCGCATCGCCGGCGACATCGCCGAAGTGGCGGCGATGGGGGTGCAGGTCTGCCTGGTGATCGGCGGCGGCAACATCTTCCGGGGCGTTTCCGGCGCCGCTTCCGGCATGGACCGGGCGCAGGCCGACTTCATGGGCATGCTGGCCACGGTGATGAATGCGCTGGCCATGCAGACCGCGCTGGAGAAGCGCGGCGTGCCGACGCGCGTGCAGTCGGCGATCCCGATGGCCAGTGTCTGCGAGCCTTACATCCGCCGCCGCGCCGAGCGGCACATGGAGAAGGGCCGGGTGGTGATCTTCGCCGCCGGCACCGGCAATCCGTTCTTCACCACCGACACCGCGGCGGCCCTGCGCGCCGCCGAAACCGGCTGCGACGTGCTGCTGAAGGGCACGCAGGTGGACGGCGTCTATGCCGCCGACCCGCGCAAGCAGCCCGACGCGAGGCGCTTCGAAACCCTCACCTACCACGACATGCTGGCGCGCGATCTCCGGGTGATGGACGCCTCGGCGATCAGCCTCGCGCGCGATAACGGCCTGCCCATCATCGTCTTCGACATCCGCACGCCCGGCGGCTTCGCCCAGGTGCTGCGCGGCGAAGGACGGTTCACGACGATCATCGAGTCGCCGTAGCGCTCGAAGCCCCGGCGGCCCAATTGCGGAGGAGACTGCGGTGGCAACCGACTTCAAGGCCTTGAAGCAAGACCTCACACGCCGGATGGACAGCGCGCTGGACACGCTGAAGCGCGAGTTCGCCGGCCTGCGCACCGGCCGCGCCAACCCGGCGCTGCTCGAGCCGGTGCGCGTCACCGCCTACGGCAGCGAGATGCCGCTGCCGCAGGTGGGCACCATCGCTGTGCCGGAAGCGCGGATGATCACCGTGCAGGTCTGGGACCGCAGCCTGGTGCACGCGGTGGTTATCGCCATCCGCGACTGCGGCCTCGGCCTCAACCCCGCGGCCGACGGACAGCTGGTGCGGGTGCCGATCCCGCAGCTCACCGGAGAGCGGCGCATCGAACTGGCGAAGGCGGCGCACCGCTACGCCGAGAGCGCGCGCGTCGCCGTGCGGGGCGTGCGCCGCGACGGCATGGACCAGTGCAAGGCGTTGCTGAAGAAGTCCGAGATCGGCGAGGACGACGAGAAGCACTGGATCGAGGAAGTGCAGAAGCTCACCGACGCCTACGTCCACCGCATCGATGAGGCGCTCGCGGAAAAAGAGCGCGAAATCAAGCAGGTGTGAGGTTGGGCGCCGAACCGCCACCGAACAGGGAGCCGCCCGTCCCTGCCGCTGCCACCGCCCCGGCGGCGGAAGGCGGCGAGGCCGTGCCCCGGCACGTCGCCATCATCATGGACGGCAACGGCCGCTGGGCGCACGCCCGCGGCCTGCCCCGGCTCGCCGGCCACCGTGCCGGCGCGCAGGCGGTGCGCCGCGTGGTGGAAAGCGCCATCGGCCACGGCGTCGTCTGGGTGACGCTCTACG
>JAJXZO010000243.1 GCA_021780035.1 Pseudomonadota bacterium
TGGCGCGGGCGCGGCGGCCGGAGTCTGCGCCGCCGCCTCGGCCTCGAGTTTCTGCGGCGCCGGCGTCTCCGGCGGCGGAGCGGTCTCCGTCTTGCCGCCCTGGTCGTTGCTCGATAGCAGCGACAGGTTCTCGCCGGCCACTTTCATGCCGCCGGGGTTGGCCGGGCGCACGCGCATCGGCTGCGAACTCGCCGCGATCAGCGGCACGCCGTTCTGGTGATGGCCCACCACCGTGTAGCCGCCGATGATCGCCACCAGCGCCACGGCGATCACCCCGGCGGTGATGAGCAGGCGGCGGGTATTGGGGTCGAACCCCTGGCGCCGGTTCACCCGGTAGCTCGGGGGCGGCCCGGCCGGGATGTCCAGTTCCTCGTGCATGAAGCGGCTCGCTCCTCTACTCCCCGCGGGCCGGCTGTCGCCGGCCTCAGCGCATCTCCTCGACCGGGGTCACCCCCATCACCGCGAGGCCGGAGCGAATGGTGATCGCGGTGGCGCTCACCAGCGCCAGCCGTGCCAGCGTTTCCTGCGGCCTGTCCGCCTGCAGGAAGCGCAACGCCGAATCGTCACGACCTCGATGCCACAGCATATGAAAATCGGCCGCTAGATCATAGAGGAAAAACGCGATTCGGTGCGGCTCCCGCGCCGCCGCCGCCCCCTCCACCAGTCTCGGCCACTGGGCGAGGCGACGGATGAGCGCCACTTCCGCCTCGTCGGCGAGACCGTCGAGGACCACCTCCGCCAGCGCCTCGCGGCTCACGGCCGCCTCGCCAAGGCTCGCCTCCGCCGCGCGCAGCACCGAGCGGCAACGCGCGTGCGCGTACTGTACGTAGAACACCGGGTTGTCGCGCGTCTGCGCAAGAGCGGTGTCGATGTCGAATTCCATCTGCGCGTCGGCCTTGCGCGTCAGCATGGTAAAGCGCACGGCATCCGGCCCCACCTCGTCGAGAAGGTCGCGCAGCGTGATGAACGTGCCGGCGCGCTTGCTCATGCGCAGCGGCTGCCCGCCCTTCAGCACGTGCACGATCTGGCACAGCACCACCTCGAACGTGGCGCCTCCGATTGCCTCCACAGCCGCCCGCATGCGCGGCAGGTAGCCGCCGTGGTCGGCGCCGAGGATGTCGATCAGGTGCGTGGCGCCCTCGGCGATCTTCTGTGCGTGGTAGGCGATGTCGTTGGCGAAATACGTGTTGCTGCCGTCGGATTTACGCAGCGGCCGGTCCACGTCGTCGCCCCATTGCGTGGCGCGGAACAGCGTCTGCTCCCGCGGCTCCCACTCCTCGGGCACCTTGCTTTTCGGCGGCTCCAGCACGCCCTCGTAAATCAACCCCCGCGCGCGCAGATCGTCGATCATGCGGTCGGCGGTTCCCGATTCCACCAGCGCGCGTTCCGAGGCGAACACGTCGTGGCGCACGCGCAGCAGCGCCAGGTCCTCGCGGATGGACTCCAGCATCATCGCCACCGCGGCGCCGCGCACCGTCTCCAGCCACACGGAGGGCGGGGCCACGGCAAGCCCCGGCCCGGCGAGTGCGGCACCATGCCGCGCCGCCAGCGCCTCTCCCACCGGAATCAGGTAATCACCCCGGTACTGCAGCCCGTCCGGCGTCGCGGCGGAGAACTCCTCCTCGCTCAACGGCGTGCCCAGCGCCTGCAAGTAGCGCCAGTAGGCGGCCCAGGCGAGCGCGACCACCTGCCTGCCCGCGTCGTTGACGTAGTATTCCTTGGTGACCTTGTGCCCTGCCTTGGCCAGCAGGTTGGCGAGAGAATCGCCCACCACGGCGCCGCGGCAGTGGCCGATGTGCATCGGCCCGGTCGGGTTGGCGGACACGTATTCCACGTTCACCCGCTGCCCGCCGCCCAGCGCGCTGTCGCCGTAGGCCTCGCCCGCGCGCAAGATCGCCCGCAGCACCGTCTCCCAGGCGTCCGCCCGCAGGCGGAGGTTGATGAACCCCGGCCCCGCGCTCTCTGCGCCGGCGAACAGCGCGTCCTCGCCAAGCCGTGCGGCCAGCGCCGCCGCCAACTCGCGCGGGGGCTTGTGCGCCGGCTTCGCCGCGATCATCGCCGCGTTGGTCGCCATGTCGCCAAGCCCGGCCTCGCGCGGCGGCGTCACCTCCACCCGCGCGACCACCGCTTCCGGCAGTTCGCCCGCCACTACCCGCAGCGCCGCCAGCACCCGCTCGCGCACCACCGCATAAAGATTATACGACATCATCATTCCTGTGAGATTGCGGTCAGCCAGGAACCGAAAGGTCGGTCAGCCGCGCGTGTTCTTCCTGGGCGTAGCGGTCGGTCATGCCGCCCACGTAGTCCGCCACCAGCACGGCGGCGTGCGCGCCGCCCGAGGCGCCGGCCCGCGCCCGCCAGTCGTCGGGAAGCAGGCTGGTGTTGCCGTGCAGCAGCGCGAACATCTCGGCCACCACGCGCCGCGCCTTGGCGGTCATCCGGTTCACCCGCCAGTGGCGGTAGAGGCGGACGAACAGGAACTCCTTGATCGCCCGGCTCGCCTCCGCCATCGCGGGGCTCAGCCCCACCACCGGCGCGCCCGCGTGGCGGATGGCATCGGCGGATTCGGGGGCCAGCACCGCGATCCGCCTCCGGCTCTCCGCCATCAGGTCGGTCAGCAGCCGGTCGATCACCCGGCGGATGGTCTCGTGGCGCAGCCGCGAGGGCGGCATGTCGAGGCTGGCGCGCTGGGCCTCCGCCAGCGCCTCGCCCACCAGCGGCAGGCCCGCGAGGTCAGCCGGTCCGAAGAACCCCGCCCGCCAGCCGTCGTCGAGGTCGTGGCTGTGATAGGCGATGTCGTCGGCCTCGGCCGCCACCTGCGCCTCTGCCGAGGGGAAGGTGTGCAGCATCAGCGCATGGCGCGTGTCGTATTCCGCCACGTAGGGCGGCGGGTGGGCGAGCGGCCCGTTGTGCTTGGCCAACCCCTCCAGCGTTTCCCACGTCAGGTTGAGCCCGTCGAAGCCGCCGTAGCGCGCCTCCAGCAGCGTCACCACCTTCAGGCTCTGGGCGTTGTGGTCGAAGCCGCCGAACAGCTGCATGGCCGCGGCCAGCGCCGCCTCGCCGGCGTGCCCGAACGGCGGGTGCCCGAGGTCGTGCGCCAGCGCCAGCGCCTCGGCGAGATCCTCGTCGAGCCCGAGCGCCCGCGCCGCCGAGCGGGCGATCTGAGCCACCTCGATGCTGTGCGTCAGCCGCGTGCGGTAGAAATCACCCTCGTGGTTGACGAACACCTGCGTCTTGTATTGCAGCTTGCGGAAGGCGGCGCTGTGGATCACCCGGTCGCGGTCGCGCTGCCACGGCGAGCGCGTCGGCGCTTCCGGTTCGGGGTAGAGCCTGGGGCGCGCGCTCTCGCGCCGCACCGCCCAGGGAGCGAGGGGAGCAGGCGACATGGCCGCGCCCTCTACACCCTTCGCGCCAACCCTTCAAACGGCGATCCCGCGCCTTATCTCTCTGCCATGAGCCAGTTCCGCTTGAGCCCCGCCGCCGCCGCGCGCATCAAATCCATCCTCGCCGCCGAGCCCCCCGGCACCGCGCTCCGCGTCGCGGTGGAAGGCGGCGGCTGCAACGGCTTCCGCTACCGTTTCGCCCTCGACCACCCCACCGACGAAGACACGCTGATCGAGGAGGCCGGCGCCGTCGTCGCCATCGATCCCGCCAGCGCCGACCTTCTCGCGGGCGCGGAACTCGACTACACCGATGCGCTGATCGGCGCTCATTTCGCCGTGCGTAACCCTCTGGCCCGCTCTTCCTGCGGCTGCGGTGCCAGCTTCTCCCCGGACTGAGGCATCCTCCCATGCGGTTGGCCACCTGGAACGTCGCCTCCATCCGCCAGCGCGCCCCCCACGTCGCCGCCTGGCTCGCGGCGACCAAGCCGGATGTCCTGTTCCTGCAGGAGACCAAGTGCGAGGAGCCGGCGTTCCCGGCGATGGCTTTCGCCGGTATTGGCTACCAAGCGTCCGTGGTCGGGCAGAAGGCCTACAACGGCGTCGCCGTGCTGTCGCGGATTCCCTTCACCGTAACCCACCGCCGCCTGCCCGCCCTGCCGGCGGAGGATACCCAGGCGCGCTACGTCGAAATCGAGGTCGAAGGCATGGCGCTCGCCGGCCTCTACGCGCCGAACGGCAACTCCGGCGGCGAGGCGGGCTTCGCCTACAAGCTCGCCTGGATGGATGCGCTCGCCGCCCGTGCCCGCGAACTCCTCGCCCGCGACACGCCGCTGGTGCTGGCCGGCGACTTCAACGTCTGCCCCGAGGCGGCCGATTGCGCCCCCGGGGCGCTCGCGCCAACGGATGCGCTCCTCCACCCCGCCTCCCGCGCGCGCTTTCGCACCCTTCTCTGGCTCGGCCTTACCGATGCCCTGCGCGCCCTTCACCCCGACGGCCCCCTCTACACCTTCTGGGACTACCAGGGCGGCGCCTACCAGCGCGACCTCGGCCTTCGCATCGACCACGTCCTGCTCTCGCCCACGCTCGCCGAAACCCTAAAATCGGCGGCCCCCGACCGTGCCGAACGCGGCCGCGAGCATCCGTCGGACCACGTCCCCGTTCTGGTGGAGTTCTGATCCGCTCCACCCGCGGGTTGCCGCCGTCGTTCGCGCGGTCTAGAAGCCGCGGGTCTGGTGCCCTGTGCGGCCAGTTTTTCCGAGAGATCCCAACCATGAAGCAGCAGGCAAACTTGATCCGCGCCGGCCAGGTCATCGAGCACGAAGGCCGCCGCTGGACCGTTCTAAAGCAACAGATCATCACGCCGGGCAAGGGCGGCGCCTTCATCCAGGTGGAGATGCGCGATCTCAAGTCCGGCAACAAAACCAACGAGCGCTGGCGCACCGCAGACACGGTGGAGCGCCTGATCACCGAGGAGAAAGATTACACCTACTCCTACACCGACGGTTCCAATCTGGTGCTGATGGACCCAGAGAGCTTCGAGCAGGTGCACATCTCCGCCGATCTTCTTGGCGATGCGACGGCCTTCTTGCAGGACAACATGCCCGTCACCGTCGATCTGGTCGAGGGCGATCCGGTCGCCATCCATCTTCCCCCCTCGGTCATCCTCGAGGTGGTGGAGGCCGATCCGGTAGTGCGCGGTCAGACGGCCGCCTCCTCCTACAAGCCGGCCAAGCTCTCCAACGGCGTGCGCACCTCGGTGCCGCCCTTCATCGAGGCGGGCGAGCGCATCGTCGTCCGCACCGAAGACGGCAGCTACGTCGAACGCGCCAAGGGCTGACCCGGACCGATAACCGATGCCGGTGCATCTCTCCGCCCACCTCACCATCATGCAGAACGCCGCCCAGCGGGCGGCGAAGCGCCTGCTGCGCGACTTCAACGAGGTGGAGCAGTTGCAGGTCAGCATCAAGGGACCGGGCGATTTCGTCTCCCAGGCGGATTTGCGCGCCGAGCAGTCCCTCAAGGACGACCTCGGCAAGGCCCGCCCCGGCTACGCCTTCCTGCTGGAAGAATCCGGCAGCTTCGGCTCGGAAAACTGGACCTGGCGCTGGGTGGTCGATCCGCTCGACGGCACGTCCAACTTCCTGCACGGCATGCCGCACTGGGCGATCTCCATCGCTCTCGAACGCCGCCAGGACGACGGCAGCAGCGAAGTCGCCGCCGCCGTTGTCTATGCCCCCACTTCGGATGAGATGTTCTGGGCGGAAAAGGGCACCGGCGCCTTCCTCAACGACAGGCGGCTGCGCGTTTCCGCCCGGCGGGAGGCGAAGGACGCGGTGTTCGCCACCGGCATTCCGTTCGCCGTCACCACGCCGCGCAACCGCCTCGCCTTTGCCCGCACGCTCGGCATCCTGATGCCGCAGGTGGCCGGCATCCGCCGCTTCGGCGCCGCGGCGCTCGATCTCGCCTGGACGGCGGCGGGCCGCTACGACGGCTACTGGGAATTCGGCGTGAAGCCCTGGGATATCGCGGCGGGGCTTCTCCTGGTGCGCGAGGCCGGCGGCTTCGCCACCGACGTCGCCGATGGCGACCCGCGCACTTCGGGCGATGTCGTCGCCGCCAACCCGCATCTCTATCCTTACCTGCGCGAGGCCGCCCAACGCGGTCTCACGGCGGCCAGGCCCGCGGCGGGCTGAACCCGCCGCCGGCAACGGCAACATCGTGCGCCGACCGCCTGTCCGGTCCGATCCCGCGCCGTTCCCGACAGGCACCGGGAGGTGCCTTACGGCACCCCCCGGCATTTGGCCCGGCGCTCGGCCGGCAAGCTTCGCCTGCGGCGCCGGCGCGGTTTAGGCGAGACTGACCGAACCGCAGTGGCTCAGGCCGGCGGTGTTCAGGATGTTCTCCGCACTGTTGGCGAAGCCCACCAGAACGCTTGCCCGCGACGCTCCGGCGCCCAACTCCCCGGTCAGGAGATTGAGAGTCGTGTTGTCCACCGGCACGTGCGCGTTCAGCGCGCCGACGAACTGCGCATTGCTCACGTTGCCGCTGGTCGCGCCCGGGTTGCCGAGTTCGTTCCGAAGATAGGTTTGGAACTCGGTGGAGTTGAGCAGGTCGTTGGCAACGCTCGTCACCGACAGCCCGCTGTCCATCTGTCCAACCCAATACTGCAGCCCGGAAAGGCCCGGCGTCCGCCCGAACGCCGCCTCATACAGCTGATACACTTCGCTGATGTTCGGATCGCCCGCCTGCGATGATATCCCATTCGCCCCCACCGCATAGTCGTAGCGGCTCTGGAAGTTTTCCGTGATGCCGACAGCCGCCGCACCCGCGCTTTGCGTCTGCGCCATGCCAGTCCAGAAGCTGAGCCCCGCCGCGTCCGGCGCGCTCACGTTCAGCGCGCCCTGGTACAGGTTGTCGACGAACGCCGTCCTGCCCGAGGATGTACCGCTGTAGGCGCTGCCCCACTTCTGCGCGAATTCTTTGGAGTTCACCAGGTCGGTCGCCACGTCCGTCAGCGTCAGCGTGCCGCTGTCGACCGCCGCGGTCCAGTAGGATAGCCCGACGGCATCGGCCGACCGGCCGAGAACCGCTTCGTAAAGCCGATCCACCTCGCCCGCGACGCCGTTCGCGTCGAGCACCTTCGTCGGCCCGACCGGTCCGGTCGCGCCCGCCGAACCCGTCGCACCCGCCGGTCCCGTGGCACCCGTCGCACCCACCGAACCCGTGGCACCAGTCGGACCTGTCGCGCCAGTCACGCCCGTCGCACCGGTGGCACCCGTCGCACCCGCCGAACCCGTGGCGCCAGCCGGGCCTGTCGCGCCAGTCACGCCCGTCGCACCGGTGGCGCCCGCCGGTCCCGTGCCACCCGTCGGTCCCGTGGCACCCGTCGCACCCGCCAAACCCGTGGCACCAGTCGGACCTGTCGCGCCTGTCGCGCCAGTCACGCCAGTCACGCCCGTCGCACCGGTGGCACCAGTCGGACCTGTCGCGCCAGCCACACCGGTCGCACCGGTTGCGCCCGTGGCTCCCATCGGACCCGTGGCGCCCGTTGCGCCAGCCACACCAGTCACACCGGTCGCACCCGTGGCAAGAGGTGGCCGGGCAAATTCGGACAGGTCGATAAGTGGAAAATCTGTCTGACCGCGGCCAGGATGGCGCGGATGGGGAGAGACCATGACGAGACGAGCACGACGG
>JAJXZO010000089.1 GCA_021780035.1 Pseudomonadota bacterium
CTGGCCAAGGTAATGGCCATGATGAAGGAGCACTCCGTCGAGTACGTGGATCTCCGGTTCACCGACCCGCGCGGCAAATGGCAGCACACCGCACAGCACGTCTCCACCATGGACGAGGAGGCCTTCCACGAGGGCATCATGTTCGACGGCTCCTCGATCGCCGGCTGGAAGGCGATCAATGAGTCCGACATGATCCTCCTGCCCGACGCGTCGTCGGCGGTGATGGACCCGTTCGCCGCCAAACCCTCGCTCATCGTCTTCTGCGACATCATCGAACCCTCGACCGGCCTGCCCTACAACCGCGATCCGCGCAGCACCGCGAAGAAGGCGGAAGCGTATCTGAAGGCCTCCGGCATCGGCGATTCCGCCTACTTCGGCCCCGAGGCCGAGTTCTTCGTGTTCGACAACGTCAAGTTCGGCACGGGCATGAACTACGGCACCTACCAGCTCGACAGCATCGAGGGGCCGCAGGCGAGCCTGAAGGACTACCCGGAAGGCAACATGGGCCACCGCCCGACGGTGAAGGGTGGCTACTTCCCGGTGCCGCCGGTGGACAACGAGAGCGACCTGCGCGCCGAGATGCTCTCCACCATGGGCGACATGGGCGTGGTCATCGAAAAGCACCACCACGAGGTGGCGCAGTCGCAGCACGAACTGGCGATGAAGTTCGGCTCGATGGTGACGATGGCCGACCAGCTGCAAATTTATAAGTACGTCGTCCACAATGTCGCGCACAGCTACGGCAAGACCGCCACGTTCATGCCGAAGCCGATCTACGGCGACAACGGCTCGGGCATGCACTGCCACCAGTCCATCTGGAAGGGCGGCAAGCCGATGTTCGCCGGCAACGGCTACGCCGATTTGTCGGACATGGCTCTCTACTACATCGGCGGCATCATCCGCCACGCCAAGGCAATCAATGCCTTCACCAACCCCTCCACCAACAGCTACAAGCGCCTGATCCCCGGCTTCGAGGCGCCGGTGCTGCTCGCCTACTCGGCGCGCAACCGCTCGGCCTCCTGCCGCATCCCGTATGCGACCAGCCCGAAGGCGAAGCGCGTCGAAGTGCGGTTCCCCGACGCCGCGGCCAACCCCTACCTCGCCTTCGCGGCGATGCTGATGGCCGGTCTCGACGGCATCCGCAACAAGATCCATCCGGGCGACCCGATGGATAAGGACCTCTACGACCTGCCGCCCGAGGAGCTGAAGGGCATCCCGACGGTGTGCGGCAGCCTGCGCGAGGCCGTGGGCGCGCTCGAGGCCGACCACGACTTCCTGCTCGCCGGCGACGTGTTCTCCGCCGACCAGATCGCGAGCTACATCGAGCTGAAGTGGACGGAAATCTACAAGTTCGAGCACACTCCGCATCCGGTCGAGTTCGAGATGTACTACTCGGTCTGAGCCCCCCGCTCAGGCTACCTTCGGCAAGCCCCCGCGCCCTCCGGCGCGGGGGTTTCGCGTTTCCGGCGCGGCGGCGACGGCGGTCTGGACGCCGCCCTTCCCCTCCCCTAATTCAGGCCCATGGACGATCCGACGGACAACGCCCCGCCGCTGGTCTATGTCGTCGCCGGCGAGCAGAGCGGCGACCTGCTGGGCGCACGGCTGATGGCCGCGCTCAGGGCCGGCGGCCGGGCGCTGCGCTTCGGCGGCGTTGGCGGGCCGCGGATGCAGGAACAGGGCCTGCAGTCCCTGTTTCCCATGCAGGAACTGGCGGTGATGGGCCTCGTCGAGGTACTGCCCCGCATCCGGCTGCTGCGCCGGCGGCTCGCGGAGACCGCCGCGGACATCCTTGCGCAACGGCCCGGCGTGGTGGTGACCATCGACAGCCCCGGCTTCAACCTGCGCCTGCTGCGAAAACTCCAGAGTTCGGGGCTCAGGCGCGTGCAATACGTCGCGCCGCAGGTGTGGGCGTGGAAGGAGAAGCGGGTGCGCTCCTTCCCCGGCCTGTGGGAGCGCCTGCTCTGCCTTTTCCCCTTCGAGCCCACGTTCTTCGCATTGCACGGGCTGGATGCCACCTTCGTCGGCCATCCGGTGCTGCAATCCGGCGTGGATGCGGGCGACGCCGCCCGTTTCCGTGCCACGCACGGCATCGATGCCGCGGCGCCGGTGCTGATCCTCATGCCCGGTAGCCGCCGCAGCGAGATCGCCCGCCTGCTGCCGATCTTCCGCGCCACGCTCGCCGAACTCGCCTCCGGCATGCCGGGCCTCGTGCCGGTGATCCCGGCGGCCTCGGCGGTGGCCGGCGCGCTGGACGAGGCCTGCGCCTCCTGGCCGGTGGCCCCGCTCATTCTCCGCGACCTCGCGGACAAGCACGACGCCTACGCCGCCGCCGCCGCGGCACTGACCAAATCCGGCACCTCCACCCTGGAGCTTGCGCTGGCCGGCGTGCCGATGGCGGTCACCTACCGGGTGAACCCGGTTTCGGCGATGCTGGCGGCGCGCATGCTCCGGGTTCCGCACGTCGCCATGGTGAACATCCTCGCCGGGCGCGAGGTGGTTCCGGAACTGCTGCAGTCGGACTGCACGCCGCCGAAGCTGGCCGCGACGGTGCTGCGCCTGCTCGGCGATGCGGATGCCGCCGCCGCCCAGCGTGCCGCCTTCCGGGAAATGCGCGCCCAACTCGCCGCGCCGTCGGGCACGCCGGCGGAAGCGGCGGCGCGGGCGGTGCTCGACCTTCTCGATTCGAGGAATTGAGCGGCCCGCCGCCGCAAAATTGTTCCATGGAATTCTCTTGCCGACGCCGCGCCCCCGGCTTTCAATTATCGGGAAAGGCGAGAGGGGCGAACCCGGGTGAAGACACAAGCGGCCCGACCGACACGGCGTGACCGGCATGACTGAGCCCGGAGACGTGGCACCGCGACACCCCTGCGACACGGTTGAGGCGCCGGTCGTCCTGCTGGTGAACGACGACTACCACTTCGTCGCCTCCGTGCGTGCCGAGGCGGCGGCGCTCGGGGGGCGACTGGTGCTGGCCGTCGCCGAGCCGGGCGAGGCGCTGACCCTACTGCTCGGCAGCACCTGGTTCTCCCATGTCATCCTGCCGGCGGCGATGCCGGCCGAGGCCTTGTGCGACCTCGTCAGCCTCACGGCGGGCGAGCCCGATTCGGGCGCCACTGCCGTGCTGATCGGCGAAGGCGCTGACGAGGCGCGCGACATCCCCGGCTGGCGGCAGGTAATGGCGGTACCGCGGCCAACCCGGGGGTGGCTTGCCGCCGTCCTCGACCGCTCCTCCTCCCACCGGACGCGGTCCAAGAAACTGCTGCCGCTGGCGGACTTGCTCGCCACCCTCGATGCGGGCCGGCTCTACTGCCGCTACCAGCCGCTGGTGGAAATGGCGAGCGGGCAGCCAGCCGCCTTCGAAATCCTCGCCCGCCTGGATCACCCCGCCTTCGGCATGGTGACGCCGGACCGCTTCGTTCCCGCGCTGGAGAAAGCCGGGCATGCGCTCCGGCTGGCGGAGATGGTTGCCGAGCGCGCCTTCGGGGATGTCCGCGACGGACGGCTCGATCTCTGCGGCACGGCGCTCGGGCTCAACCTGCCGCTCGACGTGCTGCAACATCCCTGCATCGCCGAACGGCTGGAGGCATGGCGGAGCGGCACCGGCCTCCCCGCGGAACGCATCGCCGTCGAACTCACGGAATCCTACCCGGTAGTGGACCCCGAGCGGCTGCGCCCGGTCGTGCAGCGGCTGCGGGCGGCGGGATACCGGCTGTCCATCGACGACGTCGGCGCCGGCACGCACAATTACGAGGCGCTGCTCTCCCTGCCCTTCGTCTCCGTGAAGCTCGACAAGGAACTGGTGCACGCCTCCGCCACCGACAGCGAGGCGATGGCGCTGGCCGAACGCATTATCGACCGCGCCCGCCGCCACGGCTGCCGCACCATTGCCGAAGGCGTCGAAACCGCCGCCGACTGGAAGCGGATGGCAGGCATCGGCGTCGACTGGGCGCAGGGATTTCTCGTTGCCCGGCCTCTCACCGCCCGCGTCGCCGCGCTCTGGTACCGGGACTGGTGCCGCAGGATGCAGCCGGAGCGGAACTGAGGCCGCCCGCTACTTGGTTCCGTACAGCCGGTCGCCGGCATCGCCCAGCCCGGGACGGATGTAGCCGTGCGAATCGAGTTCCCGGTCGATGGCGGCAAGGAACACCGGCACGTCCGGGTGCTCGGCGGTGAAGACGGCGAGCCCTTCCGGCGCGGCGATCAGACACACCACCTTGATCTGCGCCGCCCCGGCCTGCTTCAGCCGCGTCACGCCGGCGGCCAGAGAATGGCCGGTCGCCAGCATCGGGTCGACCACGATCACCAGCCGCTCGCGCACGTCCTCGGGCAGCTTCAGGTAGTATTCCACCGGCGCCAGCGTCTTCGGGTCGCGATAGAGGCCGATGTGCCCCACCCGCGCGCTCGGCACCGCCTCCAGCATGCCGTCGAGAATGCCGTTGCCGGCGCGCAGGATCGGCACGAAGCAGAGCTTCTTGCCGGCAAGCTGCGGCGCCCTGGTGCGCTCGAGCGGCGTGTCGATTTCCACTTCCGTGAGCGGCAGGTCGCGCGTCACCTCGTAGCAGAGCAGCAGGCTGATCTCGCGGGCGATCTGCCGGAACGAGGCGGTGGACGTGGCACGCTCGCGCAAAAGCGTGAGCTTGTGCTGCACCAGCGGATGATCGACGACGGTGACGGTGGGGAAGCGTTCGATCATGGGAGGAGCGGTTCCTGTCGCTGCGGAAAGTGCTGCCGATGCCCTAGTCTTCCCACCACTCGCCGCCGAGCACCACCCCCCGGCTCGCCAGGCGCTCCCGCCCCCGCAGCTTCTCGCCGCACGCATCGACGAAATCGAAGGCGCCGGATTCGAGCGCGAGCACGCTGGCGTCGCCGAGCATCCCCGGCCGCAGGCTGCCGCGGTCGGTGCAGCCCACCGCCAGCGCCGGGGCGATGGTGGCGCGGCGCACCACCTCGGCCAGCGGCACGCCGAGGGTGAGGAACTTCGACATGGTCACCAGCAGATCATGCGCCGGCCCGCCGACGCTGGTGAGGTGGGCGTCGGAACTGATGACGTCGGGCAGGAATCCGGCGGCCAGCATCTGCCGCGCGGTGGCGAAGGCGAAGCTGCCGGCGCCGTGGGCGATATCGAACAGCACGCCGCGCTCGCGCGCGCGCAGCACCTCCGGGCGCACGCCGCCGCCCGGCGCGGCCGGCGAGTTGGGAAACGGCCGGAAGCAATGGGTATGGATGTCGCCCGGCCGCAGCAGGTCCAGCACCTCGGTGTTGGAGGGCGGCGGCGAATCGAGATGCGCCATCAGCGGCAATCCCGCCGCCTCCGCCACCTGCAGCGCGATGCGGAGCGGCGCCGCACCGAGTGCGCCGGAGGCATGCGTGCCCACCCGCACCTTGATGCCGGCCACCAGGTCGGCGTGCTCCCGCGCCGCGTCCAGGCAGAGCTTGGCGTTGAGCAGCCGTTCGTCGGCGCCCTCGCCGACGTTGACGGTCCAGTGGAAGGCATAGATGCCGGCGAAGGAAATGTGCAGCAGCGGCACGATGCGCACGCGCGCCCGCTCGATGACGTGGCGGCGGAAGCCGGCGAAATTGCCCGCCCCGGCCGAGCCGGCGTCCACCAGCGTGGTGCAGGCGCTCGCCTTCGCGTAGGCGTCCGGGTCGATGCCCAGCGACGTGCCGCCCCAATAGACGTGCGTGTGCAGGTCGATCAGGCCGGGCACGACGAGCGCGCCGCCCACGTCGCGCACGGCGCGGGCCTCCCCGAGGTCGCGGCCCACAGCCGCCACTTTCCCGCCGGCGAAGCCGACTTCGAGCACGGCATCGACACCCTGCGCCGGGTCGAGCACGCGCCCGCCGGTAAGCTTCAGATCGAGCATCCGCTTTCGCCTCCCTGCCGAACGGCCGCCATTCTCCGCCGACGCGGCATTTCGGCAACCCCTTTCCCAACCCCGCCGCTCCGGCCCATGATGGGCGGCGCAAGAGGCAAGGAGACAGGCACGATGGGCGTGAGCGACGAGACGACGGGCGCGGCAGCAAGCAATTCGCGGATCGTCGCCGACTACCGTCAGCGCACGCCGCGTTCCGGAGCGCTCGCGGCAGAGGCGGCGGCGCTGCTGCCGAGCGGCATCGCCCACGACGCCCGCCACCTCGACCCCTACGGCATATACGTGGAACGGGCATCGGGCCCGCACAAATGGGACGTGGACGGCAACCGCTACATCGATTTCTTCGGCGGCCACGGCGCGCTGATTCTCGGCCACTCCCATCCGCGCGTCACCGCCGCCGTCACCGCCGCCCTGCAGCAGGGCACGCAGTTCGGCGCCAACCATCCGGGCGAGGTGGCGTGGGCAAAGGCGATCCAGCGCCTTGTTCCCTCGGCGGAGAGGCTCCGCTTCACCTCCTCGGGCACCGAGGCGACGCTGATGGCCGTGCGCCTTGCCCGCGCCTTCACCGGCCGCGAGGTGCTGGTCCGCTTCGCCGGGCACTTCCACGGCTGGCAGGACCACATGACGCACGGCTACAGCAACCACTTCGACGGCACCGCCACCGCGGGCGTGCTGGCCGGCGTGGCCGAGAAGGCGGTGGTGCTGCCGCCCGGCGACATCGGCGCGGTGGCCGCGGCCCTGCGGCAACGGAGCGACATCGCCGCAGTGATCCTGGAGCCGACCGGCTCCTCCTTCGGGCAGGTGCCGCTCGACGCCGCCTTCTCCCAGGCACTCCGCGACCTCACCGCGAAGGCCGGCGTGCTGCTGATTTTCGACGAGGTGATCACCGGCTTCCGCTGCGCCCGCGGCGGCGCGCAGGAACTGTTCGGGGTGCGCCCCGACCTCTCCACCTTCGCCAAGATCGTCGCCGGGGGCATGCCGGGCGGCGTGGTCGCCGGGCGGAAGGAGATCCTCGATCTCCTCGATTTTGAGGCCACCAACGCGGCGGGGCGGGAGAAGATCGGCCACCCCGGCACCTTCAACGCCAACCCCGTCTCGGCTGCCGCCGGCATCGCCTGCCTCACCGAACTCGCGGAGACCGACGCCAACGCCGCCGCCGACGCCCGCGCCGCCTCGCTGCGCGCCGGCCTGAACGAGATGCTGGCCGCCGAGAACCTTCCCTGGGCCGCCTACGGCACCAGTTCGGGCTTCCACCTGTTCACCAATCCCGCCGGGCGCGCGGGCGTAGAACCGCTTGCGTTCGACCCCTCGCGCTACCCGATGGCGGAACTGAAGGGCGGCGACCCGAAGCTGGTCGGGCGCCTCCGCCTTGCGCTGCTGGTGCATGGCGTCGACACCAATCCGCGCCTCGGCGGCCTCACCTCGGCGGCGCACACGGAAGAAGACGTGCGGGAGACCGTCGCCGCCTTCCGCGAGGCGGTCCGCATGCTGCGCACGGAGAACGAGCTGCCGGCCTAAGAGACCGTTTGAGAATGGTTGTGGCGGCTCGGCACGGCATGATTCAAGCTCGGGATGTGGACCCGAGAGAGCCGTGGCCGGATGGCCGAAATCGCCTGCAAGACCAAGCGGTATCCGACTGATCTG
>JAJXZO010000014.1 GCA_021780035.1 Pseudomonadota bacterium
CGACGAGATCTGGTCGGCGTTCCGCATGCCGCTGATGCAGGGCATGGTGCGCTTCGGCACGCCGGACGACTACGCGCTTTCCTACGTGCCGGCGGTGCTGAAGCGCTTCGCCGACAGCCATCCCGCCGTCGAGGTGGAGGTGCTGTGCGCGCCTTCCAACGAACTGGCGGAACGGCTGAAGGCCGGCGGCCTCGACCTCACCCTCTGCACCGAGGGCGACGAGCCCGAGGGCTGGCCGCTTACCGAACTGTGGCGTGGGCCGATGCGCTGGGTCACCTCGGAACGGTTCGCCCCGCACCGGCTGGTGCCGCTGCCGCTGGCGCTTCCCGAGGAGCAGGGCTACGGCTGGCGGCGGGCGGCGGTGACGGCTCTGGAGCGTGCCGGCATTCCCCACCGCATCGCCTACACATCGGCCACGCTCGCCGGCACCCACGCGCCGGTGCTGGCCGGGCTGGCGGTGACGGTTTCCGCCATCGAGTGGGTGCCGCCGGGGCTCAGGGCGCTGCGTCCGGGAGAGCTTCTGCCGGACCTGCCGGACACCGCGATCCTGCTGCTGAAGGGAAGGCAGGCGCATCAGCCCGCCACCGACGCCCTGGCGCGGCACATCGCCGAGACGTTCCACGCCGAGACGCGCCGCTCGCATGCCGGTTGAACCGCCCGCCGCCGCGCTTGCCCGTCTCGTCGGTGAAATCCGTGCCTGTTCCCTCTGTGCCAGCCTGCCGCTGGGGCCGAGTCCCACCTTCCGGGCCGCCGCCTCGGCGCGGCTGCTCATCGTCGGCCAGGCACCGGGAACGAAGGCGCATCGCAGCGGCATTCCCTGGAATGACGCCTCGGGCGAACGGCTGCGTTCCTGGCTCGCCTGCGGCCCTGACCGTTTCTACGACGACCGGGAAATCGCCATCGTGCCGGCCGGGCTCTGCTATCCCGGTCTCCTGCCGAACGGCGGCGACGTTCCCCCGCCGCCCGTCTGCGCCGCCACCTGGCACCGGCGCCTGTTCGCGCTGCTGCCGGAGATCCGCCTCACCCTGCTGGTGGGCGCCTCCGCGCAGGCGCTGATGCTCGGCCCCGGCACGGTGAGCGAGCGGGTGCGCCACTGGCGCGGCTTCCTGCCCCGCTATTTTCCGTTGCCGCATCCTTCCTGGCGTACCACCGCCTGGGAGCGGGCCAACCCGTGGTTCGCCGGGGAAGTGCTGCCCGCGCTTCGGGCGGCGGTGGAAGCGGCGCTCGCGGGGGAAGGCGACCCGCGCCCGCCCGAGGTCATTCCGCCTCGCGCTCCAGCGCCTCGATATCGGCGTCGCTGAAGCCGAAGTGGTGGCCGATCTCGTGGATCAGCACGCTCGCCACCAACCGTTCCAGGTCTTCGCCGGTCTCCACCCACTCGGAGAGGATCGGCAGGCGGTAGAGGAACACCAGATCGGGCGTGCGGGGAGGCGCGCTCACGCTCCGCTCGGTCAGCGGCGTTCCATGATACAGCCCGGTGAGATCCCAGGCCGATTCCAGGCCGAGGTCCGCGGCCACGCCATCGTCGGCGAGGTCCTCCACCCTGACCGCCACGTCGCCCACGGCGCGGCGGAAGCGCGTGGGCAGCGATTGCAGCGCCCGGCGGGCGATTCTTTCGATGTCGTCGAGGCTGGGCGGCGTGCCGAAGCGGGAGGGGCGGGGAGGGGTCATCGGCATGGGGTCTCCCGGATCACGCGGGCCACGGCGGCGGAAAGATCGGCGGGGCCGTTGCCCGGAAAGCGCACGCCGCGCACCCCGGCTGCCGCCGCCGCGGCCATGTCGGTTTCGGCGTCGCCGATCATCACCGCGCGGCCGGGCGCGACTTCCCAGGCGGAAAGCAGGTCGAGCAGCATGCCGGGAGCGGGCTTGCGGCGGTCGCTGTCGCGGCGGTAGCGGGCGAGCGGCGCTTCCGGGTGGTATGGGCAGTACCGCCAGTCATCCAGCGTGCCGCCCGCTGCCCGGCAACTTTCGGCCATGAACCGGAACAGATCCTCCACCGCCGCCTCGTCGTAGAAGCCGCGCCCCACGCCGGACTGGTTGCTCGCCACCAGCACGTGCCAGCCGGCGGCGGTGGCCATCCGCGCCGCTTCCAGCGCGCCCCTCATCCACACGAAGCGCTCGCGGCCGCCGACGAAGCCGAGATCGACGTTGAGCACGCCGTCGCGGTCGAGCAGCAGAGCCGGGCGCAGCAGCCGTGCCGATAGCCCGGCTTCGGCGCGCACGAAACCCGAGGGCGTGCGGAGGTCGAAAAACTCCCCCTCCAGGCCGCTCGCGGCGAGGCGGCCGCAAGCTGTCAGCGCGGGCAGCACGTCGCCTTCGAGCGAGCAGGCCGGGGCAAGCGCCTGCAAAATCCCCCGGTCGAACACGCCGAGGATGGTGCCCGAGGGTCGGGCCAGGTGGGCCGCCACGTCCGCGCCGTCGCCGGCGGCATCCGCGAGCAGGGCGGCGAGGTTGGCGTCGAACGGCGCGTTTGCGTCGGCAAGCAGGAACCGGGCCTCCAGCAGCGCGCCGGCGGAACGGAGCGCGCCACCGCTGCCCGCCCCGGCGGGCGCCTCCGCGCAGATCAGGCGAAGCGGCCGCGGCAGCGCGCGGGCGATCGCTTCAGCCCGTTCCGGCACTTCCCCGGCGCGCGGGCCGGCGAGCAGCACGCACTCCTCCACGCCGAAGCGCACCAGTTCGCGCAGCATCCAGGCCAGCGCCGGCCGGCCGCCGCAGTCGCGGAGGAACGGCGGCGTGCCGCTGTTCTCCCCGTCGGCCAGGACGACGCACTGGCGGACGGTGGCCGGGCGCATTCAGCCCGCGCGCGGGCAGAGGGCGCGTTCCACCAGCGAGCAGACGATGTGCGCGGCGATGATGTGGATCTGCTGCACGATGGCGGTGGTCTCGGCCGGCGCGCAAAGCACGTAATCGCACAGATCGGCCATCGGCCCCGGATGCTGGCCGGTGAAGCCCACGGTGAGCATGCCGCACTTTCTCGCTGCCTCGAAGGCGCGCAGCACGTTGGGCGAGCGGCCGGAAGTGGAGATGCCGAGCACCACGTCGCCGCGCTTGCCGAGGCCGCGCACCTGCCGTTCGAACAGCAGGTCGAAGCCGTAGTCGTTGCCGATGGCGGTGAGCGCCGAGGTGTCGGTGGTGAGCGCCACCGCGGCAAGCGGCGCGCGGTCGTAGTTCATGCGTCCGACGAACTCGGCGGCGATGTGCTGGGCATCCGCCGCGCTGCCGCCGTTGCCGGCCACCAGCAGCTTGCCGCCGGCCGCGAGCGATTTCGCGATCGCGCCGGAGATGTCGCCGAGCAGCGCGATCGCGCCGGAATCCGCCGCGAAGGCGTTGGTGGCGGCTGCCGAGCGGGCAAGCCACGCGGCGACGAACTCGGTTTCCGACTGTTGCATGTTTTCCTCCGTCTGCCGTGCGGAACGCCACGCCGGCACAGTCATCGCAGGAATGCCCGCACCTCGGCAACCGCTTCGGCGAGGCCGACGCGCGCGGTCGCCACTTCCGGGGGCAGGGCGGAGAGCACCCGGCTCGGCGTGCGCCGGTCGAGCAGCACGAACACGCCGCGGTCGGTGGCGCTGCGGATCAGCCGTCCGAACGCCTGCCGCAGTCGCAGGCGCACGATGGCGTCGTCGTAGCCCTTGGGGTCGCCGCCCGACAGATGCGTGCGCCGTTCCCGGTGCAGGATATCGGGGCGCGGCCACGGCACCTTCTCGAACACGACGAGACGCAGCGCCCGGCCCGGCACGTCGACGCCGTCGCGCATGGCGTCGGTGCCGAGGAGGCACGAGTTCTCCTCGGCGCGGAACACCTCCACCAGCGTGGTGTTGTTCATCGGATCGACGTGCTGGGCGAACAGCGGGATGGCGGCGCGGGCGAGCGCGGGGCCGATGCGCCCGGCCACGGCGCGGAGCCGCGCGATGGCGGTGAACAGGCCTAGCCCGCCGCCGCCGCTGGCGAGGAACAGCGCCTCGAAGGCTTTCGCCAGCGGTTCGATATCGCGGCCGTTGAGATCGTTCACCACCAGGGCACGGGTCTGCCGGGCGTAGTCGAACGGGCTTCCCACCGCCACGCGGATGGCGGGCGAGGGCAGGTGCGGCGCGCCCACCCGTTCCTCCGCCGCCGTCCACTGTTGCTCAGCGTCGCCGCCGCCGAGGTCGCGCAGCGTCGCCGATGTCACCAGGATTCCCTGCGCCGGGCGGGCGAGGGTGAGGACGAACGGCACCGTGGGATCGAGCCAGTGGCGGTGCAGGCCGATGTCGCTCTCGCGGCCGTCGCGGCGGTCGAGACGCAGGAACAGCACGTGCTGCGGCCGCTCGCCCGGCTCGGGCGCGGGCTCGGCGATTTCCCGCAGCATGTCCTGCCAGGCGTTCAGGCGATCGAGCGCGCGGCGCCGCAGCGAGCGGGTCGCCGCCTCGATGCGGTTTCGCAGCGCCGAATCCAGTGTCGCGGCCTCGGCGGCGAGCCGCGCCTCCAGCCGCGTGCAGAGCAGCTTGAGCGGAGCGGCCAGCCGGTCGAGCGCGGCGGCGAGGCGGAGTGCGGAACCGAGCAGTTCGGGTGAGGGTGGCAGCACGTCGCACTCGTCGCTGTTGCCGTGGTGCGCCGCCTCGCCGTCGTGGCGGGTGCGCGCCAGCACCTGCGCGCGCGCGGCGGCGAGGAAGGCCTGGGTGGGGTTCGTTTCCTCCAGCCCGGGAATCGCCGCGTTCCCCGCCGACCAGCCGGGCGCGGGGAGCGCCCCCGCCGCCCCGAGCGCGACCTGCAACGGTTCCTCGAGCGCCGGGCGGGAGGCGACGAGGTCGTCGAGGCGCCGCCGCAAGCCCCGTGCCCGCGAGCGGCCGCCCTCGGCGCCGAGCAGCCAGCGGCGGAGCTCCACGGTTTCCGCGCCGGTCAGTTCGGCGGCGAATGCGCCGTCGGCGGCGTCGAACACGTGGTGCCCCTCGTCGAACACGTAACGGGTGGGCACGGCGTCATCGTCGATGCCGCCCCAGGCCGCCTGGGCCATCACCAGCGCGTGGTTCGCCACCACCAGGGAGGCGGTGCGGGCGCGGCGGACGGTGTGCTCGACGAAGCAGCGCCGCCAGTGCGGGCAGGCGGCGTGGATGCACTCGCCGCGCCGGTCCGCCAGTTCGGCGAGCAGGCCGGGGCCGAACAGTTCCGCGAACCATCCGGGCAGATCGCCGCCTTGCAGATCGCCGTCGTCGCTCGCCTGCGCCCAGCGGGCGATCAGGCCGAGCGCGGCGGTGCGCGCCGTCTGCACGGCGGAGGCCGCGACCGCGTCCTCGAAGTTGAGCAGGCAGAGGTAGTTCTCGCGGCCCTTGCGCACCACGACGCGGCGGCGGCGTTCCTCCGTGTCCGGGTAGAGGCGGGCGAGTTCCGCCTCCACCTGCCGCTGCAGGTGCCGCGTGAAGGTGGAGATCCACACCGGGCCGCGGTTCTGCTCCGCCCACAGGCTTGCCGGGGCGATGTAGGCCAGCGTCTTGCCAGTGCCGGTGCCGGCCTCGGCCAGGACGAAATGCGGGTCGCCGGCGCGCTCGCGCGGGGCGAAGGCCGCTGCCGCGGCGGCGGCGTAGTCCGACTGGCCGGGCCTAGCCTCGGCGGTTGCGCCAAGGATGGCGGCGAGCCTCCGGCGTGCCTCGGCGGGCGCCACCGGCAGGCTGCCGGGCGGCGGCGGCGGCGCCAGCTCCTCCCATTCCGGCAGGTGCCGCCAGACGGCCAGCGCTGGGCCGTCGGCGGGGGAAGGCGGCGGCAGGCAGGAGAGCGCCATGTCGGCCCAGCTCCAGCCGCCGCGACGCATCTCGCGGGCGAGAGCCCCGGCGGCGCGGTTGGCCGGCAGGCTGGCGGCGGCGACGAGGCGGGCGAGCAGCGTCTCGGCCGCTTCGAGCAGGCTCGCGGCGGCGGCGGCGAGGCCGGGCCCGGCGGGTTCGAGGCCGAGGGCGGCGGCGACGCCGCCGGGAGTGGGCGGCACCGGCCTGGCGGGAAAAACGAAGGCGAACAGCTCCAGAAGGTCATGACACGGCAGGCCGCGCAGGCTGAGCCGGCGGCGGGTGGCGGGCGCATGCACGACCAGTGGCGGCGGCAGTTCGCGCAGCCGGGCGAGCGCCGCCGCGGTCGGCAGTTCTTCCGGCTCCTGGCCCGGAAGCGCCAGACCCACGGAGTCGAAGCCGGCCACCAGTGCCGGTAGCCCGGCGAGCAGCGCCTCTGGTCCGGGCCTGGGGGAGGTGCGATCCTGCATTGCGCCCACTATAGAGACGCGGCCCGATTGACCAAGCGCCGCCCCGTTCCTAGCTTGCGTCAATGTCCGCACCCGCACCCGCCGCCGCTTCCCCCAAGTCCTGGCCGTTCGAGGAGGCCCGCAAGGTGGCCGCCCGTCTCGCCGCCTCGGGCAAGGGCGCGGCCCTGTTCGAGACCGGCTACGGCCCTTCCGGCCTGCCCCACATCGGCACCTTCGGGGAGGTGGCCCGCACCTCGTGGGTGCGCCATGCCTTCACCACCGTCACCGGCCTGCCCTCCCGCCTGCTCGCCTTCAGCGACGACATGGACGGGCTGCGCAAGGTGCCCGACAACGTGCCGAACCGCGACATGCTGCGGCAGTACCTCGGCCAGCCGCTGACGCGCATTCCCGATCCGTTCGGCACCCACGACAGTTTCGGCGCCCACAACAACGCGCAGCTGCGTTCCTTCCTCGATTCCTTCGGCTTCGACTATGAGTTCGCCTCCTCCAGCGAATACTATGCCTCCGGCCGCTTCGATGCCGCGCTCCGTCACGTGCTCGCCCATGCGGACGAGATCCGCGACCTGGTGCTGCCCACGCTCCGCGACGAGCGGGCCTCCAGCTATTCGCCGTTCCTGCCGCTGCATCCGCGCACCGGCGCGGTGATGCAGGTGCGGGTGGAGCGCCATGACGTGAAAGCGGGCACCATCGTCTGGCGCGATCCCGACAGCGGCGAGGCGTTCGAGACGCCGGTGACGGGCGGTGCCTGCAAGCTGCAATGGAAGGCCGACTGGGCGATGCGCTGGCACGCGCTCGACGTCGACTACGAGATGTCGGGCAAGGACCTGATCGACAGCGTCAAGCTTTCCGGGCGCATCTGCACCGCTCTCGGCAGCACGCCGCCCGAGGGCTTCACCTACGAGCTGTTCCTCGACGAGAATGGGCAGAAGATCTCCAAGAGCAAGGGCAACGGCCTCGCGGTGGAGGACTGGCTCCGCTACGCGCCTCCGGAAAGCCTTGCCCAGTTCATGTTCAACCAGCCTCGGCGGGCGAAGAGGCTTTATTTCGACGTCATTCCGAAGGCGGTGGACGAATATCTTGCCAACGCCGCCAACGCCGCCAACGCCGCCAGCGAAAGCCCGCGGACGCTCGAAGACAACCCGGTCTGGCACATCCATGCCGGAAAAATGCCTGGCGCGGCCGCCTCGCCGCTCTCGTTCGGCATGCTGCTCAACCTCGCCAGCGTGGTGAACGCCGAATCGGCCGACATTCTCTGGGGCTTCATCCGCCGCTACGAAGCGGACGCAAGCGCCGAGTCGATGCCCTTCCTCGACGCGCTGGTGACGCACGCGCTGGCCTATTACCGGGATTTCGTGCGCCCGAACAAGCAGTTCCGCGTTCCCGACGCAACCGAGCGCGCGGCGCTCGCCGATCTCGAGGCCGTGCTAAAGACATTGCCCGCGGGAGCGGACGGCGAGGCGATCCAGAACGTGCTCTACGAGGTGGGAAAGCGGCATCCGTTCCCCGATCTGCGCTCGTGGTTCGGCTGTCTGTACCAGGTGCTGCTCGGGCAGAAGGAAGGGCCGCGCTTCGGGCAGTTCGTGGCACTTTACGGAGTGGCGGAGACGATCGCGCTGATCGAGGCGGCGCTGGCGGGCACGCTCCGCTGAGGAGGTAGGCGATGGGGGGAACGGCCAGGCACCTGTTGCGGCACCTGCCGCCGGTGCTTGGGCTGTTGCTGCTCGGCGGCGCCGTCTATGTCGTGCAGCGGGAATTCCGTGGCCTCAAGCTGCACGACGTCGCCGCGGTGCTGCGGGCAATGCCCCGGGGCGTGCTGTTCGCCGCCTTCCTCTGGACCCTGCTCGCCTATTTCGTCCTCACCCTCTACGACCGTTTCGGCACCTATTACGCGGGATTGCGCGTGCGCTACCGGCGCGTCGCCTTCGCCTCCTTCTGCGCCTACACGCTCGCGCACAACCTCGGCTTCGCCGCCGTCTCCGGCGCCGCCGTCCGCTACCGGCTCTATGCCCACTGGGGGCTTTCGCCACTGCAGATCGCCAAGGTGGTGGCCTTCTGCAGCCTTACCTTCACGCTCGGCGGGCTGGTGCTGGGCGGCGTGGTGCTGGTGGTGGAACCCGACGCCGTGCCCTTCTTCGGCCAGCACCTGCCGTTGCCGGTGCTTCGCGGCCTCGGCCTGCTGTTCTGGGCCGGGGTGGCGGTTTACGTCGGTCTCGCCCGGCTCTGCCGCGGGCGGGTGCTGTTCGGCTGCCGTCTCGACCTGCCGGGCTGGCGCATCGCGGTGCTGCAGGTGCTGGTGGCCACGGCCGACGTCGCCGTCACCGCCGCCATCGGCTACACGCTGGTGCCGGCGGCGCCGGGCCTTACCTATTTGCGCTTCCTCGGCATCTATCTCGCGTCCTACACGGCGGGACTGATGGCCAACATTCCGGGCGGCATCGGCGTATTCGACACCGCCATGCTGATCGGCCTCTCGCCCTACCTCACGCCGTCCGAGATCGTCGGCGCCGTGCTGGTGTTCCGGCTCTACTATTACGTCCTGCCGCTGTTCCTTGCCTCCGGCCTGTTCGCGTCCAACGAACTCGTCCTGCGCTGGCGCGCGCGCCTGCCGGTGGTGGCACTGCCGCCGGGAGCGCTGCCCGCCTCGCGGGTGGCGGACCCGGATTTCGTCATCGCCGCGCTCACCGGCCTCGTGGCGCTCTGCGGCACGTTGCTGCTTGGCCTCGGCGTGGTGGAGCTCCGGCCCGAGTTCGCCGTACTCGCCTTCGGCTTCGCCGCCGTGGCGGCGCAGGCCAGCGTCTTCGTGCCGAGCCTGATCGGCGGTGCGCTGATGGTGTGCGCGGTGGCGATGGCGGCGCGCGTCACGCTGGCCTGGAGGCTCACGCTGGTGCTGCTGCTCGGCGCCGCGCTGTTCGCCTTCCTGCAGGGCGAACCCGTGTGGGTCGGGGCGGTGCTGCTGTTGGCGTCGCTGTTCATCGCCCCGTTCCGCGGCGCGTTCTACCGGCACGCGCGCCTGCTTTCCGGGCCGATCGAAGGCGGCTCCGTCGCCTCGCTGCTGACGCTCGCCGGCTGCACGCTGGCGCTCGCCGCCTTTGCGCCGCACGTGCGCCGGCTGGCCGAGACCGCGTGGTGGCAGGTGGTGCTTTCTCCCGAGGTGCCGAACTCCTTCCGCGCCTCGGTGGCGTTCGTCGTGATGCTCGCGGCTTACGCCCTGTGGCGGCTGCTGCGACCGGGGCGCGTCGGCTTCCAGGTGTGGAGCGAGACGGCGCGCGCGCGTTTCGCCGGGCTCGGTGCTGAGCCGCCGGCGCTGGCCGACGGGGTGCTGTGGGGTGAGGGCGGGCGCGCGGCGCTCTGCTTCCGCCGCACCGCGCGGGCGCTGGTGGCCTTGGGCGACCCCGCGGGGCCGGTGAGCGACGGGGTTTCCGTCATCTGGCGGCTGCGCGACCTCGCCCGGCAGGAGCGGCTCGACGCGGCGGTGTGGCGGGCCGGTCCGCGCTACCTGAAAGTGTATGCCGACCTCGGCCTTGTCGCCCTGCCGCTCGGGGCGGATGGCCTGCCGCTCGGCCTGTTGCCGGGGCAGATCGGCCCCCGCCCGCCGCAATACCTGGTCTGCCGCGCCGAGCACGACCTGCCGCGCCTGCTGGAAGCGATCCGGGCCATCGAGCCGTAGGCCGCGCGGGCCGCACTAGATACGAAAGCGGAATTATGCCATAAGGAAGCGGAACGTTCCGCCGCCGCAAGCGGCGGCCGGACGCCGGGTTGGTGCAACCCGCACCGGGAGTGAAATCATGAACGAAATGAAATCCGCTTCGACGACGACCCGCCGCGCGCTGCTCGGCGGCGCGGCGGGATTCGCGGCTTTCGGAGCTCGCGCCGCCGCCGCCACCGCGCCGGCGCTGCCCGCCTCGCCGGTGGCGATCAACGTCATCGACGTGGCCGGGCAGCTGCAGCTGGTGCAGGAGGCGATCCAGCTTTACGCCAGGAACAACCCGAAGCTGGTGTCGCGCTTCACCTTCACCGCCGCGCCGGCGCCGGAACTCGCCGGCAAGATCATGGCGCAGCAGAACGCCCACATGGTCGATATCGACCTCGTGCTCACCGGCAACGACGGGCTTTCCGCCGGCATGGACAAGGGCCTGTGGATCCCGATCGTCACCGAGTACGCCGCGGCGCTGCCGAAGCTCGAGGAGATCATGCTGCCCGGCGCCTGGAACGCCCAGGGCCTGGCCAACAACCAGGGCATCGTCACCACCTTCTGCCCCGGCGGCCCGATCATGGAGTACATGCCCGACGCGGTGAAAGTGGTACCGAAGACGGCGCAGGACTTCCTCGACTGGACGCGCCAGCACCCGAAGCGGTTCCTCTATGCCCGCCCGGCCAACTCCGGCCCCGGTCGCACCATGCTGCAAGGCATGCCCTACATCCTGAAGGACAAGGACCCGAAGGATCCGAAGAACGGCTGGGACAAGACCTGGGAATACCTGGTCGAGGTCGGCAAGAACGTCGAATACTATCCCACCGGCACCGGCCAGACCATGAAGGAGCTGGGTGAGGGCTCGCGCGACATCGTCGCCTCGCACTGCGGCTGGGATCTCAACCCGCGCATCCTCGGCATCGTGCCGAAGGAAGCCGGCATTTTCGCCCTCGAAGGCTTCCACTGGGTGACCGACGCGCACTACTGGGCGATTCCCAAGGGCGTGCCGGATGCCAAGGTCGCCGTGCTGCTCGACCTCATCCGCTACATCCTGAGCAAGCCGGCGCAGGCGATGACCTACGACAAGGGCTATTTCTATCCTGGCCCGGCGGTGAAGGACGTGCCGCTGTCGATGGCGCCTCCCGCCGAACAGAAGCTGATCAACGAGTACAGCCGGCCGGTGTACGCCAGGCTGTTCGCCGAGACGCCGATGGAGGTGCAGTTGCCGGCCGACAGGCTGGTCTATGCCTTCCAACGCTGGGACGAGCAGGTCGGTGCGCACGTGGGCAAGTAGCAGGCTGTGGCCCCCGCACCGCACGACTTCCGCGAACTGCGGCTCGACGGCGTCTGCCGCGCCTTCGGCCACGTCAACGCGCTGCACGACGTGACCCTCTCGGTCGGCCGGGGCGAGTTCGTCGCCCTGGTCGGCCCCTCGGGCTGCGGCAAGTCCACCGCGCTCAACTGCATCGCCGGCCTGCTGCAACTTTCCGCCGGGGCGATCTGGCTCGACGATCGCCGCCTCGACGATGTCGGCCCCGAGGACCGCGGCTTCGGCATGGTCTTCCAGAACTACGCGCTGTTCCCGCACATGACGGTGCGGCGCAACATCGGCTTCGGGCTGGCCGCCCAGCACCGGCCGAAAGCCGAGATCGCGCGGCGGGTGGACGAGGCGCTGGCGCTGGTGCGCCTTGCGGGGCACGCCGAGAAGCTGCCCGGCCAGCTTTCGGGCGGCCAGCAGCAGCGGGTGGCGATCGCCCGCGCCGTGGTGATGGAGCCGCCGCTGGTGCTGATGGACGAGCCGCTCTCCAACCTCGACGCCAAGCTCCGGCTGGAGATGCGGGCCGAGATCCGCCGCATCCACAGCATGCTCGGCTGCTCCACCATCTACGTCACCCACGACCAGGAGGAGGCGCTGTCGCTCGCCGACCGCATCGTCGTGCTGATCGACGGCAGGACGCGCCAGATCGGCACGCCGGAGGAACTCTACACCGCGCCGGCCAACGCCGACGTTGCCGAGTTCATGGGCTACCGCAACCTCGTCGCCTCTGACGCCGAGCCGGCGGGCGATGGCGTGATGGTGACGGTGGGCGGCGGGCGGCTACCGGGCACGCCGATGCGGCCGCTGGGCGGGCGGGTGGTGGTGGCGATCCGCCCCGACGACCTGCGCCCCGTGTTGGACGGGCCGATCGTCGCCACGGTGGAGATCGCCGAATACCACGGCCGCGACTTCTACGCCGTGGCGCGAGCCGAGGACGGCACCGACCTCTATTTCCGCTCCGAGCGCCGCATCGCCGCCGGCGACACGCTCCGCCTCGGCGCACCGCCGGCGCGCGTGCTGGTGTATCCGGCATGAACGGGGAAAAGCCGCGCCTGCGCTGGCGGCTGCGCGAGGCCGGCCTCGACGGCGTCACGCTGCTCGTCCTGCCCGGCGTGCTGTTCGTCCTGGCCCTGTTCATCTACCCGTTCCTCTACGGGCTGGGGCTGTCGTTCCATCCGGCGAAGGGCGACTGGCTGGCCAACTACCGGCGCTTCTTTTCCGATCCCTTCCTGTGGCGCACCATCCCGACGACGCTGCTCATCGCCGCGCCGGTGACGGTGCTGAACGTGGTGCTGTCCGTGCCGGTCGCGCTCCGGGTGCGGCGGATGCGCCGCCAGCGCCTGCTCACCACCATCCTGGTGATCCCGATCACGCTGGGCACGGTGATGGTGGCCGAAGGGCTGCTCACCTACCTCGGACCGCGCGGCTGGCTGAACCGGACGCTGATCCTGTTCGGCATCGCCTCCGGCCCGGTGCATCTCGTGCACAACTACTGGGGCGTGATGCTGTCGCTGTTGATCAGCGGCTTTCCCTTCACCTTCCTGCTGACGCTCTCCTACGTCACCGGAATCGATCCCTCGCTCGAACAGGCGGGAGCGATGCTGGGCGCGCGGGCGCGGCAGCGCTTCCGCCACATCCTGCTGCCGCTGCTGGCGCCGGGGCTGGCCATCACGCTGGCGCTCGCCTTCGTGCAGGCGTTCACGGTGTTCCCCTCGGCGATCCTGGTGGGCGACCCGGCGGGGGCGACGCGGGTGATCTCGATCGCGGCCTACCAGGCGGCCTACGAGCAATTCGACTACTCGCTCGCCTCGGCGATCGCCATGCTGATGGCCGGGGTGCAGGTGGTGATCATCGTGGCGCTGCTGGGCGCGCGCAGCCTGCTGTTCCGCGGCCCGGCCAGCAGCGGCAAGGGCTGATACGGATGCCGAAGAGCTTGCAGGAACGGCTCTGGGCGCTCGCCGTCTGGGCGCTGGTGGCGTTCTTCGTCGTCAACCTGCTGGCGATGATCGCCGCGGTGCTGGTGAACTCCTTCGGCACGCGCTGGTTCAACACCTGGCTGCCGGCGGGCTTCACCACGCAGTGGTACGCGTTCGCCTGGAACGAGTTCGGCCTGCCGTCCATCCTGTGGGTAACAGTGGAGGTGGTGGGCGCGGTGGTGGTGCTCTCGGGGCTGATCGGCGTGCCCACGGCCTATGCCATGGCGCGGCGCAGCTTCCCGGGGAGGCAGGCGGTGATGTTCCTGTTCCTGCTGCCGCTGCTGGTGCCGCCGATCACCTACGGCATTCCGCTCGCCACGGTGCTGTACCAGGCGCGCCTAGCCGGCACCATATGGGGCGTGATTCTCGCCAACCTCGTCCCCTCGGTGCCATTCGTCATCCTGATCATGATCCCGTTCGTCGAGCAGATCGACCCCAGGGTGGAGGCGGCCGCGAGGGTGTTCGGTGCCGGCACCGGGCGGCTGTTCGTGCAGGTGCTGGTGCCGCTGCTGACGCCGGGGATTCTCGCGGCGCTGCTCCTGGTGCTGGTGCGCACCATCGCCATGTTCGAACTGACCTTCCTCACCGCGGGCTCCGACAGCCAGACGCTGGTGGTGGCGCTCTACTACGCGGTGTTCGCCGCCGGCGTGCGGCCGGGGCAGTCGATCGACGCCATGGCGGTGGTCTACATGGTGACCACGCTGATCTGGCTGCTGATCGCGCTGCGCTTCGTCAACCCCACGCAGATCGTGACCAGGGCGAAGCAGTAGGGGAGGGGGGCGCGGATACCCGGCCGCCCGCCGGCCGAAATCCGCCGCGCATGTGCGCGCTGCCATATGAAGGCCGAAAGCCGGTCAGAGGGAGGTTATCTTCCCCCAGACGACGTCGTCGACGGGGATCCCATGCTCGAGATTCCGCCTGCGCGTCGAAATTCGTTTCTCTCCCGGAAAGCGCACGGACTGCTCCTGGTCGGCGCGTTCGGATTCTTTGACGTAGAGAAGAACCTCCTCGACGGCCGTGCCGAGAAATTCGGCCCCGGCGATGTTCTCGGCGTCGATTGCGATCAACACCTGGCACAGCTCATATTCGTCGCTGCCGAGATGGCCGACCCGATAGGTGGAACGGCCTCCGGCAAGGACGGTGGCCGCGAGATCAAGAACGATCGACAGGGCCGATCCCTTCCAGAAGCCGATCGGCAGCACCCGCCACGTTCTGGTTATGGCGTTGGGGTCGGTGGAGAGATGGCCTTCCTCGTCGTATCCTCCGGGGACCTCGAGCGCGACACCGCGCAAGCCGGCGCTTTCCATATGGCCATAGGAGAATTGCGACATCGCCGCATCGACAACGACGTGCCCGTCCTTCCGAGGGATCGCGACGATGAACGGATTGTTGCCGATCCGGCGATCCTTCGCCCCCCATGCCGGCATGTTGGGCTGGGTGTTGGTCCAGCAGATGCCGATGCAACCCGCATCCGCCGCCTGCAATCCATAGGCGCCCCCGCGCAACCAGTGATTGGCATTGCGCAAGGCAACACAGCCGATGCCGTTCTCCCGCGCGAGTTCGATGGCGCGATCCATGGCGATCTTTGCGGTGACGTTCCCGAGCCCGAGATGCGCATCCCATCGCTCGAACGCGCCGATTCCGTCTATCTTCGTGGGCCGGGTGTTCAGATGAATATAACCCTTGTCGATGTATTCGACGACACGGGGAAAGCGGTTGACTCCGTGGGAATAGACCCCGTCGAGGCTGCTCTCGGTCATAAGGCGGGCGGATACGTCCGCGATGTCCTCTTCGCAGCCCTTTTCCATCAGGACGCGCTTGAACTCGGCCATGAGATCGTCACTTCGGACGTGTGGCATCATCGGCACTCCTGACGGATTCGCCTTCTCTGAAGGAGGCAGGCCGGCGTTGCCGGAGAGCAACGAGTCCGGACTGCCGACAGCGTAATGATCCGGCGTGCGACGGAACGGCGCGTATCAGAATTCGATGACAACCTTGAGGTGGCTGCCTCGGTCTTTGGCAAGCTGGAAGGCATCATTGGCGCGCGTCTGGGGCAGAACGGCTGTCAGCAGCGGCGAAACGTCGATACGGCGATTTTCCAGGCAGGCGACGGCGTCCGCGAAGACATTGCCGAAGCGAAACGCGCCGCGGAGGTCGAGTTCCTTGGCCATCACACGATTGGCGGCGATGGGCTGCGGGCCGCCGGGCAGGGATCCGATCTGAACGATGACGGCTCCCGGGCGCACCGCGCCGATCGCGGCGTTCAGCGCCGCTGGCGCTCCGGAAACTTCGAAGGCCACATCAAAGCCGTTGCTGCCCGTGGCGTCGCCGAGATCGGCCTTCCCGATGTTGATGGTGCGGTCGGCACCATTCTTCCTCCCGGCGGCGAGCGTCGAGTCGAGCAGGTCCGTCATGGTGATCTCCCCGGCACCGGCGCGCCGGGCAGCAAGCAGGACCAGTTGTCCGATCGGTCCGGCACCGGAGATCAGCACCTTGCGCCCCATGATGTCGCCGGCGCGGTGGACCGCATGGAGGGCGACGGAGAGGGGTTCGGCGAAGGCGAGTATGGAGAAGTCGAGAGTCGCGGCGGCCTTGTGGCACTGCGTCTCCTCGACGGTGACGAACTCGCAGAATCCGCCCTGCATGTGCGGGAAGCGGCTGGCCGATCCCATGTAGAACACGGATTGGCACAGGTTCGGACGTCCCTCGCGACAGGCCTGGCAGCGCCCACACGAGCGGCCGGGATGGATGGCCACCCGGTCTCCCGGCCGCACCAGAGAGACGCCATCGCCGACATCCGCCACCTCTCCGGCGATCTCGTGGCCGGGAATGAGCGGTTCGCGAATGACGAAGTCGCCGACGCGGCCATCGTTGAAGTAGTGCAGATCGGATCCGCAGATGCCACCGGCACGCACGCGCACGCGAACCTGCCCCGCACCGATGGAAGGAAGATCTCTGTCCTCCAGCCGGAGGTCGCGAGGTCCGTGGATAACGCAGGCTTTCATGACGGCAGGTCTCCCAGTTCTTCGGGCGGCGCACGCGCCGGGATGAGGCATGCGGCAGACGGTTCGGGTGGAAAGTCCGCACCCATCAAGGCGGCAATTGGTCTCCGGGTGCTCGTCTCTACGCCGCGGCGGCTGCTGCCTCGGACCCGGCGATCATGCCTGGATCACGAAACGTCTCGCCTGGCTATCGTAATCGTCGTAGCCGAGCGTGGCGCGGAGTTCCGGCGGCGGCAGCGCCATGGCGGTCTCGGCCTCGCCGGCCGCGAGCGCCGCCAGCCCCGCCTTCATGCCGGCGATGGCGGGCGACAGCAGGCCGGTAGGATAGGTGCCGATCTTCAGACCCAGTTCGGCGGCTCGCTTCTGCGTGGGCGTCTCCCGCGGCGCGCCCGGGGAGAGGACCGCGAACGAGGGCCGGCCGGCCGCCGCCGCCACGGCGCGACGGATCTCCGCCTCGTCCTTGGGGGAGTCGAGGAACAGGATGTCGGCGCCTTCCTCCACGTACATCTCGATGCGCGCCACGGCTTCGTCGATGCCGGCGGTGGGGCGGCAATCCGTCCGCGCCATGACGAGGATGCCGGAATCCTTGGCCGCTTCGACGGCGGCGCGGATCTTCATCCGCACCTCGTCGCGCGGCATGCACGGCTTGCCGGCGGAGGTGAGCGCGCGCGGGGTGATCTTGTCTTCGATCAGGACAGCGGCGGCGCCGGCGCGTCCGTACGCGCGCACGGTGCGCTGCACGTTCACTGCGTTGCCGTAGCCGTGGTCGGCGTCCGCCAGCACGAGCAGATCGGGTGCCGCGCCGCGCACCATGTCGAGGGAGTTGAACATCTCGGCGAAGGAAAGAAGATCGAGGTCGGGGCCGCCAAGCCGGGCGGCCGCGACGCAGGAACCTGAAAGAAAGGCCGTCTTGAACCCGGCGGCATGGGCGAGCCTGGCGCTGAGCCCGTCCCACACGGCGGGCATGACGACGAATTCGGGCCGCGCCAGCAGGGCGCGCATGCGTTCGGGCGGAGTCATCGGAAATTCCTGTTCGAGGTTCGCGGGTTTCCGCACGAGGCGGCGGGGTCGTATTATTCTGTAGCGAGGAGGCCGATTTCCTCAAGCGATTTGGCCCGCGTCTCGATACCGAGGAAGCCGATGATCACGGCGGCACCGCACAGCACGGCACCAATGGTAAGGAACACTGCGATCGGGCCGTAGTTCGACAGGATCCAGGCCACGCCGAACGGCGTGAAGACGGTCACCAGACGGCCGATCGAATTGCAGAACCCCGAACCCCGCAGGCGAATTTCGGTCGGCCACATCTCGGGGACATAGACCGCGGAGGCGAAACACACATACATGAACAGAACGACCGTCATGCAGAAGCCGAACCCGACGATCATCGCCTCGGTGCGCTGGAGGGAATAGACGTAGGCGAGGACGGCGAGGGACAGCAGGAGCGTGATAGCCGTCGATTTCCGTGGGTACTTGTCAATGAACCGCGACGTCAGGAACACGCCGAGCGGCGCGCCGGTGAACATGAGGGCGGAAAGGCCGAGGCTCGTCTTCACGCTGATGCCGGACTGCACGAAGATGGTCGGAATCCAGCCCATGATGCTGTAGATGGCCGTGTTCATGGCGATCAGGACGGCGATGGCAAGAATCGTGGTCTTGAGAAGCTTTCCCTTGAAAAGGTGCGTGAAGGGAATGTTCTTCACGTCGTGATGCAGGTTGACGTCCGACGTATCGACGGGAGGAAGAGGAGTTCCGGTTTTCCTCTCGATGCTCTGCTCGACCCTGGAAAGAATCTCGTCGGCCTTCTGCAGGTCGCCACGGGCCTCGAACCAGCGCGGGGATTCGGGGAGGCCATGACGGGCAATCCAGACAAGGATGGCAGCAACACCGACGATGATGAACATCGCGCGCCAGCCGAAGGCGGGCATCACGAGATAGGCGATGACGGTAGTGATCGGCGGCGCGCAGTTGCCCACCAGGGACAAGGTGGACGACCACTTCCCGCGCGTTTTCGCCGGGACGAATTCCGAGAACGTGGCGAAGCCGACGACGATCTCGGCGCCGAGGCCGATGCCGATGATGCCGCGCAGGATGGTCAGGCTCAGCATGCCGGTAGCGAAGGCAGCGGCGATGGATGCCAGGCCGAAGATCAACAGATTGATCTGGTAAGCGAGTTTCCGGCCGAAATAGTCGCCGGAGAAACCGGCGAACAGCGAGCCGACGACGAGGCCCGCCATAGTGGCCGAGTTGAAGGTGGCATTCCACCAGTTGTTGGACCAGCCGGATTTCACCAGATCGGCCAGCACGACGCCGCTGAGGTAATTGTCGCAGCCGTCGATGAGAAGGCCCAGGCCGATCAGCCAGAAAACCGTGAGATGCCATGCCGAGGTTGGCAGGCGATCCATTCTTGCCCCGATATTGCTCTGCATGTTAACGCTCCTCCAGCGGTCCGGCATTGCTTTGCAATGCGAAGATGATTGGTTTCGTCGATACGTAAATCGTGGCAGCCAGCCGTAGCAGTTCGTGGCGCCACCGAAGGTTCTTGCGGACTTTGCCTTCGGTGGCGGACTCCTTCATGCGACGCCCGCGGGTCCGTCCGGGGGACGGGCGGTGGACAGCCCGCCCGGCACCTGCAAGGTCGGCGTGATTTCCATGTGGCCGATGTTCACCGCGCCGGGTGCCGCGATGGCGAAGGCGATGGCGTCGGCGATATCGGTGGCCTGCGGCAGCTCGAAACCACGGATGAACCGGTCGTAGGTTTCCTCCGTGGCGCCGTGGACGTGGGCAAAAATGTCGGTTGCCACGCGGCCGGGGCATATTTCCGTCACCCGCACGCGGTGGCCGAAGGCGTCGATGCGAAGCTGGCGCGACAGCATGCTGATCGCCGCCTTGGTGGCGTGGTAGCTGGAGTTGCCGCCGAAGTTGTAGGCGCCGGCTATGGAACTGATGTTGATCACATGGCCGCGGTCGCGCGCCACCATGCCGGGAACGATCAGCCGGCAGAGATGCAGCACGGCGCGCAGATTGACATCGACGAGCAGATCGATGTCTTCCGGTTCGGCCTTGAGAAACGGCCTCGCCCGGTCGACGCCGGCGTTGTTGACCAGGATGTCGAACTCGGTGCCGTTCGCCAGGGAGGTGATGCCCGCGAGGTCGGTGACGTCGAGGCAATGGGCGATGCAGCCGGTTTCCGCCGCCAGCGCGGCGAGCGCTTCCGCATTTCGCGCCACCGCATGAACGGCGATGCCTTCCCTTCGCAGCCGCGCGACGACGGCGGCGCCAATGCCGGAAGAAGCACCCGTAACCAGCGCGTTCCTGTAATCGGAAAAAGGCATTGGCAACCTTTATGCTGGAGTGAGGGAATATTTATCGGTCGATCAGCGGACCGGCCAACAGTTTATGACTGTGGCGAGATAAGGCACTCTTATGCGTTCTCCGGCCCGCGCGCCCCGTGCAGGCGGGGCTGCCGGGAGACGGGAACCAAGCGGCCGCCGCCTTGTTCGATCTCGCGGCGGAGGGCACGGGCGAGCGCCACGGCGCCTTCGGTGTCGCCGTGGACGAGGATGCTTTGCGGATGCATGGCCAGCGCCTTGCCTGTGTGGGTGACGACAATGCCCTCGGCCAGCATACGGCGCACCCGCGCCAGCACCGCCGCCTCGTCCTTGATCACTGCACCGGGCAAGCGCCGCGGCACCAGCAGGCCCTCGTCGTCGTAGGCGCGGTCGGCGAGGAAGGTGGTGACCACCCGGAGCCCGCAGGTGGCGGCGGCCGATTCGATGGCGCGGCTCGTCGAGGAGATGATGGTCAGCGTCGGGTCGAACGCCGCCACCGCCGCCATCAGCTTCGCCGCCATCGTCGCATCGGCTGCCACCATGTTCCCGAGCGCGCCGTGGAAGCTCATGTGGGTCATGCGGTGCCCGGCGGCGTGCGCGATGCCGGCGAGGGCGCCCAACTGGTAGGTGACCATGGCGGCGAGATCGGCGAGATCGATCTGCATCACCCGTCGCCCGAAGCCATGCCGGTCGGGAAAGCCCACGTGCGCGCCCACGTCGACACCGCGTTCCAGGGCCTTGCGCACCGTCCGGTCCATGATCACCGCATCGCCGGCGTGGAAACCGCAGGCGATGTTTGCCGACGACAGCACGTCGAGCAGGGCCTCGTCGTCGCCCATGCGCCAGTCGCCGTAGCCTTCCGCGAGGTCGGCGTTGAGGTCAATGTCCATGGTCGCCCGTTCCTTCCGTGGCGAGGAGTTCGACGAGTGGGCTGCCGAAGCCGACCACTTCCTCGTGCGCGGCCCACATGCGGGCAACCGTGCCCGCGCGCGGGGCCGCAACCGGCAGCAGCAGCGGGCCGATGCAGAGCAGGCCGAGGATCTGCCCGGCGGGCACCGTGTCGCCCGGCCGCACCAGCGGCGCGTCGCGCAGCGGGTGCCGATGCAGGAAGACGCCGACGGAGGGCGCCGTCACGGTGATTTCGCGCGCCGCTTCCTGGGGTGCGGGCGCGCCTTCGCGGCTGATCGCCACGTCGTTTCCCTGGCGGCGCAGCGTCAGGCAGCCGTCCGCGCTGCGGAGTTCCAGAAACTCGATGTCGGTACCCGCGAGCCAGGCGGCGATCTGTTCGGCTTCGGCGATCGGCATGCCTAGGTCCCCCGCTCCGCATGCAGCGCGGCGAGCCGGCGCACCCTGGCGGCCCAGCGCTCGGTTTCCTCGAACGCCGCCACCGCCTCGTCCCAGGTGCAGGCGACGAAGCGGATGCGGCTGCCGATCGGCGCCTGGCCGAGTCGCCAGAGATCGGCCTCGATCACCGTGCCGATCTTGGGGTAGCCGCCGGAGGGCTGGGCGTCGCGCATCTGCACGATCGGCTGCCCGCCGTGGGGGATCTGGATCACGCCGGGGACGATGCCGTGCGAACGCAGCTCGATCGGCGCGGTCGGCCGCAGCGAAGGACCGGCCAGCCGGTAGCCGTAGCGGTCGCTGTGCGGCGTGATTTTCCACTCCGCCGACCACAGGGCTTCGTGGGCGGCCTTCGTGAAGCGCTCGTATTCGGCGGCGGGAAGCACGCGCACCGCCGTGCACCCTTCCCGTTGCAGCGGCATGGCGAAGGCCGGCGGCACCAGCCCGAATCCGGTCGGGCGGTTGCCTGTTCCCGGTGCCCCGGCGGCCAGCCGGTCGCCCTGGCGCAGCGCGCGGCCCTCGTGGCCGCCGAAGGCGCCGCGCAACTGCGTGCTGCGCGAGCCGAGCACCGGGGGTACCGCGAAGCCCCCGGCGACGCAGACATAGGCGCGGCTGCCGCGCCACGTGCCGCCCTCGGGCCGGCGGAGCGTAAGGCTGTCGCCTGCCGCCGCCTGTCCGGCCCACCACGGCAGGACGGGTTGGTCCTGCAGCCGTGCCGCGCAGTCGGCGCCGGTGACGGCGAAGGCGCAGGGCTCGTGGAAGCGCACGGCGAAGGGGAACACCTGCACCTCGATCGCCGCCGCGTCCGCCTCGTTGCCGAGCAGCAGGTTGCCAGCCGCGAGCGCCAGGGGGTCCATCGCCCCCGACGTGCCGACGCCCTGGTTCAGCAGGCCGAAGCGCCCGAGATCCTGCACCGTCGCCAACGGCGTTTCCGAAAGGATTTCGATCATCGGATGACCTCGGAAACGCGGAAGCGGATGGCGTCGCCGGGCCGGAGCAGGGCGGGCGGATCGCGCACGGGGTCGAAGAAGCAGGCGGACGTGCGGCCGATGGTGTTCCACCCGCTCGGTCCCGCCGAGGCGGACACCCCGGTCTGCGAGCCGCCGATGGAAACCGAGCCGCCCGGAATGCTGAGCACCGGCACCTTGCGGCGCGGGGTGGCGATGCGCGGGTCCATGCCGCCGAGGTAGCAATAGCCCGGGTGGCTGCCGAGCGCGTACACCGGATAGAGCGGCTCGCTGTGGATGGCCACGATGTCGTCGATGCTGAGCCGTGTGTGGGCGACGACGTCCGGCAGGTGAGGGCCGTCCGGGCCGCCGTAGGTTACCGGCAGTTCGATGACGCGGCCGTGCAACGGCATCGGTGCCACTGTCGCCCAGCAGGAGCGGAGCCGCTCCAGGATGTCATCAAGCTTCGCGGGCGGGCGCCGGAAGGCGATCATCAGGTTGTTGATGCCGGGCACGGCCTCGCGCACCTCCGGCCATGTCTCGGCCTCGGCGGCCAGCACCCAGATGCGCTGTTGCGTCGGCAGGTCGGTTTCGCCCGGCGCCTCGAACAGCAGCGCGGTGGACCCGAGCAGGCTGGTGGACGCTTCGCCGAGGGTCATCGCAGGCCTCCCTCCGCGAGCCGGCGCTCGAGGTGATGGATGTCCACGCCGCCAGCGACAAAGTCCGGGTCGCGGACGATGGCGCGGTGGAGGTCGAGATTGGTGGCGATGCCGCCGACCCGCATCTCGTCGAGCGCGAGTTGCAGGCGGGCGAGGGTGTCGGCCCTCGTGCTCCCGTGCACGACCAGCTTGGCGATCAACGAATCGTAGTGACGCGAGATCACGCTGCCCTGGCTGACGTGGGTGTCCACGCGCACGCCGGGGCCGCCCGGCAAATCCCAGGCGGCGACGCGGCCGGGGGAGGGGGCGAAGGTGCCGGGGTGCTCGGCATTGATGCGGCTCTCGAAGGCGTGCCCCGTGCAGCGGATATCGCGCTGCGCCAGGTCAAGCTTCTCGCCCTGCGCGACCCTTATCTGCCACTGCACCAGGTCGATGCCGGTAATCATCTCTGTAACGCAATGTTCGACCTGCAGCCGCGTGTTCATTTCGATGAAATAGAAGCGACCGTCTTCGACGAGGAATTCGAAGGTGCCGAGCCCGCGATAGCCGGTGCGACGGCAGGCGGCGGCACAGCGTTCGCCCATCTCGGCGATGATGCCCTCGTCGATGCCGGGGGCCGGCGCCTCCTCCAGCACCTTCTGGTGCCGCCGTTGCAGCGAGCAGTCGCGGCTGCCGAGCCACACCGCGTGCCCGTGATGATCGGCGAGCACCTGGATTTCCACGTGGCGAGGGTGTTCGAGCAGTTTCTCCAGATAGACCGCGTCGTTGCCGAAGGCCTGCCGGGCTTCCTCCTTCGTCAGCGCCAGTGCCGGCGCGAGGTCCGACGGGCCCGCCACCACCCGCATACCGCGGCCGCCGCCGCCGGCGGTCGCCTTGATCAGCACCGGGTAGCCGATGCGCAGGGCGAGTTCCATCGCCGCCGCCGCCTCGTCGGGCAGCGGTCCGTCGGAGCCGGGCACGCAGGAAATGCCCGCCTCGCGCATGGCGTTCCGCGCCGCGATCTTGTCGCCCATCGTGGCGATCGACGCCGACGCGGGCCCGATGAACGTGAGGCCCGCGGCCTCGACGCGGCGCGCGAACCCGGCGTTCTCGGATAGGAAGCCGTATCCGGGGTGGATCGCCTCCGCGCCGCTCACCTCGGTGGCGAACAGGATGGCCGTCTGGTCGAGGTAGCTGCGCCGCGCCGGTGCCGGTCCGATGCAGAACGCGGCGTCGGCGTGGCGGACGTGCGGCGCCTCGGCGTCCTCGGTGGAGTGGACGGCGATGGTGCGCAGGCCGAGCGTGCGGCACGCCCGCTGGATGCGCAGCGCGACCTCTCCGCGGTTGGCGATCAGGACAGTGCGGAACATGGCTTCCTCATATGATCCGCATCAGGGTTTGCCCTTCCTCGACCTCGGATACGGCAGAGACCAGCACGGCCTCCACCGTGCCGTCTCTCTCGGCGCGGATCGGCATGAACACCTTCATCGCTTCGATCAGGCAAAGCGTCGTGCCGGCAGTCACGCGCCGCCCGGGTTCGACGAACGGCGGTTCTCCGGGCGACGGCGTCAGGTGCACGATGCCGGCGAGCGGCGCGCGCACCTCGGTGCCTTCCGGCGGCGTTTCCGCGCGCTCGGGTTCCGCCGCATCCGGGGGCGGCGGCGGCGCTTCCCCCACGGTCGGTTGCGGGGAGGGCGGCGGGGTGATCGAGGCGCCACGGCGGCGCATGCGGAGCGACCAGCCGTTGCCGCTCACCGCCATTTCGGTGAGGTCCGAAGCCTGCATCGCCTCGATGAGTGTCTTGATTGCGTTCAGATTCATGAACCTCGCCGCGGCAACGCCCGATACGCATACGGGCCCTTATCAGGCGGAGGCTATCGGTGCGGCGCGGGCAGTGCCAACAGCGAATGGCTTTGCCGCAATAAGTGGGCCTTATGACCGATAGTCAGGGGCCGTTTCTCTACGCCAGCAGGTTTCCCGGCAGGTTCGCGACCAGCTCCAGCAAAATCTCCCGGATCGCCTGCGCCGGCTCCGACAGGGGGAGAAAGTCCGACTGGCAAAGGGCAAGCGGCGCCTCGATCACCGGCTCGACGATCCGGCACAGCCAGGCATTGCAGGAGCCGGCGATCTGGCTCGCCATCGATTCCGGCAGGATCGTCGCCGCCAGCCCGTCGGCGATCACGGCGGCAAGGGTCTCGGCCGACTCGATCTCGGCCACCACGCGGGGTGTCACGCCGGCGCTGGCGAACGCCTCGTCCACCATCTTGCGCACGACGTTGTACGGGCGCGCGAGGCAGAGATCCATCTGCCCGACCATGCGGAGCGGCACCTGCTCCGGCTGGGCCATCATGCCTTCCGGCACTACGACGAAAAGCTGCTCCTGCAGCAGGGGCAGGAAGGACAGGCCATGCACGGCCTTCTTGCCGCCGTAAAGGACGGCGAGGTCCATGCGGCCGTTCATGACGAACTCGGACAGCGTGGCGCCGTAGGTCTCGTTCAGGTAGAGCAGGATGCCCGGATGGCGCGCCCGGACGGTGCGAAGCAGCGGCAGCGCCAGGACGGCAGCGGCCGTGCCGGGGGCAAGCCCGACCGACACCGCGCCGGAAAGACCGTGGCTGGCGGCGGCCAGATCGGCGCGCGCCTGTTCGCACTGCCGAAGGATCAGCTGCGCGTGGCGGTAGAGCACGCGGCCGGCCTCGGTGGGCGTGACGCCTCGCTTCGTGCGCGTGAGCAACTGCTGGTGGACCTCGCCCTCCAGCGTGGCGAGCTGCTGGCTCAGCGCCGGCTGGGCGACGTGGAGGATGTCGGCGGCCTGCGTGAGACTGCCGATGTCGACGATCTTCACGAAATACTGCAAGCGCCTGAAATTCACGCTTTTTGTCCCCGCCGATTGGTGGCCAGGCCACCGGCTCCCGCCACTGTCGCACATTTTCTCCCCAGGTATAAGAACCATAAGACTTACCTATAAAGGGAGACCGAAGTCGTCTTGGCGGCGGCCGTGGCGGGCTCCTAACCTGACGCCGCGTTTGCACAGACCAGGTCAGGACCGCCGTGAACACGTCCCGCATCGCCGAGCGCATCAGGCGCATCAAGCCCTCTCCCAGCACCGCGGCCGCCGACCGGGCCAACGAACTGCGCCGGCAGGGCCGCTCCATCGTCAACCTTGTTGTCGGCGAGCCGGATTTCGACACGCCGCCCGCTATCCGCCAGGCCGCCGCCCGCGCCATCGAGGCGGGCGCGACGCGCTACACGCCGATGCTCGGCACGCTGGAACTGCGGCAGGCGATCGCGGGCAAGCTCGCGCGCGAAAACGGGCTGACCTACGCGGCGAACGAGATCATCGCCACCAACGGGGCGAAAAGCGCCATCTACGCCGCACTGGCCGCCACGGTGAACCCCGACGACGAGGTGATCATCCCCGCACCCTATTGGGTTTCCTATCCGGACATGGTGCTGGCGAACGAAGGCGTTCCGGTCACGCTGCCCTGTCCCGAGCGGCAGGGCTTCAAGCTGACCGCGCCGCAACTGGAAGCCGCGATCACGCCGCGCACCCGCTGGCTGCTGATCAATTCCCCCTCCAATCCGACCGGCGCGGCTTACACGGCCGGCGAATACGCCGCTCTCGCCGAAGTGCTGCGGCAGCACCCGCAGGTGCTCGTCATGACCGACGACATCTACGAGCACATCCGCTTCGACTCGCAGCGCACCACGCACCTGCTGGCGGCGGCGCCGGACCTGCGCGACCGCGTGCTGGCGGTCAATGGCGTGTCCAAGACCTACGCGATGACGGGCTGGCGGCTGGGCTGGGCGGCCGGGCCGCGCGACATCGTCGAGGCGATGGAGACGCTGCTGTCGCAATCGGCGGGAAACTGCTGCGCGGTCAGCCAGGCCGCGGCGGCGGCGGCGCTGAATGGCGACCAAGGCTTCGTGCCGGAGTGCGTGGCCATCTACCGCCAGCGGCGCGATCGCATGGCCCAGCGCATCAACGCGATTTCCGGCCTGAGCTGCGCGGTGCCCGACGGTGCCTTCTATCTCTACATCAACTGCGCCGGGCTGATCGGCAAGGCGACGCCCGCCGGACGACGGCTCGACTCCGATCATGACGTGGTGATGTACCTGCTGGAAAATGCCGGCGTGGCCGTTGTCGCCGGCGTGGCGTACGGCCTGTCGCCCTATTTCCGCATTTCCATCGCCACGTCCGTCGAGACGCTCATGGAAGGCGCGGACCGCATCGCGCGCGCGGTGGCAGAGCTGAACTGATCGGCCTTTCTCCTGTCTGATGGCTCGGCGTGCGCGAGAGCGCGCCGACGACATGGCCATCTGTCAGGGATTACCGGCTCGGCACGCCGCGAGCGCGGCGAGGGCTTCCGTCTTTGTGGTTCACATCGCCGCGCCGAGGAGGTACGACGGCGGGCGGGTTTCGCGAGAACCGGAAAGAGGAGGCCCACCGTGCTTCGCTCGATGAAAATTCCCTGCGTGCTCATGCGCGGCGGCACCTCGAAGGGGCCGTTCTTCCTCGCCTCCGACCTGCCGCAGCCGGTCTCCCGGCGCGATGCGTTCCTGCTCTCCGCCCTCGGCTCGGGCCAGGAACTCGAGATCGACGGCGTCGGCGGCGGCAACCCGCTTTCCAGCAAGGTCGCCATCGTCAGCCCCTCGGCGCGGCCGGACGCCGACGTGGAGTACCTGTTCGCGCAGGTGCACGTGACGAAGCCGATCGTCGATACCTCTCCCAACTGCGGCAACATGCTTTCGGGCGTTGGCCCCTTCGCCATCGAGCGGGGACTGTTCCCGGCGGACGAGGGCACCACGGTGGTGCGGATCTTCAACGTCAACACTGGCAAGATCGTCGAGGCGACCATACAGACCCCGGACAGGCGCGTCACCTACGAGGGTAATACGCATATCGATGGCGTTCCCGGCACCGCCGCCCCGATCTTCCTCACCTTCCTCGACGCCGCCGGTGCCAAGACCGGCAAGCTGCTGCCTACCGGCCGCCCGCGCGAGAGCATTCTCGGCGTGGAGGTCACGTGCGTCGATGCGGCGATGCCGCTGGTGCTGGTCCGTGCCGGCGATCTCGGCCGCAACATCCACGACACGCCGGCCGCGCTCGATGCCGACCGCGCCTTCCTGGAGCGTCTCGAGGCGATCCGCCTCGCTGCCGGGAAGGCAATGGGGCTTGGCGACGTCGGCGGCCTCGTCATCCCGAAGCCGGTGCTGATCGGCCCCGGCGGCGGCGCCACCAGCATCGGCGTGCGCTATTTCCTCCCGCACGCCTGCCACAAGGCGGTCGCCGTCACCGGTTCCGTCGGCATCGCCACCGCCTCTGTCACTCCGGGCACGCTCGCTGCCGAGTTGGTGGGCGACATGCGCCTGCCCGCCACGCTCACCATCGAGCACCCGTCGGGCACGCTGGAATTGCACGTGGAATGCCGGGAAGGAGATGCCGCGCCGCGTGTCTCCCTGGTGCGCACGGCACGGCGCCTGTTCGAGGGTTCCGTGTTCGGCCGGGTCTAGGCCGCATAGCAGCAAGTCGCGGCGGCCGGGTGCGGGCGTCCCGGCCGTCGTCGTTCAAAGTCTCAGCGGTTGAGCGATTCGAGGGAACGCCCCGTGGTCGACGGGCCGAACGCTCCGACCACGATCGCGGTGAGCACCCAGCAGGCGGCGATATACATGAACACGCTGCCGTAGCCGAAGTGGTCGAAGAAAAAGGCGACGATGAACGGCCCGAAGATGTTGGCGGCGCGGCCGATGCCGTAGGTCAGCCCATGGCCGGAGGAGCGCATGCGGGTCGGGTAGAGTTCCGGCGTGTACACATAGAGGGTGGCAGCGAAGGCTTGGATGCCCAGCACCACCAGCGCGCCGAAGATCATGATGAACGCGGGCTGGAACGTGAGCCCGTAGAGCAGGCCGCAGACGGCGATGAACACGGCGATCACCGTGATCAGCCATTTGCGGTCGAAGCGCTCGACGATCTGCGAGGCGATGAGGGCGCCGAGCGGGCTGCAGATGGCGATGACGCTGGAGAAGGTGAGCGACTCGACGATGTTGAAGCCGTGCTTCACCAGAAGCGTCGGCACCCAGGCCATGAAGCCGTAGAAACCGAGCGTCTGGAACACCCACGCGGCGATCAGCATCCAGGTGCGGCCGCGTTGCGCCGGGGCGAAGAGTTCGGCGTAGCTGGTGTGGGAGCCTGTCACCTCGTCGCTTTGCGCGACGGCCTCGGCGATGGGGAGCCCTTCCGTGCGTGCGGCCTGTTCGAGAGCGGCGATCGCTTCCTCCGCGTCGTTGTTGCGGCCGTGCAGGTGCAGCCAGCGGGGCGAGTCGACCATGCGGGTGGCGAAGATCAGCGCGAACAGGCCGAAAGCGCCCCAGACGAACACGACCCGCCAGCCCCAGGGACCGAGCGGCACGAGGAAGCGCGCCACCCAGGCGGTGGCGGGAATGCCGATCAGCCCGATGGTCATCACGTAGCCGAGATACTTGCCACGCGCGCGGGCCGGGAACACCTCGCTCACGTAGGTGTTGGCGATGACGGTCATCGCCGAAAGGCCGACGCCGGTGACGAAGCGGAAGAAGGCGAGGGACGCGACATCCCAGCTCACCGCGTTGGCGAGCGAGGCGAGCGTGAAGATCAGCACCGAGATGATGAAGCCGCGCTTCCGTCCCATGCGGTCTGCGAACCAGCCGCCGAAGGTGGCGCCGAGGAACATGCCGAAGAAGGTCATGGAGATGGCGAAGGCGATCGTAGAGACCGGGATGTGCCAGTAGCGGATCATTCCCGGCGCGGCGAAACCGAAGGTGTTGATGTCGCCCAGTTCGTAGAAATAGGCGAAGGCCAGGGCGATGACGGCACGCTTGTGCAGGGATGTTATGGGCAGGCGGTCGAGCCTGGCGCTGATGCTGGTGACGCTGGACGCTGACATTGCTCAGTTCCTTTCAGGCCGCTTGTGGTGCCGCGAACGTATCGAACCTCCTGGGCGCCTGGTCACGGCGTCCGGAAGCCGGTCGAGGCCGTGTCGGGGGAATCGGCGCAGGAACTCGGAGCAAGTGGCCCGCCGAAACGGTCGGCGAAAGCCCGGCGAGGAGCAACACTACGGCCCTCCGCTTTCTGCCGGCGAAGCCTGCCGATGCGGCCCGATGAGCGCAAAGACGTGCATCCTGGCCATCCGAACAATGCAGCCCGATTCCGGTGCTGCGAACGTTTCCACCTATTTGATTTTCGTTGGAAGGAAGCCTTTCGTCAAGCGAACATCCCCGCTTGCCGGCGCCGCTCACGACTTCGGGATTGCGGACACCCGAGTTAGGGGGGAAGCGCCATCGCTCCGGCGCCTCCCGGCCTTTCTCAGTTGCGAATTCCCGGCATGTCGAAGCCCACGTCCTTCAGCGCGGTGTCGAGTTCTGCGCGCTGCGCGGGCGTGAGATCGACCAGCGGCGGGCGCACCGTGCCCCACTCCGGCTCGTGCATGTGGATGCCGATCGCCGCTTTCAGCGCCGGGATCATGCTGAATGTCGCGAACACCGCGCGCGTGGCGTCGAGTTTCCCCTGCCGCGCCTCGGCGTCCGCCTCCTGCCAATGCTCGTAGAGGCCGACGATGGGGCCGGGATTGACGTTGCCGGTGGCGGTGATGCAGCCCACCCCGCCGCCGCGCAGATTCGCCAGCAGGAAGTTCTCGCTGCCGGCGAACACGTCGAAGCCGTGCGGCTGGAACTGATCGAGCATCGCCTTGGTGTTCGCCCAGTTGCCGGAACTGTCCTTCACGCCGGCGATGGTGCCCGGATAGGCCTTCAGCAACCGCTCGATGAGCGTGAGCGTGATCGGCACCTGCGACACCGGCGGGATATGGTAGAGGTAGATGCGCAGATCCGAGGAGCCGACCCGCTGGATCACCTCGGAGTAGGAGCGGAACAGCCCTTCGTCGCTCACGCCCTTGTAGTAGAACGGCGGCAGCATCAGCACGGCGTGCACGCCGCGGCTGATGCAGAAGCGGGTCATCTCCACCGAATCGGAAAGCGCGGCGCAGCCGGTGCCCGGCATCATGCGATCGGCCGGCAGCCCGGCTTCGAGCAGCGCGTCGAGAAGGCCCTTCTTCTCGGTCACGCTCATCGAGTTCGCTTCCGAATTAGTGCCGAACACGGCGAGCCCCACGCCCTGGCCGAGAAGCCAGCGGCAGTGGTGCACGTAGCGGACGCCGTCCGGCTCCAGCGTCTTCTTGAAGGGGGTGACCACCGGCGAATAGATGCCCCGTGGCTTCGTTGCTGTCGTCATCGGAAATTCCCTGT
>JAJXZO010000117.1 GCA_021780035.1 Pseudomonadota bacterium
TGGCCACCTCGGCGCAACTGGAGGGTTTCCGCGCCCGCGGCGTCGAGGTGCTGCTGCTCGCCGACCCCATCGACGCGTTCTGGCCGGAGCGGTTCACGAGCTTCGAAGGCAAGCACATCCGCAGCGTGAGCCACGGCATCGCCGACCTCTCCAAGTTGGCGCCGCTGAGCGCGCCGGAAGGCGAGGCGGCCGAGGTGGGGCCGCTGATCGCGGCGCTGAAGACCGCGCTCGGCGAAGCGGTGAGCGACGTGCGCGCCACGGAGAGACTGGTGGAAAGCGCCGTAGTGCTGGCCGCGCCGGCGACGGGGAGCGACCTGCAGTTGCAGCGGATGCTGCGCCGCGCCGGGCGGGAGAGTTTCGCCGCCGCGCCGGTGCTGGAGCTGAACCCGCGCCACCGGCTGGTGGCGAAGCTTGCGGCAAGGGCGGCCGCCGGGGAGGATGTCTCGGGGGCGGCGGGGCTGCTGTTCGACCTTGCCCGCATCCAGGACGGCGACCTGCCGCGCGCGCCGGCCGCCTTCGCCCGCGCCGTGGAAGCGGCGCTCGCAGGAGAAGGGTAAGAACCGATGACCAATGATGCTGGCCTGAACGGCGCGCTCGCGCGTTTCCTCGAGGCCGAACGCGAGCGGCAGGAGGCGTTCCTCGCCGCGCTCGTGCGCGTACCCACCGACAACCCGCCGGGCGACTGCGCGCCGGCCGCCGAACGGGCGGCGGAACTGCTGGAGGGACTGGGGCTCGCGGTGGAGCGCCACAAGGTTCCCGAAGCGGAGGTGCGGGAGGGCGGCATGGTCAGCGCCACCAACCTGGTGGTGCGGCATCGCTTCGGCCCCGGCGGGAAAGTAATCGCGCTCAACGCCCACGGCGACGTGGTGGGGCCGGGCGAGGGCTGGAGCGTCGATCCCTACGCCGCGGTGGTGCGCGACGGCACGATGTACGGCCGCGGTGTCGCCGTGTCGAAGTCGGACCTCGCCAGTTACACCTGGGCGCTGCTGGCGCTGCGGGCCTGTGGCGCGAAGCTTGCCGGCGCGGTGGAACTGCACTTCACCTACGACGAGGAGGCGGGCGGAACGCTCGGCCCCGCCTTCCTGCTGCGCCGGGGCATCACGAAGCCCGACCTCGCCATCGGCGCCGGCTTCTCCTACGAGGTGGTCACGTCGCACAACGGCTGCCTGCACCTGGAAGTGGTGGTGGAGGGGCGCTCGGCGCACGCGGCGAAGCCGGAGACCGGCGTCGACGCGCTGGAGGCGGCCACGCCGATCCTCGCCGCGCTCTACGCCAGCCGGGCCGAGTTGGCGAAGCGCGTCTCGGGCGTGCGCGGCATCGGCAGCCCGCAGCTGACCATCGGGCTGATCGCGGGCGGCATCAACACCAACGTCGTGCCCGACCGGGTGAGCTTCCGCCTCGACCGCCGGATGATCCCCGAGGAAATCCCCGAGGCGGTGGAGGCGGGGCTCAGGGAACTCGTCGCGCAGGCGGCGGCGGCGCACCCGGCGGCGCGGGTGGAGGTGCGGCGCATCCTGCTCGCCCGGCCGCTGGCGCGGCTTCCCGGCGTGGACGGGCTCGCCGCCGCGCTGTGCGCGGAGGCGGGCGAAGTGCTGGGCGAGACGGTGCGGGAATCGGGGGTGCCGCTTTATACGGACGCGCGCCACTACGCCGAGGCCGGCGTGCCGATCGCCCTCTACGGCGCCGGGCCGCGCACGATCGAGGAAGCGAACTCGCATCGCGCCGACGAGCGGCTGAAGCTTTCCGACCTGCGCGCGGCGACGCTGGTGGTGGCGCGCACGCTCGCCCGCCTGCTCGGCACCGCCGGGTGAGCGTCAGGCGGGGCGAAGGCGCGCGGCGAAGTGTTTGCGGAACTTCGCCACCTTCGGCCCCACCACCGCCTGGCAGTAGCCGGATTCCGGGTGGTGGGCGAAGTAGTCCTGGTGGTAGTCCTCCGCCGGCCAGAACTTTTCCAGCGGCCGCAGCTCGGTGACGAGCGGCGCGGGCCAGGCTTCCGCCTGCTCGCGCAACACCGCTTCGGCCTCGGCCTTCTGCGCCGCGTCGTGGACGAGGATGATGGAGCGGTATTGCGGCCCGACGTCGGCGCCCTGGCGGTTTGGCGTGGTCGGGTCGTGGATGGCGAAGAACACCTCCAGAAGGTCGCGGTAGGCGATTTCGGCATCGTCGAAGGCGATCTGCACCACCTCGGCGTGGCCGGTGGCGCCCGCGCACACCTGCTCGTAGCTGGGGTTGGGGCGCGTGCCGCCCGCATAGCCGGCGACCACCGAGTCCACGCCTTGCAGGCGGCGGAACACCGCGTCGAGACACCAGAAACAGCCCCCGCCCAGGGTTGCCAGCATGTGCGCCATCGCCCCCGGCCTCCTTGGCCCGGAGCCGGCAGATGGGAAGCCGTGCCCGCCTTCGCCAGGGGCGGGACTTCCGCCCGCGTCCGGGGACGACTAGTTTCGCCGCCAAAGTGAAAGGCAGGACCATGGATCAGCAGTCGAAACCGGAGAAGGCATTCGCGCGCGCCCGCGCCTGGCAGGACGATCTGGCGGCGATCCGCCACGACATCCACGCCCATCCCGAGCTTGGCCTGGAGGAGGTGCGCACCAGCGCCCTGGTCGCCGCGACGCTGCGCGAGTGGGGGGTCGCCGTCACCGAAGGTGTGGGGCGCACCGGCGTCGTCGGCACCATCAAGGGCAGGAGGCCCGGGCGTCGTTCCGTGGGGCTGCGCGCCGACATGGACGCGCTCGCCCTGGTGGAGGCCACCGGCAAGCCCTACGCCTCCGCCACCTGCGGGCAGATGCACGCCTGCGGCCACGACGGCCACACCACCATGCTGCTGGGCGCGGCGCGCGCGCTGGCCGAGGATCCCGACTTCGCCGGCACGGTGCAGCTGATCTTCCAGCCGGCCGAGGAAGGCCGCGGCGGCGGCGGCGCGGCGGCGATGCTGAACGACCGTCTGTTCGAGCGGTTCCCGTGCGATGCCGTCTACGGCATGCACAACAAGCCGGGGCTGCCGGTGGGGCATTTCGCCACGCGCAAGGGCGCCTTCATGGCCACCACCGGCCGCTGGGAGGTGCACCTGCTCGGGCCGGGCGGGCACGGCGGCGCCAACCCGCACAATACGCCCGATCTCTCGGTGGTGGCGGCGCACTTCATCCTGGGGCTGCAGACCATCGTCGGGCGCAACGTGCCGCCACTGGAGACCGCGGTGCTGAGCCTCGGCGCCATCGCCGGCGGCGACGCGGCGAGCTTCAACGTCATGCCCTCCGAGATCACCCTGGTCGGCACCGGGCGTTGCTTCAGCGATGACGTGCAGAACACGCTCGAGCGGCGGATGCGCGAACTCGCGGAGGGCCTGGCCGCGCTGCACGGCGCGCGCGCGACCTTCGCGGCGACCTGGGACACGCTCGCCCTCTACACCCACGACGCCGAGACCGACGTGCTGGCGGCCGCCGCGCGGGCGGTGCCGGAGGCGACGGTGGACGCCAACGCCCCGCAGCAGACGGGAGGGGAGGATTTCTCGCTGATGCTGCGCGCGCGGCCGGGGTCGTTCGTGTTCGTCGGCAACGGCGCCAGCGCCCAGCTGCATACGCCGGAGTTCGACTTCAACGACGAGGCGATCCCCTACGGCGTGGCGCTTTGGGTGAGCCTGGTGGAAAAGGAACTGGGGCGGACCGGCCGCGGCTGACGCTTATATCAAATTATCATAATTGCACATAATATTCGATGCCGCGCCGGACAGGCCGGGAACACGAAAAGCCCGGCCGCCTGAGGCGGCCGGGCTTCGCGCTTCGGTCTATAAGTGGCGGGCCGGTTACTTCGCGGCCGGCTTTCGCCCACGGCGGGCAGGAGCCTTGGCGGGCGCCGGTTCGGGGGCGCTGGCCGCGGCTGGCGCGGCGCGATGGCCGAGGCCGATCTTGCGCGCGAGCGAGGAGCGGTGTTCGGCGTAGTTCGGCGCTACCATCGGGTATTCGCGCGGCAGGCTCCACTTCGCGCGGTACTGTTCCGGCGTCATGTTGTAGGCGGTTTTCAGATGCCGTTTCAGCATCTTCAGCTTCTTGCCGTCTTCCAGGCAGATGATGTAGTCGGGGAAAACCGACTTGCGCACCGGAACTGCCGGCTCTGGCTTGACCGGTTCTTCTACCTTTTTGCCAAGACCGGAAATGGTCTTGTAGACGACTTCAATCAGCGGCGGAACTTCCGAACCGTCCACCGTATTATGTGAAACGTGCGCCGCGACGATTTGTGCTGTCAACCGGCGGAACAGATCAGCTTCTGTCTGATCAGACATTGGGTGTAACCAGTGTTAGGGGCAGCCTGCACAACGCGGCCACCAGTAGGCGTATAACCGCAAATTCGGAGACTCGTGTCAAGATGTAATTGAAAAGTCGGGGTTCGTGCCCAGAATAATTTGTCGTTGCAGGTCATGCAGCGACTCACATGCGTAACGCTTCACAACAAAAGCGCCAGTTTCTCGAACTCCGTCACCGCCAGTGTCTCCGCCCGCCGCTCTCCGTCGATGCCGGCGCGTGCCAGCAGGCTTTCGCCGCCCAGGTTCCGCAGCGACCCGCGCAGCATCTTCCGCCGCTGGCCGAACGCGGCCTGGGTCAGCCGCTCCATCGCCGCGAACAGCGCGGGTTCCGGCTGGCGCGGGTACGGCGTCAGCACCACTACCGCCGACGCCACTTTGGGCGGCGGCGTGAAGGCGGCCGGCGGCAGCCGCAGCGCCAGCGCGGCCGTGCAGCACCATTGTGCCAGCACTGCCAGCCGCCCGTAGGCGGCACTTCCCGGCGACGCGCAGATCCGCTCCGCAACCTCCTGCTGGAACATCAGCGTGAAGCGTTCCCAGGCGGAAGCCTGCCGGAGCCATCCCACCAGCAGGGGCGAGGCGATGTTGTAGGGCAGGTTGGCGACGATCTGCCGGGGCGAGGCAGCGAGAGCCGACAGGTCGAGCGCCAGCGCATCGCCCTCCACCACGGAGAGCCTTCCTTCCGCCACCGCCTCCAGTTCGGCAAGCGCCGCCACCGCGCGCCGGTCGATCTCCACCGCCACCACCGACGCCGCCTCGGAGACGAGTAGCGAGCGCGTCAGCCCCCCGGGGCCGGGACCCACCTCCACGACGTTCCTGCCCGCCAGAGGCCCGGCAGCGCGGACGATGCGCAGGGTGAGGTTGGTATCGAGCAGGAAGTGCTGGCCGAGCCCGTGGCGCGCCACCAGGGCATGGCGGGCGATCACCTCCCGGAGCGGCGGTAGCACGGCGCTCTCAGAAATGGCGCTGGATGATCGCGCGCCTTCTCAGCGCCCGCAGCAGCTGTTCCGAGGCAAGCTGCGCGCGCTCGTCCACGATGCGTCCGCGCATGTCCGTTGCCGAGGGCAGGCCGATGTTGCGCTGGTCGCGCGAGCAGACGGTCAGGACCGCCACGCCGTCGGGGGCGATCAGCGGCTGGCTCGGCTTGCCGACCGGCAGGGTGGACAGAAGCTGGTGCATCATCGGCTGCGCGACGTTGCCGAGGATGACCTCTCCCGGGTCGTTCACCTTCACGCCCGGCATCGTCTTCGCCGTGGCGTCGATGGCCTGGCAGCTCGTCGCGGTGGTGGAGACCTGCTTCATCTTCGCCAGCACCGCCTGCTGGGCGGCGGTGGGGGCGTTGGGATTGAGCGGCGTGGCGAAGGGCATGAACAGCTGCCGCAGCGTCACCACGATCTGCATGTCGTTGCCGATCACCCGCTTGGCTCCGAGGGTGACGATCTCGAGCCCGCCCGGCACCGGGATCGGGTTGCTGACCGCGCCCACCGGCATCTCCTGGAGCACCTTGAGCACCGCGGGGTCGACCTCGTTCGACTGCACCCATCCCGCGTCGCCGCCGTGCAGCGCCGTCTGGCTCTGGCTGAACTGTGCCGCCACCACGGAGAACGGCGCGCCCGCCCGGAGCTGCTGGATGACGGTGGTGGCGAAGTTCCGCGCTTCCGTCATCTGGCTCGGCTCGGTCGCCGGCACGAAGATCTCGGAGATGCGGTATTCCTCCTGGCCGGTTTCCGCCTTCAGCACGGCGATCTGGCGGGCGACGTCGGTCTCGCTCACCTCCACCCGGTTCCCGAGCACCTGCCGCAGCACCCGCCCCCAGCCGATCTGCACCCGCACCTGGTCGACCAGCGTGCGGTAGCCGGCGCCGTCGGCGGCGAGCCGGCGCTGCAGCGTGCCGGGAGGCATGTTGTTGCGCTGCTCGATCTCGTGGATGGCCGCGGCGATCTCCGAATCGTGCACGATGATCCGCCGCTTCTGGATCTCCTGCAGCTGCAGCTGCTCGTCGATCAGCTGGCGGGTGACCTGCGGCTTCAGCCGGTTCAGCACGTCCGGTGTCATCGGCATGCCGGTGGAGAGCGCGAACAGCCGGCAGCGCTCGTCGACATCGGCCGCGGTGATGGGGGCGCCGTTCACCACCGCCACCAGGCGGGCCGCGTCGGCGAGCGGCGCGGGCTGCGGCGGCGGCGGCGGAGCGGCGATGGCGGCGGGCGGCAGTGCCAGCGCGCCGAGCAGCACGGCGAGCGGCAGGCCGGAGAGGCGGAGGCGGGCGGGGCGCGGGGTCATGGAGAGGCGATACTCCTCGGGCGATGGCGGCGGCACAACTACATCGGGTGGAAGCCGAACTCCCCGACCGTCTTCAGGGTGATCGAGAACAGCGCCACGGTGTCGCCGTGGTCGCCGTTCAGCGACGTATAGCGCTTGTAGAAATTGAGATTGAAGATCGCGCATTCGTTCTCGTAGGCGAGGGTGAAGCCCATCGAATCCATCTGGTGGGTGCGGATGTTCGTCTGCGCCGTGCCCGCCAGCCGCCACGGGCCGTAGTGGGTGGAGGCGCCGAGCGTGACCTCGTCGCGCGGGGCGGCGTACGGTTCCGTGGCGGTCGGCACCTCGCTGGCCGTCGCGCCCCAGAGATAGCCGGCGAGCGGGAAGTCGTAGGTGAAGAACGGGTTTATCGAACTGTGCAGGAAGCCGGCCGAGAAGCGCAGCGCCTCCGGGCCGAAGCTGCCGGTGACGTCGGCCTCCGTCACCTTCATGCGCGCGTTCGGATCGAAGCGCGAGCGCGCGGTGAGATCGAGGAGCGGATTCGGGGTGAACGACAGCCGGTTCACCACGTCGGAGAAGCGCCGTTCCAGCCCCGAGCCCAGCAGCCACGGCGAGCTTCGGCGCGGACGGTAGGATTCGCCCACCAGCCCCGACACGCGGGCGCCGGAGGGGAAGATCCACGCTCCGCGCACGCCGACGTTGACGCGGATGCCGCCTTCCAGCCGGTCCACGCCGCCGAAGCGGTTGACCGAGAACAGGTTGGCGTCCGTGAGATTCTGGTCGAGGCTGTCCTCGTTCGGCACCCGCGTGTTCGCGTAGGTGGAGCCGTCCGGCGCGATGATCACCTGGGCGATCGGCTCCAGCACCTGCGTGCCC
>JAJXZO010000183.1 GCA_021780035.1 Pseudomonadota bacterium
ACCTCGGCTGGAAGGCGGCGCACGACTTCGCCGCCGGCATCGCCCGCACGGTGGCGTGGTACCTCGGCCACCGCGACTGGTGGGAGCCGATCCGCGCCACCCGCTACGGCGGCCAGCGGCTCGGAGCAGCAAGCCTACAGAAAGGAGCGGCGCCATGAGCAAGGGCATCCTGCTCGCCGGCGGTTCCGGCACCAGGCTGCATCCGATGACGCTCGCGGCGTCGAAGCAACTGCTGCCGGTCTACGACAAGCCGATGATCTACTACCCGCTCACCGTGCTGATGCTGGCCGGCATCCGCGATCTGCTGGTCATCTCCACCCCGGAGGACCTGCCGCAGTTCCGCCGCCTGCTGGGCAGCGGCGCGCAGTGGGGCGTGCGCTTTTCCTATGCGGAGCAGCCGAGGCCCGAGGGTCTCGCCCAGGCGTTCCACATCGGCCGCGACTGGCTCGCGGGCGAACCCTGCGCGCTCGCGCTCGGCGACAACCTCATCTTCGGCGACCGCCTGTCGGTGCTGCTGCGCCGGGCGATGGCGCGCCAGGAGGGTGCGACGGTCTTCGCCTATCAGGTGCGCGACCCCGAGCGCTACGGCGTGATCAGCATGGACGCCGACGCCCGCGCGGTGGAAATCGTGGAAAAGCCGGCGCAGCCCCGCTCCAACTGGGCGGTGATCGGGCTCTACTTCTACGACGCCGAGGTCACCGCCCTCGCCTCCACCATCGGCCCGTCGGCGCGCGGCGAACTCGAGATCACCGACCTCAACCGCCTCTACATGCAGCGCGGCACGCTCACGGTGGAAAAGCTCGGCCGCGGCTTCGCCTGGCTCGATGCCGGCACGCCCGATTCGCTGCTGCAGGCGGCCACCTTCGTGCAGACCATCCAGGCGCGCCAGGGCCTCCTGGTCGGCTGCCCGGAGGAGGTGGCCTTCCGCATGGGCTGGATCGACGCCGAAACGCTTTGCTCCCACGCCCGGGCGCTGGGCAAGACCGAACTCGGCCGCGTGCTGGCCGAAGTCGCGCAAAGCACCGGAGACTGACGCCGATGCAGGCGGAAGCGCTCGCCATCCCCGAGGTGCTGCTGATCACGCCGCCCCGCTTCGGCGACGCGCGCGGCTTCTTCTCCGAAACCTACAACGCGGCGCGCTGGCGGGCGGCCGGCGTGCCCGGCCCCTTCGTGCAGGATAACCACAGCCTCTCGGCGGAGGCCGGCGTCGTGCGCGGCCTGCACTGCCAGGTCGCGCCCTCCGTCCAGGGCAAGCTCGTGCGCGTGGTGAAGGGCGCCATCTGGGACGTGGCGGTCGATATCCGCCACGGCTCGCCCACCTACGGCCAATTCGCCGCCGCCGAGCTTTCCGCCGGGAACTGGCGGCAACTCTGGGTTCCCGGCGGCTTCCTGCACGGGTTCTGCACCCTCGTCCCCGGCACCGAGGTCATCTACAAGGTCACCGCCCCGTACGATCCCGCCGCCGAGCGCGGCGTCCTCTGGAACGACCCCGATCTCGCGCTGCCCTGGCCGGTCGCGCCGGACGCGGCGGTGCTGTCGGAGAAGGACCGCCGCAATCCGAGGCTCCGCGACTGCGAGGCATGGTTCCTTGCCTGATGCCCCCATCCTCGTCATCGGCATCGGCGGGCAGCTTGCCACCGCGCTCGCCGCACAGGCGGGTGATCTGCCGCTGGCGCGGATCGGGCGCCCCGAACTCGACCTCGCCCTCCCGGAAACCGTGGCGCCCGCCCTGGAAAAAATCCGCCCGGCGCTGGTGATCAACGCCGCCGCCCACACCGCCGTCGACGGCGCCGAGAGCGAGCGCGGCCTCGCCTGGGCGGTCAACGCCACCGGCCCCGGCGCCATCGCCGCGTGGTGTGGCGGCGCGAACGTGCCGCTGCTCCACGTCTCCACCGACTACGTGTTCGACGGCACCAAGGGCGCCCCCTACGTCGAGACCGACCCGCCCCACCCCACCGGCGTCTACGGCGAAAGCAAGCTCGCCGGCGAGGAAGCGGTGCTCGCCGCCTGCCCGCGGGCGGCGGTCTTCCGCACCTCCTGGGTGATCAGCGCCACCGGGCGCAACTTCGTCCTCACCATGCTGAACGCGGCACGGCAGGGAAAGCGGCTGCGGGTGGTGGCCGACCAGGTGGGCTGCCCCACCGCCGCCGCCGATCTGGCCGACGTCCTGCTCGCCGTTGCCCGGCGCATCCTCGCCGGGGGCTTCCAGCCGGCGTGGCACGGCGTCTTCCACGCGGCGGGAACGGGCTCCACAAGCTGGCACGGCCTCGCGGCGGCGACGTTCGAGGAGGCGGCCCGCCACGGGCTGCCGCAGCCGGAGGTGACGCCGATCACCACCGCCGACTGGCCGACGCCGGTGCGCCGCCCGCCCGATTCCCGGCTCGACTGCTCCCGCCTCGCCGCCACCTTCGGCCTCCGCCTGCCGCCCTGGCGGCGGAGCCTGGCGAAAATCGTCGATCAGGCCTTCGCCGCCCCCGGCTGATCCGCCTTCCGGCACGCCGCGATCGCCGCCGCCATCGCGGGCGGAGGCTCGGCCACCGCCGCCACCGGCGGCGTCAGCGGCAGGGAAAGGCTGCGCGCCAGCAGCAGCAGCGGTCCGGGGCCGGTTCCGTACACCGCGTCCCCGTGCACCGGGCAGCCGAGGTGCGCGCAATGCGCCCGCACCTGGTGCGTCCGGCCGGTGAGCGGCCTCACCTCGAGCCAGCTCGTCCGGTCCCCGCGCCCCAGCACCCGCCAGCGCGACGCCGCCTCCTGCCCGCCGGGTCCGGCCAGCATCCGCCAGCCGGAAGCGTCGCTGCGCCGGCGGAGCGCCGCCCGCACCTCGCCCTCGTCCGCGGGCGGACTCCCGTCCACCACCGCCCAGTAGAGCTTCTCCACCCTGCGCGCGGCGAACAGGGCCTGCGCCTCGACGAGCGCGGAACGGCGCAGCGCCACCAGCAGGCAGCCGGAGGTATCGGCATCGAGACGGTGCACCAGCCATGGCCCGTCGCGCCGCCGCGACAGTTTGGGAAAAAAGTCCTCCACCGAGGCGCCGCCGCGCGGCCCCGGGTGCACCGGCAGGCCGGCGGGCTTGTCGAGCACGACGAAGCGGGAGTCGGCGAACAGGATGGGAATGTCCACGCCGCGAGCCTAGCCCGCCTCCCGCCGCCTGCCCACCCCGCGGGGTTCGCCAGCCGCGCGCGCGGGCGCTATAAGGCGCAATCTCCGTTTCCGTCCGCTCCTGGAACCATCGCGCGTGCCACCGCTTTCCCTCATCACCGGGGCCACCGGCTTCGTCGGCTCGGCGGTCGCCCGCGCCGCACTCGGGCGCGGCCACGCGCTGCGGCTGCTGGTGCGTCCCGGCGCCGACCGGCGCAACCTCGCCGGGCTCGAAGCAGAACTGGTCGAGGGCGACCTGACCGATGCCGCCTCCCTCGCCCGCGCCGCCCAGGACTGCGCCTACGTGTTCCACGTCGCCGCCGACTACCGCATCTGGGTGCCCGACCTCGCGCGCATGGAAGCGGTGAACGTCAACGGCACGCGGGCGCTGATGCGGGCGGCCCTCGATGCCGGCGTGGAACGGGTGGTCTACTGCAGCAGCGTCGCCACCCTGGGCCTCACCGCCGACGGCACCCCGGCGGACGAAACCACCCCGGTCTCGCGGGAGGCGATCGTCGGCGCCTACAAGCGCTCGAAGTTCGACGCCGAGCGCGTGGTGCGGCGGATGGTGGCGGAATCGGCGCTGCCGGCGGTGATCGTCCACCCCGCCGCCCCGGTCGGCCCGCGCGACCTCCGCCCCACCCCCACCGGGCGGATGATCCTCGACGCCGCCACGGGCCGCATGCCCGCCTACGTCGATACCGGCCTCAACATCGTCCATGTGGACGACGTCGCCGAGGGCCACCTGCTGGCGCTGGAAAAGGGCCGCCCCGGCGAAGGCTACATCCTCGGCGGCGAGAACCTCTCGATGGCCGAAATCCTCGCCCTGGTCGATGCGGCGCGCCACCAAAGCCAGCGTCGCGTCCGCCTGCCGGTGGGCCTGCTCTGGCCCGCCGCCCTGGCCGCCGAAGCCGCGGCCCGCCTCACCGGGGCCGAACCCCGCGTCACCCGCGACCACCTGCGCATGGCGAGAAAGCACATGTTCTTCTCCTCGGCGAAAGCGGCGGCCGAACTCGGCTACCGGTCCCGCCCGGCGCGGCAGGCCATCGCCGACGCCGTCGCCTTCTACACGTCCCTCGGCATGGTGCCCCCGCGATGACCGCCGCCCTCCTCGCCCTGATCCTCCTCGCCTGGCTCTGGCTGTTCTTCCGGCGCGGCGACTTCTGGGCCGACGGCGAGCGCCTCGCCCCCGCAAGTCTTGAGGCGCACCCGTCCGTCGCCGTGGTGGTGCCGGCGCGCGACGAGGCCGCGTGCGTGGGCGCGTCCATCGGCAGCCTGCTCGCCCAGGACTACGCGGGCCCGCTCTCGGTGGTGCTGGTGGACGACGGCAGCACCGACGACACGGCGGCCATCGCCAGGGCGCTGCCGGGCGCCGAACGCCTCGCCGTGCGCGCCGCCGGCCCCCGCCCCGAAGGCTGGGCCGGCAAGCTGTGGGCGGTGGCGGAAGGCGTCGGCGCCAGCGACTCCGAATGGCTGCTGCTCACCGATGCCGACATCGTCCACGACCCGGCGCACCTCTCCGCCCTGATGGCCAAGGCGGAACGGAGCGGGGCCGATCTCGTCAGCGAGATGGTGGAACTGAACTGCCGAAGCCTCGCCGAACGCGCCCTGGTGCCCGCCTTCGTCTACCTGTTCGCGCTGCTCTACCCCTTCGCCTGGGTGAACGACCCCGAGAAGCCGACCGCCGCCGCCGCCGGCGGCACCATGCTGGTGCGCCGCGCCGCGCTCGAACGCCTGGGCGGCATCGCCGCCATCCGCGGCGCGCTGATCGACGACGTGGCGCTGGCGCGGGCGCTGAAGCCCACCGGGCGCATCTGGCTCGGCCACTCGCAACTCGCCCGCTCCATCCGCCCCTACCCGCACTTCGCCGACATCTGGCGCATGATCGCCCGCTCCGCCTACGTGCAGCTCGACCACTCGCCGCTGTGGCTCGCCCTCAGCGTCGCCGGCCTGTTCCTGCTGTTCCTCGCGCCCCCCCTGGCGGTGCTCTGCGGCGCGGGCCTCGCGCGCCTGTTCGGCCTCGCCGCCTGGGCGCTGATGGCGGTGTCCTTCCTGCCGACGCTCCGCCGCTACCGCCTCACCCCCGCCTGGGCGCCCTGGCTGCCGCCGATCGTCCTGTTCTACATGGCCGCCACCCTCGGCTCGGCCTGCAACCACCACTTCGGCCACGGCGTGGTGTGGAAGCGCCGCTCCTACCGGGACCGGCCATGAGCGAAGCCGAGGCCGCCAGCGTCGAGGCCTGGTCCGGCAAGGACCGCGGCGACGAGAACTTTCCCGTCGGCTCGCTGCTCATCTCCGCGCGGCTGCGCCCGCACGTCCACGCCTACTACGCCTTCGCTCGCAACGCCGACGACATCGCCGACAGCCCCGCGCTCGCGGAAGCGGAGAAGATCGCCCGGCTCGACGCGATGGAGGCGGTGCTGCTCGGCCACGCGGAGCGCGGCAGCCCGAGCGCGCTCGCCCTCCGCGCCAGCCTGGCGCAGACGGGCGTCACCCCCGTGCACGCCACCGACCTGCTCGTCGCCTTCCGCCAGGACGCGCGCAAGCGCCGCTACGCCACCTACGAGGAACTCGCCCTCTACTGCCGCTATTCGGCGATGCCGGTCGGCCGCTACGTGCTCGACCTGCACGGCGAATCCGCCGCCGCCTGGGCGCCGTCCGATGCCCTCTGCACCGCGCTGCAGATCGAGAACCATGTCCAGGACGCCGCCCGCGACCTCGCCTCCCTCGACCGCTGCTACCTCCCCGGGCACTGGCTCGCCGAGGCGGGCGCGGGCGTGGAAGACCTCCGCCGCCCGGCGGCGACGCCGGCCCTCCGCCGCGTCCTCGACCGCCTGATCGACGCCTGCGACCACCTCAACGCCACCGCCCGCGCCCTGCCGCGCGCCTGCCGCTCGCGCCGGCTGGGGATGGAAACCTCGGTGATCGCGAGGCTTTCCGCCCGCCTCGCGGCACGGCTGCGCGCCGCCGATCCGCTGGCCGCCCGCGTCAGGCTTACGAAGGCCGATGCGATCGCCGCCGTGCTCGCCAGCCTCGGCAGGCTCGTCGCATGAACGCCGGGCTGGAAGCCTCTCCCGCCGATCTCGCCACCGTCGAGGCGGTGGTGCGCGCCGCCGGCACCTCGTTCGCCCGCGGCATGGCGGTGCTGCCGCCGGCGCGGAGGCAGGGGATGTACGCCGTCTACGCCTTCTGCCGCATCGTGGACGACATCGCCGACGATCCCGCCCCGGCGGCCACCCGCCTGCCCCGCCTCTCCGAGTGGCGCGAGCGCGTCGCCCGCCTCTACGCCGGGCAGACCGAGGACGCCGTCACCCGCGTGCTGCTGGTGGTCATCCGCCGCTTCGCCCTCCGCCAGGCGGATTTCGAGGCGGTGATCGACGGCATGACCATGGACGCGGTCCCCATCGTCGCGCCCGCCGCCGCCGAACTCGACCTCTACTGCGACCGGGTGGCGGCCGCCGTCGGGCGGCTTTCGGTGCGCATCTTCGGCGACGCCTCGCCCGATGCCGACCGCGTTGCCTTCCACCTCGGCCGGGCGCTGCAACTCACCAACATCCTGCGCGACCTCGCCGAGGACGCGGAACGCGGCCGCCTCTACCTGCCGCGCGAGCTGCTCGAAGCCGCCGGCGTGCCGCTCGATCCCGACGCCGCCCTCGACCATCCGGGCCTCGCCGGGGTGCAGGCGGCGCTGGCGGCGGAGGCGCACGGGCACTTCGCGGCGGCAGCGGCGGCGATGGCCCGCTGCGACCGCAAGGCAATGCGCCCGGCGCGGCTGATGGCCGCCTCCTACGCCGCCATTCTCCGGCGGCTGGAAAAGCGCGGCTGGGAGCGTCCGCGCCAGCGCGTCAGCGTGCCGACATGGGAAAAGCTATGGATCGCGCTCAGCCAGATGCTCCCCTGAGCCGGGTGCACATCGTCGGCGCCGGGCTGGCCGGGCTGGCCGCCGCGGTGGCGCTGGCGCGTGCCAACGTGCCGGCCACGCTCTACGAAGCCTCGCCGGCGGCGGGCGGCCGCGCCCGTTCCTATTTCGATTCCCGCCTCTCCTGCCGCCTCGACAACGGCAACCACCTGCTGCTGTCGGGGAACCACGCCGTCCACTCCTATCTCGGAACCGTCGGCGCCCTGGCCACCATGGCCGAACACCAGGCGCGCTTTCCCTTCTTCGAGCAGCAAAGCGGCGAGCGCTGGGTTCTCACGCCCTCGCGCGGGCGCCTGCCGTGGTGGATTCTTCTCCC
>JAJXZO010000110.1 GCA_021780035.1 Pseudomonadota bacterium
CTCGATGGCGGCGCGGGCGTAGTAGGGGACCAAGTGCGTGCCGTCGATGCGGCCGTTGATCTCGCGGCCCTTCAGGTCGGAGGCGAAGGCGCCCAGGTCGGCGGTGATGAGGTCGTGCGGGCGGGCCAGCAACGGCGTGCGGTAGGGGCCCCCGGGAGCGCGGGCGCCCGCCACTTCCGGCTCGAAATAGCCGGTGAACAGGCCATCGGTGCTGCCGTTGGCGGCAACCGCGTACGGCTGGAAATTCGCCTCGAAGAATACCCGCGCGGCGGATTCGTTTCCGGCCGGCACCTTGGCGGCGGCCTGGCAGGCGGCGAACCAGTCCTGCGCCGTGCCGCCCAGTTGCGCGGCCTCGCCGGCGCCGCCGAGCTTGCGGCCGGGAGAGCCGCTCTCCAGTTCGTCGCAGCCGGTGCGGAAGGTGGCGAGCGCGGGGGCGAGGGAATCCGCCCCCCAGCCGGGCAGGGCGGCGAAACCGACCGGCGAGAGCGTCATGCTGACGGGCGCGACGGCGCTGGGCGGCGGGCGCACCGCGCAGGCCGAGAGCGCGAGGGCGGCAGCGAGCGCGCCCAGGTGCGCGAGGCGACGAACGGCCGGGCGCATCAGGCGCTGCGCGCCGCGACCAGCCGCCACGTCGGGTCGGCGGCGCCGAGTTCGCGCTCGAAGGTCCAGACGTCGTGGATCTCGGTGACGGCGTCGGTGCCCTCGGTAATGTGCCCCGAGGAATCGACGGTGCGGTTCACCTGGTCGGAGACGAAGCGGACGGTGATGTCGGCGATGCGCCCGCGCACGTCGGCCGCCTCGATGGTGGCGGAGACGATCGCCTTCAGGTCGGTGTGCTGGGTGAGCCCCTCGGCCTCGCGCGCGGAGATGGCGCCGTCGAACGCGGCGAAGGTGTGCGGCGACAGCAGCGCCTGCAGCGTGGCGCGGTCGGAGGCGGCGAAGGCCGTGACGATGATGCGGAAGGCCGCCTCCGCCCCTTGCAGGAAGTGCGCGGGATCGAACGCGGTGTCGACGCGGCCGATGCGGACGAGCCCCTGGCCCGCGGGCGAGGCGGGATCGGGCAGGGACTGGCCCGAGGCCTCGGCCATCGGTTCGGCCACGCCCTCCACCACCGGCCCGGCCGGCCGGCCGGGCGCCGCCGGCGCGCCGGGAGGCGCGGGCGGCTGCTCCGGCGGGCGTTCGAAGCCGGTGCGCCGGCCGAGGATGCTGCGCAGGCGCAGCACCAGGAACCCCGCGATCATGGCGAACAGGATGATGTCGAGCGGAAAGCTGCCGCCGGAACTCATGTGAGTACTCCTTCGCGTCCCGCTGCCGGAGCGCGTCCTTCACATAAGCTGCGCGGCCCGGCGAGACAACAAGGCGGCCCGCCGGCCGCGGTTGCGCGCCGCCGCGCTTTGCGGCTATCGAGGCGCATGTTCCTCCTGCGCCACGGCGAAAGCGAGTTCAATCGCCATTTCGGGCCGACCCGCCGCGACCCCGGCATCGTCGACCCGGCGCTCACGCCGCTCGGCAAGGCGCAGGCCGAGGAGGCCGCCGCCGCGCTGGCCGGAGAGGGTATCCGCCGCATCATCGTCTCGCCTTACCGCCGCGCGCTCGAGACGGCACGGCCCTTCGTGCGCAGGCTGGGGCTGCGGCTGTCGGTGAACCCGCTGGTGCGCGAGCGCTTCGCCTTCGTCTGCGACGTGGGCACGCCGCGCGCGGAACTGGAACTCGCCTGGCAAGGCGTGGACTTCTCCAGCATCGACGAGGTGTGGTGGCCGCCGATGGAGGAGACGGCGACGAGCCTGCACGGCCGCGCGGCGCTGTTCCGCGCCGAGATGGCCGCCCTTTCCGACTGGCGGCACACGCTGGTGGTGAGCCACTGGGGCTTCATTTTTGCCATGACCGGCGAACGCATCGGCAACGGCGAGTGGCGCCGCTGCGATCCCACCGCGCCGCCGCCCGCCCTCTGAGCCTGGCGCTTCCGCTCCGGCCATGGCTGTGCTACCCGCCGCACAGCCGCGAGCAAAGGGAGAGGGTGCATGTCTGAAACCACACCGGCGCCGGGGGCCACCCCGCAGATGCCGCCGATCATCGTCAACGTCCAGTACGTGAAGGACCTCTCGCTCGAGGTGCCGGGTGCGCCGGAGATCTTCAACCAGCTGCGCGCCGCCCCCAAGGTGGACATCAACCTCGACGTGCAGGTCCGCCGCCTCGTCGAGGGGCAGAACGTCTTCGAGGTGGAGCTGATGATCCGCGCCGACGCCTCGGAGGCGACCGAGGCGGGCGCCCCGGGCGGCGACGGCGCCGCCCCGCCGGCCGGCAGCGCCGCCGGGCGGGTGTTCGTGGCCGAACTCACCTATTGCGGCGTGTTCACTCTCTCCGGCCTGCCGGAGAACGCCATCGAGCCGGTGCTGCTGGTGGAGTGCCCGCGCATCCTGTTCCCGTTCGCGCGCAACCTGCTCGCCGACATTACCCGCGAGGGCGGCTTCCCGCCCGTGCTGCTGCAGCCGATCGACTTCGCGGCGCTGTGGCAGCAACGCCGCGCCCAGGCGGCGTCGAGCAACGTCATCAACCCGCCGTCGTCCCTGGTGTGAAGCCGCCGGCCGCCGCCGCGGGAACTACTTGTTCTCGTCGGCGGCGACCCGCATCTTGATGATGCGGTCGGGATTGCTCACCATGCCGTTCGGGCCGGTGCCGCGCTTGATCTGATCGACGAACTCCATGCCGGAGACCACCTGGCCCCAGATGGTGTACTGGCCGTCGAGGTTCGGCGCCGGCGCGAACATGATGAAGAACTGGCTGTCGGCGCTGTTCGGGTCGGACGTGCGGGCCGCGCCCACGGTGCCGCGCAGGAAGCGCCGCTTGTTGGTGAACTCGGCCGGGAGCGTGCCGAGGCCGCTGCCGCCCGTGCCGGTGCCGGTGGGATCGCCGCCCTGGGCCATGAAGCCCTCGATCACCCGGTGGAACGGCGTGCCGTCGTAGAAGTGCTTGGCGCACAGCTCCTTCACCCGCGCCACCGCCTTCGGCGCGATATCCGGCAGCAGTTCGATCACCACGCGACCGTATTTCAGGTCCATGTAGACGGTGTTCTCCGGGTCGAGGCCGGCGGCTTCGCTCATGTTCGCGCTCGCTATGATGAGGGGGGTCACGGCCGCGGCCGTGAGAAGGGTTCGTCTGTGCATGGGTCTACTCCGCGGGGTCGGAAGGCACCAGCCGGCCGAGACGCTGCAGCGTGCGCCGCAGGGTGAGGGCCGGCACGAAGGAGGAGATGTCGCCGCCGAGCCGCGCCACTTCCCGCACGAAGCGCGACTGGATGAACTGGTGGTGCTCGCTCGCCATCAGGAACACTGTCTCGATGTCGGGGTCGAGGCGGTCGTTCATCCCCGCCATGGCGAACTCGTAGTCGAAGTCGGTGACGGCACGCAGGCCCCGCACGATCACGCGCGCGCCGATCTCCTCGGCGAAGTGGACCAGCAGCCCCTCGAACGGCAGGATCTCGATCTTGGTGCCGGTGGGGATGCCGACGACGGCGAGTTCCGCCTCCACCAGCGACACGCGCTCGGCCAGCGGGAACAGGGGCTCCTTGCCCGAGGACAGCGCGACGCCCACCACTAGGCGATCGAGCAGGCGCGCCGCCCGGGTGATGATGTCGAGGTGGCCGTTGGTCACGGGATCGAAGGTGCCCGGATAGAGGCCGACGCGTTCCGGGCAGCGGCTACTCATTTCCGGCATCCTCCTCCTCGCCCGCGACGGCGTCGGTCACGCAGAAGGCGCTGGTCACCGTTTCCCCGGCGTCGAGGCGGAACAGCGTCACCCCCTGGGCGGCGCGGCCGGTGACGCGCACCTGGTCGGCGGGCAGGCGGATCAGGCGGCCGGCGTCGGTGACGAGCATGACGCCGTCGCCGGGGCTGACCACCAGCGTCGCCACGGCGGCGGTGCCGGTGCGCGGGGAAAGGGTGATGCCGATGATGCCCTGGCCGCCGCGGCCGCTCACCCGGTAGCCGTAGGCGGAGGAGCGCTTGCCGAAGCCCTGGTCGGTGACGGTGAGCAGCACTTCCTCCAGCCCCGCGAGTTCGGCGAGACGTTCGGGCGAGAGCGCGATCTCGTTTTCGCTTTCTCCTTCCGCCTCGGTCTCGGCTTCGCCCTCGCCCTCCGTCTCCTCGCCGCTCGCGCGGCGGCGGGCGGCCATGGCGCGCAGGAATGCGGCGCGCTCGGCGACGGTGGCCTCCACGTGCCGGAGCACGGCGAGGCCGACCACCGCATCGTCCTCGCCTTGCAGGCGGATGCCGCGCACGCCGCTCGAATCGCGGCCGGCGAACACCCGCAGCGTGTCGTCGGTGATCTGGCAGCGCAGGCAGCGGCCGGCGCGGGTGGCGAGCAGCAGGTCGTCGCCGTCGCGGCAGGTGGCGACGCCGATCAGGCTGTCGTCCGCGTCGAGCTTCATGGCGATCAGGCCGTTGGCGCGGACGTTGCGGAAGTCGGACAGCCGGTTGCGGCGCACCTGCCCGCGCGCGGTGGCGAACATCACGTGCAGGCTTTCCCACAACTCCTCGTCCTGCGGCAGCGGCAGCACGGTGGTGACGCCGTCGGCGCCGAGTTCCGGCAGCAGGTTGACCAGCGCCCTGCCCTTCGCCGCCGGCGCGGCCTCCGGCAGGCGCCACACCTTCTCGCGGAACACCTTGCCGCCGGCGGAGAAGAACAGCACCCACTGGTGGGTGTGGGCGTTGAAGCTGCGGGTGACGATGTCGTCGCCGCGCGTGGCGGCGGCGCTGCGCCCGCGGCCGCCACGGTTCTGCTGGCGGAAGGCCTCGAGCGGCGTGCGCTTGATGAAGCCGTCCCGCGTCATGGTGACGACCATCTGCCCCGGCTCGATCAGGCTTTCGTCGTCCTGGTCGGCGGCGCTTTCGGCAAGCTCGGTGCGCCGGGGCGAGGCGAGCACGGCGCGCGCGGCGGTAAGCTCCTCGCACAGGACCTCGATGCGGCGGATGTGGCTGCCGAGGATTTCCAGCAGTTCAGCGATGGTGGCGGCGACCGCGCGCATCTCGTCGGCGATCTTGTCGCGCTCGAGCGCGGTGAGGCGCTGCAGGCGCAACTCCAGGATGCCACGCGCCTGCTCCTCGGTGAGGCGCACCGCGCCGGTCTCGTCGACGCGGTTGCGCGAATCCTCGATGAGAGCGAGGAGCGGCACCACCTGCGCGGCGGGCCAGGCGCGCCCCATCAGGGCCTGGCGGGCGGACTGGGCGTCCGGGCTGCGGCGGATCAGCGCGATGACTTCCTCGATGTTGGACACCGCGATGGCCAGCCCGACGAGGAGGTGCGCGCGCTCGCGCGCGCGGCCGAGTTCGAAGCGGGCGCGGCGGAGGATCACCTCCTCGCGGAAGGCGACGAAGGCCTGCAAGGCCTCGCGCAGGCCGAACAGCTTCGGCCTGCCGTCGGCCAGGGCGAGGAAGTTGACGCCGAAGGTGGTCTGCAGCGAGGTGAAGCGGAACAACTGGTTCAGCACCACCTCGGGCGTGGCGTCTCGCCGCAGTTCGATGACCATGCGCAGGCCCGAGCGGTCGCTTTCGTCGCGCAGGTCGGAGATGCCCTCGATCTGCTTGGCGCGCACCAGGTCGGCGATGCGCTCGAGCAGCGCCGACTTGTTCACCTGGTAGGGGATCTCGGTGACGACGATCTGCACGCGGTCGCCCGAGTGGCCCATCTTCTCGAACTCGGTGCGGGCGCGCAGGATGATGGAGCCGTGGCCGGTGGCGAAGGCCTGGCGGATGCCGCCCTGGCCGAGGATGACGCCGCCGGTGGGGAAATCCGGGCCGGGGACGATCTTCAGCAGGTCCTCGAGGGTGAGGTCCGGATCATTCGCCAGCGCGAGCGCGGCGTCGATCACCTCGCCGGGATTGTGCGGCGGGATGTTGGTGGCCATGCCGACGGCGATGCCGGACGCCCCGTTGATGAGGAGGTTGGGAAAGCTCGCCGGCAGCACCGTGGGTTCGGAGGAGCTCTCGTCGTAGTTCGGCTGGAAGGCGACGGTGTCGTTGTCGATGTCGGCGAGCATCAGCGCGGAGGCGCGGGCGAGGCGCGCCTCGGTGTAGCGCATTGCCGCCGGGGGGTCGCCGTCGATGGAGCCGAAGTTGCCCTGCCCGTCGATCAGCGGCGCGCGCATGCTGAAGGACTGCGCCATGCGTACCATGGCGTCGTAGATGGCGGCGTCGCCGTGCGGGTGGTACTTGCCCATCACCTCGCCCACGACGCGCGCCGACTTGCGGTAGGGCTTCTCCGCTGTGTAGCCCGCCTCGTTCATGGCGAACAGGATGCGCCGGTGCACCGGCTTCAGGCCGTCGCGCACGTCGGGCAGGGCGCGGGCGACGATCACCGACATGGCGTAGTCGAGGTAGGAGCGGCGCATCTCCTCCTCGAGCAGCACCGGCACGGTGCCGCCGGCAGGTTCGTCGGCAGGGGCTCCCGCGGGGGGGGGCTGGGGTGTGTCGGTCACTTCGGTCTCGGTTCCGGGTTCGCTCCGCTGCCGGGAGCAGGCACGACTGCAAACGCCGCGACGACACCGTGCCGTCGCGGCAGGAGGCTTCTAGCACGCCGGGGGGCGCGCGGACACCACCCCTACTGCACCAGAGCGATGGTGACGGTGGGGGCGGTGGCGGGAATGACCAGCGGCGTGTACTGCGAGCAGGCGGAACTGAAGCCATAGCTGGCGCCGTTGCCGAGCTGGTAGTCCCCGGCCACCATTTCCAGGCAGTTGTTCAGCATGCTGACGCCGCCGGCGAGGTTGATCGTGCCGTTGGGGAAATAGGCGATGCCGGCGAGGTTGGGGGTCACCCCGTTCGAGAGCGCCTGGGTGCCGGCGGAGGTGCCGGCGAGGGTCAGGCCGGCCACGCCGCCGGTCGACGCGGCCTGCTCCACGGTCGGCGGCGTCAGCGTCACGCTCGCGCCGCCGCCGAAGGCGATGGTGCCGGAGGTGACGATGGTGACGCCGTTGCCGGCGAGCGTGATCCCCTGGCCGATGCTGATGTTGCCCTCGACGATGTAGAGGCCGGGATTGAGCGTCATCGACCCGCTGCCGCTGGTGATGCCGGTATAGACGCCGGGGTTCAGGGTGGAGGGCCGCCAGGTGCCGGTGAACTTCCCGTACGTCGCGGCGCTCGCGGGCGGGCTGGCGAGGTCGCCGATGGCGGCGGCGACGTCCGGCTGGGAGGCGAGGGGGTCGGCGACCCGGGTGAAGCCGCCGCCGTAGATCGGCGGCGTGATCGCCGTGCTGTCATCGTAGAGCGTCAGCGTGCCGTTGGTGACGATGCCCCAGTCGACCAGAGCGGTTCCGGTGTAGATGCCGCTGGCGGCGTCGAGGGTGGCGCCGCCGCTGACGGTGAGGGTGTT
>JAJXZO010000023.1 GCA_021780035.1 Pseudomonadota bacterium
CAGTCGGCCGACGTCACCGTCGGCTGCATCGAGGTGCCGCGCGCGATGGCCCGGGGCTTCGGCGTCATGCACGCCGACGAAAACGACCGCATCACCGATTTCGTGGAAAAACCGGCCGATCCGGCGCCGATGCCGGGCAATCCGTCGATGTCGCTCGCCAGCATGGGCATCTACGTCTTCGGCACGCGCTTCCTGTTCGAGCAGCTCCGCCGCGACGCCAACGACAAGGAATCGAGCCGCGACTTCGGCAAGGACATCATCCCCTACCTGGTGCAGAACGGCCGCGCCTTCGCCCACCGCTTCTCGCGTTCCTGCGTGCGTTCCGGCATGGAATCGGAAGCCTACTGGCGCGACGTCGGCACGGTGGATGCCTACTGGGAGGCGAACATCGACCTCACAGCGGTCGTTCCCGCGCTCGACCTGTTCGATCGGGAATGGCCGATCTGGACCTACGCCGAAATCACCTCGCCGGCGAAATTCGTGCACGACCAGGAGGGAAGGCGCGGTTCGGCCATCGCCTCGCTGGTGGCCGGCGGTTCGATCGTTTCGGGTGCGTCCATCGCCCACTCGCTGATCTCGAACGGCGCGCACATCCATTCCTACGCGCAGATCGATCATTCGGTGCTGCTGCCCGAGGTCGATGTCGGCCGCCACGTCCGGTTGCGCAATGTCGTCGTCGATCGCGGCGTGCACATCCCGCCGGGGATCGTCATCGGCGAGGATCCGGAGGTGGACAGCCGGCATTTCCGACGCACGGAAAAGGGCATCTGCCTCGTCACCCAGGCAATGATCGATGGGCTTTCCGCATGAGCACGCAGCTCACGCTCTCGGTGCTCGCGGTCGCCTCGGAAGTCTATCCGCTGGTGAAGACCGGCGGCCTTGCCGATGTCGTCGGGGCCTTGCCGGGAGCGCTCGCGTCCGAAGGCATCGCGGTCCGCACGCTGCTTCCCGGCTACCCGGCGGTGCTGAAGGCGCTGGACGGGGCGGCGGAGGTATTCGCCTTCCCTTCTCTCTACGACGGTCCGGCGCGATTGCTCGCGGCGCGCGTCGCGGGGCTCGATCTGCTGGTGCTCGAAGCGCCTCATCTCTACCAGCGTCCCGGCAATCCGTACGTCGATCCGTCCGGCCACGACTGGCCGGACAACGCCTGGCGTTTCGCCGCGCTCGCCCGGGTCGGCGCCGAAGTGGCGTGCGGCCGTACCGGCGCGCCCGCCGCCGACCTGGTGCATGCGCACGACTGGCAGACCGGGCTGCTGCCCGCCTATCTACGCTACGAAGGCGGCCCCCCCTCGGTGATGACCATCCACAACCTCGCCTTCCAGGGCCAGTTCTCCGCGGACGTATTCCCCACGCTCGGCCTGCCCGATGCGGCGTGGAGCATCGACGGCGTGGAATATTACGGCGGTGTCGGCATGCTGAAGGCCGGCATCGCGCTCGCGGATGCCGTCACCACCGTCTCGCCCAGCTACGCCGCCGAAATCCGCACGCCCGCGGGCGGCATGGGGCTCGACGGGCTGCTCCGCGCCCGCGGCGCGCGCCTGTTCGGTATCCTGAACGGCATCGATACCGGCGTCTGGAACCCCGGCACGGATCCCCATCTTCCGGAACACTACACGGTGGTGCGGCCGGCGGCCAAGACCGCCGCGAAGGCGGCACTGCAGGCGCGTCTCGGTCTCGCCGTCGACCCCGGCGCGCTGCTGTTCGGCGTCATCAGCCGCCTCACCTGGCAGAAGGGGCTCGACCTCGTGCTCACCGCGCTGCCCACGCTGCTCGGGGCGGGTGCGCAGTTAGCCCTGCTCGGCACCGGCGAGCACGCACTGCAAGCGGGCTTCGCCGCGGCGGCCAAGGTGCATCCGCGCCAGATCGGCTGCCTATTCGGCTACAGCGAGGAGGTTGCCCATCTCATCCAGGGTGGCGCCGACGCGCTGCTCATTCCTTCCCGCTTCGAGCCCTGCGGCCTCACCCAGCTGTGCGCGCTCCGCTACGGCACGCTGCCGGTGGTGGCGCGCGCAGGCGGACTGGCCGATACGGTGATCGACTGCAACGAAATGGCCGTCGCCGCCGGCGACGGCACCGGGGTGATGTTCGCCCCCACCACGCAGGAGATGCTGGAAACGGCGCTGCTCACCACGTTCCGACTGTGGCGGCAGCCGGCACTGTGGCAGAAACTGCGCCGCAACGCCATGCGTACCGACGTTTCCTGGAAGCGGCCGGTCGCTCGTTACGCGGCGCTCTTTCGCGAGGTGGTGGCAGGCCGGGCAGCGTGATCGCTTCCGGCCTGCCGTATCCGCTCGGCGTTCTCGCGCGAGATGGCGGAGTAAACGTCGCCGTCGCCTCAGCGCACGCCGAGCAGGTCTTCTTCTGCCTCTTCGATGCGCCCGGCGAGGAGGAACTGGCCCGCCTCGCGCTTCCCGCCCGCACCGGCGAGGTCATCCACGGCTTCATCCCGGGCGTCGCCCCCGGTGCCCGCTACGGGCTGCGCGCCTCCGGCCCCTGGGCGCCGCGCCAGGGGCATCGCTTCAACCCGCGCAAGCTGCTGCTCGACCCCTTCGCCCTCGCCATCGACCGTCCGTTCCGCCTCGATCCCTCCCTGTTCGACCCGCCCGACGCCGCCGCCCCCACCATCGCCGACAGCGCCCTGGCGATGCCGAAGGGGATCGTCCTGCCTCCGGCCCTCCCGCTGCCCGCCCCGCCCACCTTCGACTGGGCGAAGGCCGTTCTCTACGAGACGCACGTGCGCGGCTTCACCGCCCGCCACCCGGAAATCCCCGAGGCGCTGCGTGGCACCTTTGCCGGCCTCGCCCATCCCGCCGCTCTCGACTGGCTCTGCCGCCTCGGGGTCACCGCCGTCGAACTGATGCCTTGCGCGGCCTGGATCGACGAGCGGCACCTCGCGGCGCTGGGGCTCGGCAATTACTGGGGCTACAATCCGGTCGCCTTCTCCGCCCCTGATCCCAGGCTCGCCCCCGGCGGCTGGGACGAGATCGCCGCCACGGTGGTCGCATTGCATGCGCGCGGCATCGCCGCACTGCTCGACGTGGTGCTGAACCACACCGGCGAGGGCGACCATCTCGGCCCCACGCTGTCGCTGCGCGGCCTCGACCAGAGCGCCTACTACCGGCTGCGGCCGGACGACCCCTCGCGCAACGTGAACGACACCGGCTGCGGCAACACCCTGGCCCTCGACCGCCCCGCCGCCGTCGCACTCGTCATGACCGCCCTGCGCGCATGGGCGGAACGCACGGGCATCGACGGTTTCCGCTTCGACCTCGCCACCACCCTCGGCCGCCGCGCGGACGGCTTCGACGCGGCGGCTCCCCTGCTGACCGCCATCTCGCAAGACCCCCTGCTCGCCGGGCGCGTGCTGATCGCCGAGCCATGGGACATCGGTCCGGGCGGCTACCGCCTCGGCGCCTTTCCCTCCCAGTGGGGCGAGTGGAACGACCGCTACCGCGACGGCGTCCGCCGCTTCTGGCGCGGCGATGCCGGCACGCTCGGCGAAATGGCAACGCGCTTCGCCGGCAGCGCCGATTTCTTCGCCTCGCCCAGGCCGCTGTCGCGCGGCATCAACTTCGTCGCCGCCCACGATGGCTTCACCCTCGCCGATCTCGTTTCCTACGAGCGCAAGCATAACGAGGCGAACGGCGAGGCCAACCGTGACGGCACCGACGTCAATTTCTCCTGGAACCACGGCACCGAGGGGCCAGGCGCCGATCCCACCGTCGTCGCGGCCCGCGCTGCCGACGTCCGCGCCCTGCTCGCCACCCTGCTTTTCTCCCGCGGCACGCCGATGCTCACCATGGGCGACGAGGCCGGCCGCACCCAGGGCGGCAACAACAACGCCTACGCGCAAGACAACGCACTCGCCTGGTTCGACTGGGAGCACGCGGACACGACATGCGCCGCCTTCGCCGCCCGGCTGATCGCCGTCCGCCGTGCCTCTCCCGCGCTCCGTCATCCCCAGGCACTCGCCGGCAAGCCCGTCGATGCCTCCGGCGTGCCCGACGTCATCTGGCTTGCCGCCGACGGCACTCCGCTGAAGCCGGAGGCGTGGAACGATCCCACCCGGCATACGCTGATCGCCGCCCTCTATGCCCCGGCAGGCGAGACAGAGCCGGCGGACCGCGCGCTGGTGGCGCTGCACGCCGGGCACGAGCCGTTGCCGCTGAAGCCGCCGGCTCCCCGCCCCGGCTTCGCCTGGCGCCTCGTCCTCGACAGCGCCGCACCTGAAGCCCCGGAACGCGAGATCCCCGGATCGCTGCCTCTCGCCCCACGCTCGGTGCTGCTGCTGCGCGAGCATGCCGCGCCGCGCCCGAAGCCCGCGCATCCATCGCATTCGCTGCACCGCCTCGCCGCCGCCGCGGGACTCTCCCTGGAGTGGTGGGACATCTCCGGCACCCGCCATGTGCCGGGCGAGGAAACGCTGCGGGCGCTGCTCGCTTCCCTGCATCTTCCGGCCGGCAATCCTTCCGCCGCCCGCGACAGCCTCGCCCGCCTCGGCGAACGGGCGACGGCACCGCTGCCGCCCTCGGTGATGGCGGAAGCCGGCGAAGCGGCCACGCTCCGCCTTGGCCCCTCGTGCGCGGAGGGTGCGCTCCGCCTGCTATTGGCGAACGAGACGGGCGAGGAGCGGACCATCGACATCGCCGCCGGGGAAGGCGTGCGGGAACCGCGAACCGGCCCCGACGACGGCCTCTGCATCACCCGCCGCGTCGCCCTGCCGCCGCTGGCCGCCGGGCGCTACCGGCTGCGGCTGACCGGGAACGATGCCGTCTGCCACCTCCTCGTGGCTCCGCCCGTCTGCCATCTGCCTCCCGCGCTCGCTGCCGGCTCCCGCGCCTGGGGGGTGGCGGCGCAGGTCTACGCGCTGCGGCGCGCGCAAGCGGAGGCTGGCATCGGCGATCTTGGCGCCCTCGCCGAACTCTGCCGCGCCGCGGCCGGGGCCGGCGCGGCGGTGGTCGGCATCAATCCGCTGCACGCGCTGTTCCCCACTGACCGCACGCGCGCCAGCCCCTACTACCCCTCCGACCGCCGCTTCCTCGACCCGCTGATGATCGACATCGCGGCGCCGCCGGTCCCCGTGTGCCACCCCACGGTCGCCGCCGCCCTCGCCGCCGCCCGGCCGCGTCTCGAACGCCTCGCGGCGGCGCCGCTGATCGACTACTCGGCGGTGTGGCGGGCGAAACTGCCGGTGCTGGAAGCGGCCTTCGCCGCCGCCGGCGCCGATCCCGCACCCACCCGCTTCCGCGCCGAGCGGGGTGCCGCGCTCCGCGACTTCGCCCGCTTCCAGGCGCTCGCGGAAACCCTGCCCGACACCGACTGGCGCCGTTGGCCGGCGGAACTGCGCGACCCCGCCAGCCAGGCGGTGGCCGCGGCGGCACCTCCGGAGCGCGTCGCTTTCCACGCCTTCCTGCAATGGCTGGCCGATCGCCAGCTTGCTGCGGCCGGCGGGGATTTGAATATCGGCCTCTATCGCGACCTCGCGGTCGGAGCCGCCCCCGACGGGGCGGAAGCCTGGGCGGCCGGGCCGGCTCTGCTGGCGGGGGTCTCGGTCGGCGCGCCCCCCGATCCGCTCGGCCCCGACGGGCAGGACTGGGGCCTGCCGCCGCCCGACCCGTGGGCCATGCGCGGGAACGGCTTCGCCTCGCTCGCCGCGCTGCTTGCCACCAACATGCGCCACGCGGGGGCGCTCCGCATCGACCACGTGATGGCCCTCGCCCGGCTGTTCCTGGTGCCGGCGGGCGCGCCCGCATCCGCGGGCACCTACCTCGCCTATCCCTTCGCCGAGCAGCTCGGACACGTGGCACTGGCCAGCCGCGAGCACCGCTGCCTCGTGGTGGGCGAGGATCTGGGCACGGTGCCCGATTTCGTGCGCGCGGGCCTCGCGCGGCGCGGTGTGCTCTCCTACCAGGTGCTGCGCTTCGCCCGCGAGGCAGGGCACCTCAGCCCGCCCGCCCGCCTGCCGCCGCTCGCCGTCGCCTGCGCCGCCACGCACGACATCGCCACCGTCGCCGGCTGGTGGCAGGGAGCGGACATCGACGAGCGCACCGCCCTCGGCCTGCTCGACGCCAACGCCGCAACCGCCGAACGGCAGCGCCGCGCACAGGAGAAGGCCGAACTCATCGCGCTGCTGCACCGCGAGGGGCTGGCTCTGGGCCGCGAGGCGGATGCCGCCCCGCTCGGCACGGACCTGCTGGAGGCGGTGCACGCCCTGCTCGCGCGCTCGCCCTGCCTGCTGGTGCTGGCGCAGGCCGACGATCTGGCCGGAGAGACGGTGGGAGTCAACCTGCCCGGCACCGACCGCGAGCGCCCGAACTGGCGCCGCCGGCTCGGCCTCGATGTCACCGCCCTCGCCGCGCGCTTCCCGGCGGCGTTCCGCACGCTCGGCTAGGCGGGTGGCCCACCCAGCGCCCCGGCGATGCGGGCAGCGAGGCGCGCCGCCACCTCCTCCTTGGCAAGGCGCGGCCAGTGCTCCACGCCCTCGGCGGTGAGCAGGTGGATCTCGTTCTCCGCCCCGCCCATGATGTCGCTTTCGGCCCGCACGTCGTTGGCGACGATCCAGTCGGCCCCCTTGCGGCGGCGCTTCTCCCCCGCGTGCGCGAGCAGGTCGTCGGTCTCGGCGGCGAAGCCGACGACAAGGCGCGGCCGCTTCGGTCCCACGGCCGCCAGCGTGGCGAGGATGTCGGGGTTCGCCACCAGGTCCAGATGCGGCGGCTCGGCGCCGGGCCACTTCTTCAGCTTGCCGCCGGCCACCTCCGCCGCCCGCCAGTCGGCCACCGCGGCGGCGCACACCGCCGCGTCCGCGGGCAGCGCGGCGAGGCAGGCGGCCAGCATCTGCTCCGCCGTCTCCACCTTCCGCACGCAAACGCCGGCCGGGTCGGGCAGCGCCACCGGCCCGCTCACCAGCGTCACGCGCGCGCCGAGCGCCGCGAGCGAAGCGGCCAGCGCGTGCCCCTGCCGGCCGCTGCTGCGGTTGGCGAGATAGCGCACCGGGTCGATCGGCTCGTGCGTCGGCCCACTGGTGACCAGCACATGCTTTCCCGCCAGCGGCCGCGCGCGGGGCGCGAGCAGCGCCGCCACCGCCTCCAGCAGATCCTTCGGTTCCGTCATCCGCCCCGGGCCGAACTCGTTGCAGGCCATCGGCCCCACTTCGGGGCCGATGACATGGATGCCGCGCGCACGCAGCGTCGCCATGTTGGTCACCGTCGCCGCGTGCTGCCACATGCGCACGTTCATCGCCGGCGCCACCGCCACCGGCTTGTCGGTGGCGAGCAGCACGGCGGCGGCGAGGTCATCGGCGCGGCCCTCCGCCATGCGGGCGAGCAGGTCGGCGGTGGCCGGCACCACCAGC
>JAJXZO010000017.1 GCA_021780035.1 Pseudomonadota bacterium
AGGGCGAAATATTCGACGAAGAACTCCACCTCGTGCTTCAGGCTCTGCTGGTAGAGCGTGTGCAGGATCGCATGCCCGGTGCGGTCCGCCGCGGCGCAGGCGCGCTGCGCGGGGGATTCGCCGAAATTCTTCATGTGCCCGCCGAACGGGCGCTGGTAGATCCGCCCGTCCTCGGTGCGCGAGAACGGCACGCCGTAGTGCTCGAGCTCGTAGACGGCGGGGATCGCCTCGCGGCACATGTACTCGATCGCGTCCTGGTCGCCGAGCCAGTCCGACCCCTTCACGGTGTCGTACATGTGCCAGCGCCAGTCGTCCTCGCCCATGTTGCCGAGCGCGGCGCCGATGCCGCCCTGCGCGGCGACGGTGTGGCTGCGCGTCGGGAACACCTTGGTGATGCACGCGGTCTTGAGCCCCGCGGCACCCATCCCCAGCGTCGCGCGCAGGCCCGAGCCGCCGGCGCCGACCACCACCACGTCGTAGGTGTGGTCGACCACCTGGTAGGCGCCGCGGGAAGGCTTGCTCATCATGTTCATCGCAACGGCTCCGAAATCGTCAGGCGCGCCTGGTCAGGATGGGGGCTGGCAAAGGTGGCGGGCGTCACCCGGCGAGCGCCATCTTGAGCACCGAGAGCGCGGCGAGGATCGCCAGCAGCGCGGTCGCCGCCTTCATCGCCAGCAGCGTCGCCACCCGGCACGACTCGCTGTGCACGTAGTCCTCGATCACCACCTGCAGGCCGAGCTGCATGTGCTGGAACATGCAGGCGATCAGCGCCAGCATCAGCGTCGCCGTCACCGGCCCGGAGATCCAGTGCTCGATCCCCGCCCGGCTCGCCCCGGCATGCGCGATCGCGCCGATGACGAACCAGACCCCGAGCGGCACGAGGGCGATGGCGGTCAGCCGCTGGGCCCACCAGTGACCGGTGCCGGACTTCGCCGAACCGAGCCCGCGCGCGCGCCCGAGCATCGAGCGCATGATCGCCGCCTGCTGGCTGTGCGTGGGGTTGCTCATCGCATCGCCGCTCCCGCGACCAGGGTCAGCACCGTCAGCACCAGGGAGGCGGCGACCACCAGCTTGCCGGTGGCGTGCACCTCGCTGAGTTCGAACCCGCGCCCGACATCCCACCACAGGTGGCGGATGCCGTTGCAGAAATGGTACCAGAGCGCCAGCGTCCAGCCGGCGATCAGCACCCAGCCGACCACCGAGCCCATCAGCCCGGCGGCGAGGGCGAACGCGGCGTCCGAGCTTGCCGCCGCCGCCAGCCACCAGACGAACAGCAGCGTGCCCACCGCCAGCGCCACGCCCATGAGGCGGTGCAGGATCGAGAGGGTGGAGGTGATCTGCGGCCGGTAGACCTGCAGGTGGGGCGACAGCGGCCGGCGCACCCCCGCCCCCTCGCTGTTGCGCCCGCTCATCAGCGCCTCGCGCACATCAGCCATCGCTGGCAACCTCGCTTTGTTGCGGCTCGGACTTAGGCACGTTTCCCCACGGGGTCAACGCATGCACGGCCCCGCAGCCGGCGGCTCAGGACAGCAGTTTCAGCCCCGCGACCCCGCCCAGGATGAGCGCCAGGCATACCAGCCGTGCCGCCCCCGCGGGCTCGCCCAGCACCAGGATGCCCCAGGCGATGCCGCCCGCGGCCCCGATCCCGGTCCAGACGGCATAGACGGTGCCCATCGGCAGCACCCTGAGCGACTGCGACATGAAGAAGAAGGAGAGCGCCAGGCTCGCGACCACCGCCGCCGATGGCACGAGGCGCGTGAACCCGTCGCTCGCCTTGAGGAAGATGACCCAGACGATCTCCATCGTCCCGGCCCCCGCGAGCCAGAGCCAGGCCGCCGTCCCCGCCGACACGGCCGCGCCCGGCGCTACGCCGCGCGGCGCGCGAGCACGCCCTCGCCGCGCTTCGCCTGCGCCACCAGCACCTCGGCGATCTGCACCGCGTTCAGCGCCGCGCCCTTGCGCAGGTTGTCCGCCACGCACCAGAAGGCGAGCCCGTTCTCCACCGTCGGGTCCTCGCGCAGGCGCGAGACGAAGGTCGCGTCCTCGCCCTGGGATTCGAGCGGGGTCACGTAGCCGCCGTCCTCGCGCCGGTCCACCACCTGCACGCCGGGCGCCTCGCGCAGGATCTCGCGCGCCGCCGCCGCCGTCACCTTGCGCTCGAACTCCACGTGCACCGCCTCGGCGTGGCCGATGAACACCGGCACGCGCGCACAGGTGGCGATGACCTTGATGTCGGGGTCGAGGATCTTGCGGGTCTCCGCCGCCATCTTCCACTCCTCCTTGGTCGAGCCGTCGTCCATGAAGCGGTCGATGTGGGGAATGACGTTGAAGGCGATCTGCTTGGTGAACTGCTCCACCACGATCGGGTCGTGCACCAGCGAGGCGCGGGTCTGCGCCATCAGTTCCTCCATCGCCTCCTTCCCCGCGCCGGAGGTGGACTGGTAGGTCGCGACCACCACGCGCCTGATGCGGAAGCGGTCGTGCAGCGGCTTCAGCGCCACCACCATCTGGATGGTCGAGCAATTGGGGTTGGCGACGATGCCGCGCTTGATCCGCCCGAGCGCCTCCGGGTTCACCTCCGGCACCACCAGCGGCACGTCGGGCTCCATGCGGAACTGGCTGGTGTTGTCGATCACCACGCACCCGGCGGCGGCGGCGCGCGGCGCGTGCACCGCGGAGACCGAGGCGCCGGGGGAGAACAGGCCGATGTCCCAGCCGGCGAAGTCGAACTTCTCCAGGCTCTGGACCGAGAGCGTCCTGTCGCCGAAGGAGATCTCCTGGCCCACGGAGCGCCCGGAGGCCAGCGCCGCCACCTCGCGGGCGGGGAAGTTGCGCTGCGCCAGCGTCTTCAGCATCTCACGCCCGACCGCGCCCGTGGCGCCGGCAACCGCGACCCGATAGCTCATGAACTGGTCCTCGTCTGGTGGTGGCGCCCCGCGCGGGCACCGCGAACGATCCCCGGGCACCGCGAAAGGCGGGCCGCGCCTTACGCTTTCGGCGCGTTTGCGTCCAGCGCGACCGCGGCCATCTGCCTTGCGGCGAGCGCGGTCGCCTGCCGCTCGATCTCCCGGTAGCCGGCAACCAGCGCGGCACCCGCCGGCGTGAGCCTGGCGCCGCCGCCGCCCGCGCCGCCGGTCGTGGCCACCACCAGCGCCGTGCCCAGCGCCGCGTTCAGTTCCTCCACCAGCGCCCAGGCGCGGCGGTAGGACATGCGCAGCGCCCGCCCGCCGCCGGAGATCGAGCCCTCCCGCCCGATCGCCTCCAGCAGCGCCACCTTGCCCGGCCCGACGCGCCCGCCGGCGGGAAGGTCCAGCCGGATCGACAGGCGCAGGCCCTCCCAGGCAGCCGGGGGCTCTTCCGGCCCGGTCATTTTCGGGGTGGTTCGCTTGCCCTGCGGCATCGGGACACCTTGCCGTTGCGGTTTCCCAGCCGGAATCGCATCCTGGCGCCATGCCGATCAAGGGTTCCGTCTGCCCCCACGACTGCCCCTCCACCTGCGCGCTCGACGTGGAGGTAACGCAGGACGGGCGCATCGGCGCCGTCCGCGGCGCCGACAATTCCTATACCTCCGGCGTCATCTGCGCGAAGGTCGCCCGCTACCGCGAGCGCATCCACCACCCGGACCGGCTCACGCATCCGCTGCTGCGCACCGGCCCCAAGGGCTCCGGCCAGTTCCGCCGCATTGCCTGGGACGAGGCGCTGGACCGCACCGTGGCGGCGATGCAGGAGGCCGCGGCACGCCACGGCAACGAGGCCGTCTGGCCCTATTACTTCGCCGGCACCATGGGCCACGTGCAGCGCGACGGCATCAACCGCCTGCGCTTCGAGCACCGGTTCTCCGGCCAGGACCTGACCATCTGCTCCTCCATCGCGCGCACCGGCTGGGTTGCCGGCGCCGGGCGCATCACCGGCGCCGACCCGCGCGAGATGGTGGAGGCCGACCTCATCGTCATCTGGGGCACCAACCCCGTCGCGACCCAGGTCAACGTCATGACCCACGTCGCCCGGGCGCGGAAGGAGCGGGGCGCGCGGCTCGTCGTGGTGGACCCCTACCGCAACGGCACGGCTGAGGCGGCGGATGTCCACCTCGCACTCCGCCCCGCGACGGACGGCGCGCTCGCCTGCGCCGCGATGCACATCGCCTTCCGCGATGGCTACGCCGACCGCGCCTACATGGCGCGCTACACGGATGATCCCGAGGCGCTGGAACGCCACCTCGCCACCCGCACGCCCGCGTGGGCGAGCGACATCACGGGGTTGTCCGTCCAGCAGATCGAGGATTTCGCCCGCCTCTACGGCACGACGGACCGCGCCTTCATCCGCCTCGGCTACGGCTTCACCCGGGTGCGCAACGGGGCGGCGGCGATGCACGCCGTCTCCTGCCTGCCCGCCGTCACCGGCAAGTGGCGGCATCGCGGCGGCGGCGCCTTCTGGAACGCGCGCGACCTCTACCACTGGGACAGCCGGCTGATCTGGGGCACGGAGATGGCGGACCCCGCGATCCGCACGCTGGATATGTCGCGCATCGGCCCGGTGCTGACCGGGGACCGGCGCGACCTCGGCCATGGCCCGCCGGTCACGATGCTGTTCGTCCAGAACACCAACCCCGTCGTGGTGGCGCCGGAGGGGGCGCTGGTCGCGCGCGGCTTCGCCCGCGACGACCTGTTCACGGTGGTGCACGAGCAGTTCATGACGGAAACCGCGCGCATGGCGGACATCGTCCTGCCCGCGACCATGTTCCTCGAGCACGACGACATCTACGACGCCGGCGGCCACCCGCACATCCAGATCGGGCCGAAGCTGGTCGAGCCGCCGGGCGAATGCCGCTCCAACCACGAGGTGCTGCAGGGCCTGGCGCGGCGCCTGGGCAGCACGCACCGCGCCTGGTCGATGACGGCGATGGAGATCATCGACGAAACCCTGCGCGCCAGCGGCTGGCCGGGGGCGGCGGAGGTGCTGGAACGGCGCTGGGTGGACGCGCAGACCAGCTTCGAGGACGCGCATTTCCTCAACGGCTTCGGCCATCCGGACGGAAAATTCCGCTTCCGCCCGGACTGGCGGGCGCTCGGCCCGCTCGGCCACACCATGCCGGAACTGCCCGACCATTTCGCCGTGGAGGACGCGGCGACGGCCGAGCGCCCGTTCCGCCTCGTCACCGCCCCGGCGCGGCAGTTCCTCAACACCTCCTTCACCGAGACGCCCACCTCCCGCCGGCGCGAGGGCAGGCCCTGCGTGCTGGTCCACCCCGCCGATGCCGCGAGGCTCGGCGTGGGCGAGGGGGACCGCGTGGCGCTGGGCAACGCGCGCGGCGAGGTGGTGGTGCACGCGAAGATCTTCGACGGGCTGCAGCCAGGCGTGCTGGTGGTGGAGAGCGTGTGGCCCAACGAGGCGTTCGAGGGCGGCATCGGCATCAACGCGCTGACCTCCGCCGAGCCCGCGGCACCGGCCGGCGGCGCGGTGTTCCACGACACCGCCGTCTCGGCCCGCGCCGTGGAGGCGAAGCTGGCGCTCGCCGCCGAATAGGCGCCGCTGTTCGTTACGAGGGCGGTTTCGTCCGCCCCGGTGCCCGCGGACAGGACCGGCAGCGCAACGAACGGACCCCCGGCGGATGAAAAAAACCCAGGGCGGACAAGGGCGGACGAAGGCGGACGAAACGCGGATCATCCGCAGGGACAGGGGGCGGACGGAGCGGATGGCCCCCCTATGGGGGCCATCCGTCCGTCCGCTCGTCCGCCTTTGTGGCAAGCCTCAGCCGCGTTGCCACGGCCTCGGCGGGTACCAGCGCAGGATCACCAGCATCAGCACCATCCCCGGCAGCGAGGAGAGCACGGCCACGGAATAGAACAGCTTCCAGCCCAGCGCCGCCGCCATGAAGCCTGAAAGCCCGCCCAGCGTGCGAGCGGGCAGCGGCGCGATGGAACTCAGCAGCGCGTACTGCGTCGCCGTGAAGGCCGGCGCGCAGAGCACCGAGAGGTAGGTGAGATAGGCCGCGTCCGCGAGGCTCTCGACGAAGGATTCGGTGACCGAGGTCGCGTAGAGCAGCCCGTGCGCCGGGTGGTAGGCCAGCACCACGTAGAGCCCCATCAGCGCCATCTGCAGGAACCCGGTCACGATCAGCGCCGGCCCGAGCCTGATGCGCGCCACCAGCCAGCCGCCGATGGTGATCCCCGCCAGCGAGGCCGGCAGCGACAGCGGCCCCATCGCCAGCGCCACCGCCGCACGGTTGAACCCCAGCGCCTGGTAGAACGCCGGCAGCATCACGCCCGCGAACGCCTCGCCGAGCTTGAACAGCCCCACGTAGCCCAGCATCACCCACGCGCCGCGGCGCGAGACGAACTCCCGCAAGGGCTCCACCACGCCCTCGCGCAGCCGCGCCGCGAAGCCGTGGCGGTGGGAGAGCGCCGGCACCTCGGGCTCCGGCGCGAACCAGGTGACCACCATGCACGCCGCCATCAGCGCCGCCATCGCCAGCAGCGAGCCGCGCCAGCCCAGCACGCCCGCGAGCACGATCGCGCCGGCGCCCGAGACCAGCATCGCCGCGCGGTAGCCCCAGACATAGGCCGCCGTCGCCACCCCGAGCCGGTCCGCGGGGAAGGTCTCGATGCGCCACGCATCGATCGCGATGTCCTGCGTCGCGGAGAAGAACGCCACCAGCGCCCCGGCGGCGAACACCCCCAGCATGTCGCCCGTGGGGTTGCCCAGCGCCAGCCAGACGATCGCCGCCGCCACCATGGGCTGCGCGGTGAGCAGCCACGCCCGCCGCCGCCCGAACCCCGGCAGCGGCACCACCTGGTCGAGCAGCGGCGCCCACAGGAACTTCAGCAGATACGCCAGCCCGAGATTGGCGGTGAGCCCGACCAGCCCCAGCGGCACATGCACCTCGGCCAGCCAGTAACGCAGCGTGAAGCCGGACAGCGACAGCGGCAGGCCGCTGGCGAAGCCGAGCAGCGTCATGATCGTGAGGTCCCGGGCTCCGCCCGGGCCCGCTGCCCTTGCCGTGGCGTCCATTCGCGCGACACTACGGGGACGAATCCGGGTTCGGCTACATCACGAGGGACGCCCCATGGCCGATATCGGCACCTGGCCACGCTGGAACACGCAAGCCGACGCCGGCTGGTCGGCGGAGGCGCTTGCCGCCGCGCGCGCCTATGCCGCGAGCATCCGCACCTCGGCGGCCATGCTGGTGGCCGGCGGGCGGGTGGTGGACGCCTGGGGCGAGACGGAACGGCGGTGGAACGTCCACTCCATCCGCAAGAGCCTCATCTCCGCCCTCATCGGCATTCATGCGGCGCAGGGTAGGTTCGACCTCGAAACCACCGTCGGCGCGCTGGGCATCGACGACCGCC
>JAJXZO010000161.1 GCA_021780035.1 Pseudomonadota bacterium
TTCGCGCTGCTCGCGCTGGTGCGCGCCGGGCTCTCCATCGCCGCCGAGCGCGTGGCCTTCGAGGCAGGCGCCGCCGCGCGCCGGCGCCTGCGAACGGATGCGCTCGGCCGCCTGCTTGCCGCCGGTCCCGCCCTGTTGCGGGGACGCCATTCCGGAGATCTCGCGGCCGTGGTGGTCGACCGCATCGAATCGGTCGATGGCCTGTTCGCCCGCTGGCTGCCGGCGGCGGTTCTGGCCACCGCCGGCCCGGTCATCGTGGTGATCGCCGCGGCTTTCGCCGATCCGACGGCGGCGGCGATTCTTGCCGGTTGCGGCCTGTTGGTGCCGGTGGCGATGGCCATTTCGGGCATTGGCGCCGCCCGCGCCTCGCGCCGGCAGTTCGCGGCACTGTCGCGGCTGCAGACCCGATTCCTCGACCGCGTGCGCGGCATCGCCACCATTGTCATGCACGGGCAGGCGGAAGCCGAAGCCCAGGCGCTCGCCCGCGCCGCCGACGAACTTCGCCGGCGCACCATGCGCGTGCTCCGGGTGGCATTCCTGTCCTCGAGCGCGCTCGACCTCGCCTTCGCGCTCGCCCTCGTCGTCATCGTGCTGCGCGACGTGGCGCTGCTGCACGGCGGCCGTCTCGCCAGTCCGGGCGAGGCGCTGTTCGTGCTGCTGCTGGTGCCGGAGTTCTTCGCGCCGCTGCGCGCCTTCGCCGTCGCCTACCAGGAGCGCTTCCACGGCGTCGCAGCCGCCGAGGCGCTGACCGAACTGCCGCCGCTGCCGCCGCCGGCACCGGAACGGCCGGTGCGGACGGTGAGCGCGGGCGGCATCAGCGTCGCCTTCGAGAACGTGCGCTTCGGCTGGAGCGAGGCGCGCGGCCCGGTGCTGAACGGCCTCAGCTTTCGCGTGCCGGCCGGGGAAACGCTGGTGCTGGTCGGCCCGTCGGGGGCGGGCAAATCCACCATCCTGGAACTGCTGCTCGGCTTCGCGCGGCCGCAATCGGGGCGGGTGACGCTGAACGGGGTGGACATCGCCACGCTGGTGCCGGATGCGCTGACAAAACTCACCGGTTGGGTCGGTCAGCGGCCCATGCTGTTCGCCGGCACCCTGCGGGAGAACATCCTGTTCGCCCGGCCGGAGGCGACCGGCGAGGAACTCGCCACCGCCATCCATCTGGCGCGGCTGGAGGGGTTCGTCGCCACCCTGCCGCAGGGGCTGGAAACGCCGGTGGGCGAGGACGGCTACGGGCTTTCCGGCGGGCAGGCGCAGCGCGTGGCCATCGCCAGGGCGTTTTTGCGCAGCGCGCCGCTGCTGCTGCTCGACGAACCCACCCTGCACCTCGATCCGGCAACGGAGGCGGAAGTGCTGGAGAGCCTGCGCCGGCTCACCATCGGCCGCACGGTGATCCTCGCCAGCCATTCCTCGGCGGCGCACGATTTCGGCGGCCGCCGGCTTGATTTGAAGCTCGCCTCGGGAGGGCGGGCTGTTCCGGCGCATGCTCCGTGGTAGCATGGCGGCAGCATTCCTGGCACGGAGGTTCGAGAATGTCCCTCACCACCCGCCGCGCTCTGCTTTCCGGCATCTTCGCCGCCGCCGTGGCGGCGCCGGCCCTGGCACAGCCGTATTATCGCCGGGCCTATCCGCCGCCTCCGCCGCTTCGACGGGAAATGGTGCCGCCGCCGCCGCCCGGACCCTACGTGTGGCAGCCCGGCCACTGGCAGTGGAACGGCCGTGGCTATTTCTGGGCGCCGGGTGTGTATCGGCGCCGCGGGCCGCACTGGCGCCGCTTCGAGCACGGCCATTGGGCACACGGTCCGCGCGGGTGGGTGTGGGTGGAGCCGCGCTGGCGGTAGCGCCGGCGCCGGTTTCGCCTAGACGGTGATGCGTCCGGTCATCACCGTGACGCAGCCGCCCGCGACGGAGGCGAGCACCGGCCCCTCCGCCGTCTTCCGCGCGGTGGCGAACAGCCGGCTCGGCCGGCCCACCTCCTCGCCTTGGGTGATGTCGTAGGCGAGATCCACCGTATCCCCCGGGGCGAGGGAGGTCAGCAGCGCCGCCAGAGTGGCGGCGGCGCTTCCGGTCGCCGGGTCCTCGGCCACCCCGCCCAGAGGAGCGAACATGCGGCAGGCGAGCCTGGTCGCCTCGCCCTCGCTCCGCGTGTAGAGGTGCAGGAACCATATGCGGCCGAGTTCGGGGATGTCGTGCATGGCGCGGCGGAAGGCGCCGAGGTTGGGCAGCGCACGGCGCAGCGCGTCGCGGCTCGTCACCTCGGCGATGACGAACGGCGTACCGACCGAGGCCACCAGCGGCTCGTGCGCCTCGGTGGCGATTTCCTCGGAAGTGAGCGAGGCGCAGGCGGCCACCGTATCGGTGGGCACCGCGACACCGACCGAAAGCGCCTGCGGCGCGGAGATGCGGGTGCCGGTGAGCCGCCCGGCGCGGTCCTTCAGCAGGTGCACGCGCACGAGGCCGGCCTTCTCCTCGAACGTGAAGTGCTCGGGCAGGGTGGCGGCGCGCGATGCCAGCACATAGCCGGTGCCGACGTTCGGGTGCCCGGCGAACGGCATCTCCACCGCCGGCGTGAAGATGCGCACCTTGGCCGTGTGCCGCGGATCCTCGGGCGGCAGCACGAAGGTCGTCTCCGAGTAGTTGAACTCGCGGGCGATGGCCTGCATCTCGGCGTCCGAGAGGCCGGACGCGTCCGGCAGCACGGCGAGCGTGTTGCCTCCGAAGAGCGTATCGGTGAACACGTCCACGGTGACGAACTCGTAGCTGGGCATGACCCCCTCCCTTACGGTTGCCGGGGCGTGGCTCGCCAGGCCCCGGTGGCATTCTCCACGGCCCGGCCTTCGGCGCCGAGCTTCAGCAGGTGCGCCAGCATAACGGATTCCCGGATGGCGCGGAGCGCCGGAGTGACGGAATCGTCGAGCAGGTCCACCAGCGCCGCCGGCGTGCGGGGGACGGCGGCGATGGCGGCGGCGACCCGCACTTCCTGCTCCCGCCAATATGCCAGAAGTTCCTCGAGGAAGGCGCGGGGTTTGACGAGCGGCGGACCGTGGCCCGGCAGCAGCAGCCGGTCGGAGCGCCGGGCGGGCCGGGGTCGATCACCACCGCGCCGTCGGTGGACTCGAGCAGGTAGGTGTTGGTGCCGTGGCCGGTGAGCGGTCCGGGATTGGCGGCGACGATGCGGCGGATGCCGGGGATGACCTGCAGCGGCAGGTCGCGCGCGGGCTCGGTCAGGAAGGCCATGGTCGCTTTCCCAGTCGATCACGGCCGAGACGCACCATCGCGGCCGCTGCTGCAACCACAACCGCGGCCGCCGGGAAAAATCGGCTGCGGAGGTTCAGACTTCGAGGCGCTCGCCGGTGAAGGCGGCGATGAAACGGCTGCCGAAACGTTCTCTGAGCCGGCTCATCATGGCGAAGCCGGTACAATGGTTGGCGGCGACGAACTCGGGTTCCCATGCCGCAAGCTGCTCGATGGTGCGTTCCTGCTGCTCGGTGCCCACGGGGCCGAGATGTGTGCCGCCGACCCAGCCGCGCAGCCGGGCGAGTCCCGTCACAGTAAAGCCGTGGCGCACGGCGTTCACCAGCCCCGAATGGGTGCAGCCACCCACCACCACCAACCCCCCGGCGGTCTCCAGGTAGAGCACCGTGTCGTCCGCCAACGGGTCGGGCAGGTCGCCGGCCTCGGAGGCGAGCTTGAGCCGGGCGTCCCCGGTCTCGAACGGGGTGACGCGGGGAATGCCGCCGCTGAACCAGACGCCGGGAGCGATCATCGCCGGGGCGTCGCAGAGGTGCCAGCGGCCGCCGGTGGCCATCAGCGTGCCGCGGGCGAAGGGGACGCCGATCGGGCGGCGCTCCTGCCCGCTCACCGAGACGCGGTCGGCGAAGGCGGCGGGATGGACGAACACGGTCACATCGGGGCGTGTTTTCTGCAGCACCGCGCGCAGCCCGCCGGTATGGTCGTAGTGGCCGTGGCTGAGCGCGATGGCGTCGATGCTCGTGGGCGCGATGCCGAGGGTCACCAGATTGCCCACCACCGCGCCGGTCTGGCCGGTGTCGTAGAGGATGCGCTCGCTGCCGGTATCGATGAGGAAGGCGACGCCATGCTCCGCCACCAGCGGCAGGCGGGAATGGAAAGGGACATTGTTGTCGATGGCGACGGTGATCTGCATGGTGCATCTCCTTTCCCGCCCGGAACGGCCGGGTGGGCGCCTAGAAGCGCTCCTCGCCATGACGGCGGCAGGAGTCGGGAAAGTCGCGGGCGAGGCCGAAGGTGGCGTTGGACACGAGAGAATTCATCTCGAAGTGCAGCCCCTCTTCCGGCTCGCCGCGCGCGGCGAGCCGGGCGAAGGCGGCGTCGAGCTGGGCGAGGCCTTCCAGTTCCAGCATCAGGTGCCATTCGCCGAGGCCGGGCGGCCCCAAGCCGAGCTTGCGCCGGGTGAGTCTCCAGCCGGCGATCAGGCCTTCCGCTTTCAGGCGCTCCATGCAGCGCTTCACGGCGGCGCCGAAGTCGAGATCGCGCACTCCGGGCTTCAGGTCGCACCACACATGATAGAGGTCCATCGCGTTGCCCTCCGGCGGCGGCGCGGCGGAGAGTAGGCAAACCGCGGCGCGGCCGCCAGCGCCGCGTTCGGGCATCTGCCCACTCGCCAAGCGGGCGGCGGCGGGCTAGGTTCGAAACAGTTTTCGAGGGAGGGACCCATGCCCCGCTTGGCCGCGAATTTGTCGATGCTTTTCAACGAGGTCGGCTTTCTTGACCGCTTCGATGCCGCGGCGAAGGCCGGCTTCAAGGCGGTGGAATACCTTTTCCCCTACGAGTGGCCAGCGGCGACGCTGAAGGCGCGCCTCGACGCCTGCGGCCTCGAGCACGTGCTGTTCAACATGCCGCCCGGCAACTGGGCCGGCGGCGAGCGTGGCCTCGCCTGCCTGCCGGGCCGGCAGGCCGAATTCCGCGAGGCGGTGAAGCGCTCGCTCGACTACGCGGCGACGCTCGAATGCCGGCTGGTCCACTGCATGGCCGGCATCCCGCCGGCTGGCGTGACGCCCGGCACCGCCGCCGCCGTCTATGCGGCGAACATCGCCTGGGCGGCCGAGCAGGCGAGCGCCGCCGGGGTGAAGGTGGTGCTGGAGGCGATCAACCACCGCGACATGCCGGGCTTCTTCCTGCATACGCTGGAGCAGACCGCCGACGTGGTCGCCGCCATCGGCGCCGACAAGGTCGGCATGCAGTTCGACATCTACCATTGCCAGGTCACCGAGGGCGACGTCACCAAGCGGATGGAGAAGTTTTTCCCCATCATCGACCACATGCAGCTTGCCGACGTGCCGGCGCGGAACGAGCCGGGCACCGGCGAGATCGCCTGGGACTACGTGTTCCGCCGCATCGACGAACTCGGCTACAAGGGATGGATCGGCCTTGAATACCGTCCTGCCGCCGATACGGTGGGCGGGCTCGCCTGGCGGCAGCGCTACGGACTGTAGCCGCCGGCCCGCGGGGCCGCGAGGGCAGGGCTTCTTCGCGGCCATTGTGGGAATCTTCCAAAACTCATGGATTTTCGCGCGATTGCAAATATAATACCGGCAGCCGCGCATTGAGACGAAAGCCGGGCTGCGGCACCGGCGCTCACCGGGTTGGACTTGCCATGCGATTCACGGAAATCGGCCAGCAGTTGCGTGCCTTTCGGCTGGAATCGGGTCTGCGTGCGGACGAGATCGCCGCCCGGCTCGGGGTTTCGCGCGCCGCGCTCTACCGCTACGAGAAGGGCGACGTCATCAAGCTCGACACCATCAACCGCATGGCCGAGCTGCTGAAGATATCGCCGCTTTCCCTGCTCGGCATCGGCATCGAGTACTACCACCGGCCGATCGGCTACTTCGAGCGCATCCGGCAGGTGGAGGAAACCACCGACCAGATCCTGCAGATCGGCGATCCGCTCTGCTATCTGGTCACGTCTGACGGCTACGACGCGGCGCTCGCCGCGGCGGTGCAGGAGGTGAGCGACAGCGCCGGCACCGAGCGTGCCTCGGTGCGGGTGCAGGCGGAGCAGGTGCTCGGCGTGCTGGCCGACCGCAAGCGCGCCTTCGCCCAGCGGCGGTCGTCGATCATCTGCGTGCTGTCCGAAGCGCGTCTCGTGCGTCTGCTCGATGCCGGCGTGGTCACCACCGTGCCGCTGAGCGACCGCACCCGGCGGCTGTGCCGGCAGGCGGCGCTCACGGAAGTGCTCCATATCGCCGGGCTGATGGAGGCCGAGCCGATGGGCCTGCAGTTCGGCCTGCTTGCCAGCGCCGACCCCACCGGCACCTTCGCCATCCTGCGCGCCCGCGACCGCGTGACTCTCGCGATCAACCCGTTCCGCACGGACGCAATGCTGGGCCCGCCCACCGGCGTGGCGATGGTCACCGCCGCCGACGAGGCGATCGCCGCGCACCAGCGCGTCGCCGAGGCGCTCTGGCGGGAGGCGCGGAAGGGGGCCGCCGCGGCGGCGCGCCTGCGGGAAATCGCCGCCGCCACGCAGGTCTGAGCCGGGCTGGGCAGCCGCCCGGCCCGCCGCTATGCTGACGCCATGCCCAAGGCAACGCCGCTGCCCGCCTACCCCGGCCTTTCCGTTCTTTCCTGCGAGACCGTCTGGGACGGCCGTTTTCCGCTGCAACGCGTCCACTTCCGCCATCGCCGGTTCGACGGCGCGGAGAGCCGCGAGCGCGTATGGGAACTCTGGCGCCGCGGCCGCGCCGCCGCCCTGCTTCCGTACGATCCGAACGCCGACGTGGTGGTGCTGATCGAGCAGTTCCGCCTGCCCGCACTCGCCGCCGGCGTCGATCCGGTGATGGTGGAGGTGCCCGCCGGCCTTTGCGACCCGGGCGAGGAGATCGAGACCACCCTCGCGCGCGAAACCGGAGAGGAACTGGGCCTGCCGCTGCTCCGCGCGAAGCCGATCGGCGAATACGTGCTTTCCCCCGGCGGCTGCGACGAGCGGGCGGCGATCTTCGTCGGCGAGGTGCGGGCGCCCACGCCGGGGCCGGACGGGCTGGCCGGTCACGCGGGGCTCGAGTCGGAGGCGGAAGACATCCGCATCCGCGTCTGGCCGGCGGCGGAAGCAATCGAGGCGGCGCTCGCCGGGCGCTTCACTAACGCCATCACCGCCATTGCCCTGTTGTGGTTCGCGGCGAAACGGTCCGAACTGCGCGCCGAATGGAAGGCCGGATGATGACAGAGTGCCTGTTTCACGACGATTCGCGCCTGCATACCGCGGGCGCCCACGTGCTGGCGGCCGGCCCCGAGGGCATCGTGCTCGACCGCACCGTGTTCTACGCCCGCTCCGGCGGCCAGCCGGGCGACCGCGGCATGCTGCGC
>JAJXZO010000094.1 GCA_021780035.1 Pseudomonadota bacterium
CGCAGCGCGAGGTCGGCGCCCGCAAGCACCTCCAGCACGCCCGCGCCCGAGCGGTAGCGCCGCGCCACGCCGCGAAGTTCCAGAACCGGGGCGTCACTCACCGCGCAACGCCTCCACCGGGTCGGTGCGCGCCGCCTTCCAGCTTGGCCAGAGCGTGGCCAGCAGGGAAAGCCCCAGCGCCATGCCCACCACCATCGCCACCTCGTGCCATTGCACCACCGCCGGCAGCTTCGACAGGAAGTACACCTCCGGGTTGAACAGATTCGTCCCCGTCAGGTGCTGCAGCCACTGGCGGATGGTCTCGATGTTGAAACAGAACACGATGCCGAGCACCGTTCCCGCCACCGTTCCCGCCACGCCCACGGAGGCGCCGCACAGCAGGAAGATGCGCATCACCGCTCCCTGGCTCGCCCCCAGCGTGCGCAGCACGGCGATGTCGCGCGTCTTGTCCTTCACCATCATGATGAGGGACGAGATGATGTTGAATGCCGCCACCAGGATAATCAGCGTCAGGATCAGGAACATCACGTTCCGCTCCACCTGCACGGCGGCGAAGAAGGCATTGTTGCTCTGCGTCCAGTCCACCACCCGCACCGGCGCCCCGGCCAGCGCCCGCTCCACGCGCCCGCGCACCGCCGCCACGTTGTCGGGATTGTCGGTCGCCACCTCGATCTGCGTGGCGCCGTTCGGCACCTGGAAGAACACCTGCGCCGCGTGCAGCGGCAGAAACACGAAGCCGGTGTCGGCCTCGTTGAAGCCCACCTGGAAGATCGCCACCACCTTGTAGTCGCGGATGCGCGGGATGGTGCCGATCACCGTCGCCTGCCCCTGCGGCGACAGCAGTTGCAGCCGGCTGCCCACGCCAAGCCCCAGGCGCTGCGCGAGGCCGATGCCGATGGCCACCGCGTCGTCGCCGCGGAAATCGGCGAGCGAGCCGGCAACGATGTGCTTCGACACCACGGCGAGCTTCTGCAGATCCTGTTCGCTGATGCCGCGCACCAGCCCGCCCACGTAGGTGCCGCCCCGGTCGGTGGTCAGCCCCACCTGCCCTTCCACCACCGGCATGGCGGCGAGCACTCCGGGCACACCCTGGATGCGCTTCGCCATCGCGTCGTAGCCGGTAATCGCGGGGCCGGCGGCGTACACGCCGAGATCGCCGTTCAGCCCGAGGATGCGCGCCATCAGCTCGATGCGGAAACCGTTCATCACGCTCATGACGATGATCAGCGTCGCCACGCCGAGCGCGATGCCCACCAGCGAGAAGCCGGCGATCACGGAAACGAATCGTTCGCCGCGCCGCGACCGCAGGTAGCGCCGCGCCACGGCCCGCTCGAAGGCGGTGAACATCGCGCCTCTCTCAGCCGATGCGCGCAAGCGCGTCGGCAACGGAAAGCTCGGCGCGTTCGCCGGTGGCCCGGCGCTTCAGCTCCACCGTGCCGGCGGCTGCGCCGCGCGGCCCGACGATGATCTGCCACGGATGGCCGAGCAGGTCGGCGTCGGCGAACTTCACCCCCGCCCGTTCCTCGCGGTCGTCGTAAAGCGCCTCGGCGCCAAGCCCGGCATACACTTCCTCGCACAGCGCATCGCAGCGCGCGTCGCCCATCTTCAGGTTGAGCAGCACCGCCTTCCAGGGTGCGACCGATTCGGGCCAGATGATGCCCGCCTCGTCGTGCGAGGCCTCGATGATCGCGCCCACCAGGCGCGACACGCCGATGCCGTAGCTGCCCATGAACGGATGCACGGGCCGGCCGTCCGGCCCCGCCACCACCAGCCCCATCGGCTCGCTGTACTTGGTGCCGAAGTAGAAGATGTGCCCCACCTCGATGCCCCTGCCCTCGCGCTTCTCCGCGACGTTCCGCCACAGCGCCGGGTCGTGCTTCTCGTCGGTGGCGGCATAGGGCGTGGTGAGCAGGGAGAAGAAGCGGTTGAGATCGGCGGGCGAATCGAAGGAGAAGTCGCCCGAAGCGGGGTCGATGCGCTCGAAGGCGGCGTCGTAGTACACTTGGCTTTCGCCGGTCGGGGCGACGATGATGAACTCGTGGCTCAGGTTGCCGCCGATCGGCCCGGCTTCCGCCTGCATCGGGATCGCCTTCAGCCCCATCCGCTGGAAGGTGCGCATGTAGGCCAGCATCATCTTGCGGTATTCCAGCACGGCGCTCGGGTAGTCGATGGCGAAGGAATAGGCGTCCTTCATCAGGAACTCGCGCCCGCGCATCACCCCGAAGCGCGGCCGCACCTCGTCGCGGAACTTCCACTGGATGTGGTAGAGGTTCTGCGGCAGCTCGCGATAGGAACGCACCGACTGGCGGAAGATCTCGGTGATCATCTCCTCGTTGGTCGGCCCGTACAGCATCTCCCGGTCGTGGCGGTCGACGATGCGCAGCATCTCCGGCCCGTAGGCGTCGTAGCGGCCGCTCTGCCGCCACAGCTCCGCCGGCTGGATGGTGGGCATCAGGATTTCCTGCGCGCCGGCGGCGTCCTGCTCCTCGCGCACGATCTGGGCAATCTTCTGCAGCACCCGCCAGCCGGCCGGCAGCCAGGCGTAGATGCCCGCCGAGGTCTGCCGCACCAGCCCGGCGCGCAGCATCAGCCGGTGCGAGGCGATCTGCGCCTCCGCGGGGGTTTCCTTGAGCGTCGGCACGAAGCTGCGAGAGAGGCGCATGGGCGGGATTCCTGGTCGGGTTGGCGGCGCGACCCTAGCCGGGGCGCGGCCGGACCGCCAGAGTGCGCGTGGGCCTGGAAGGCGGTTCAACGGGGCTTCGCGCCGCCACTTTCACAATTTGCTGTCGGACGCGCTTTCGGTCGCCAAAACCGCGTGACAGCCATGCTCGCTTCGCCTACAAACAAAAAAGGCCCGCCACGCGGAGCGGACGGGCCAAGTTTAGGGAGGAAACGCCAGTCACACGGCGGGAAGAGGTCTCCCCTCTTCCGTTCAGTAAGCATGGGCCGCGGAATCTCCGCGGTCCATTGTTTTTTCGGCCCCGCTGCATGAAATTTCGCCTTTTGAATCGGAATTTGCCGGCGCTTTGAGCAATCTCCGGGCAGGCTCGCGGCAAATGCACTGAAATTGGGCGGAATACCGTGCCGGCGCCGCCAAGCCTTCAGACGCGCAGCACGTGTACGGCCACCAGCGGCCGCTTCGCCAGCCGCTTCCCCAGCACGCGCCGGAGCGCCGCGCGCGCCGCCTCCGTCAGCAACGCGTCGTCGCGGCGCACCGAGGCGGGAAGCTCCATCACCGCCGCGGCGAATTCCCCGCTCAGGCGCCCGTTCTCCGCCTCGTCGGAGTCGAACAGGCCGGGCACGCTCACCTGCGGCTGGCCGCGCAGCCGGCCGGTGCCATCCACCGCCAGGCTCGCCACCGCCGCGCCGTTGAACAGCATCCGCCGCCGCGCCGCCATCACGCCGCCGGCCAGCGGCAGCAGCCGGTTGCCGTCGACCACCAGCCGCCCCACCGGGGCGCTGTCCACCACCTCGACGGTGCCGGGCGCGAGGTTGACGATGTCGCCGTCCTCCAGCAGCACCGGCCGCGCCCCGAACTCCTGCGCGATTTCGGCGTGGGCGGCGAGGTGCCGCCACTCGCCGTGCACCGGCACCGCCACCGACGGCTTCACCAGCCGGTAGAGGCGGCGCAGATCGTCGCGCGTCGGGTGGCCGGAGACGTGGATGCGGTGGTCGGTGTCGGTCATCAGGCGCACGCCGCGGCGCACCAGATTGTCCTGCATGGTGCCGATGGCGCGCTCGTTGCCGGGAATCACCCGGCTGGAGAACACCACCGTGTCGCCTTCGCCGAGTTCCAGCCTCGGGTGCTGGTCGAGGGCGATGCGCGCCAGCGCCGAGCGCGGCTCCCCCTGGCTGCCGGTGGCGAGGATCAGCACCCGGTCGTCGTCGATGTCGGCGACGTCGTCCTCGCCGGCGAACGCCGGCACGCCGGCAAGGTAGCCGCACTCGCGCGCCACCGCCTCGATGGTGCGGATGGAGCGGCCGAACGCCGCCACCCGCCGCCCGGCGTCGCGCGCCGCCAGCGCCACCGATTCCATGCGCGCCACGTTGCTGGCGAAGCAGGTCACCACCACCCGCCCGGCGAGCGAGCGGATCAGTGCCGCGAGCGAGCGCCGCACTTCGCTCTCCGAGCCGGCGTGTCCCTCCACCAGGGCGTTGGTGGAGTCGCAGATCAGCGCCAGCACTCCCTCCTCGCCGATGCGGGCCAGCGCCGCCTCGTCGGTGCGCGGACCGATCAGCGGCTCGGGGTCGATCTTCCAGTCGCCCGTGTGCAGCACGGCGCCGGCCGGCGTGCGCAGCAGGATCGCCTGCGCCTCGGGAATGGAGTGCGCCATGCGGATGAAGCGGAGCGAGAACGGCGCCAGTTCCAGCGTGCCGCCCGGCTCGATGACGTGCAGCGGCACCTCGTGCAGCAGCTGCGCCTCGGCGAGCTTGCGGCGCAGCAGGCCGGCGGCGAACGGGGTCGCATACACCGGGCAACCGAGCTGGCGCCAAAGGTAGGGCACCGCTCCCAGGTGGTCCTCGTGCGCGTGGGTGATGACCAGCGCGCGCAGCCTCTCCCGCCGCTCGGCGATGAAGCCCGGGTCGGCAACCATGATATCGACCTCGGGGTGCTCCGAACCGCCGAAGCCGATGCCGCAGTCCACGGCAAGCCAGGTGCTGCCGAAGCGGTAGAGGTTCAGGTTCATGCCGATCTCGCCGGTGCCGCCGAGCGGCAGGAAGGCGAAATCGCCGGGCATTTCATGCATGGTCAAATCCGGAAGCGGTGCGGCTAGTCATGCTCGACTCCGTGGCGGCCCGGTTCGCGGCCGAATGCGGGGCGCGGGTTCTGCGCGTAGAGCAGGCGCATGCCGTCGAGCGTGAGGTCGCTGTCGATGTGGTCGATCATCGGCGTGCCCTCGGCCAGCAGCGGCGCGAGGCCGCCGGTGGCGATCACCTTCAGGCCGCCGCCGTACTCGGCGCGGATGCGCGTCACCATGCCCTCCACCAGCGCCACGTAACCCCAGTAGATGCCGGACTGCATCGCCGCAATGGTGTTGGTGCCGATCACGCCCCGCGGCCGGCCGATGCCGATGCGCGGCAGCCGCGCCGCCGCCTGGTGCAACGCCTCGAGCGAAAGGTTGATGCCGGGGGCGATGACGCCGCCCAGATAGGCGCCGTCGCGGTCCACCACGTCGAAGGTGGTGGCGGTGCCAAGGTCGATCACCACCAGCGGCCCGCCGTATTTCCGGTGCCCGGCCAGCGCGTTCAGCAACCGGTCGGCGCCCACCTCCTCCGGGTTGTCCATGCGGATGGAGAAGCCCCAATTCAGCCGTGCGCGCACCACCAGCGGCTCCACCGCGAACCAGTCGCGCACGAGGCGGCGCAGATGGTAGAGCGCGGCCGGCACCACGGTGCCGATCACCGCGCCGTCCACGTCGCCGCGCCTCAGCCCCCCCTCCTGCAGCAAGGTGAGCAGCCAGACCGCGTATTCGTCGGAGGTGCGCTGCGGATCGGTGGCGATGCGCCAGGTGGCGCGCCAGCTTCCGCCGTCATGCACCGCCATCACCACGTTGGTGTTGCCGGCGTCGATCACCAGCAGCATGGCGCGCGCTCCTCCTCCGCCCCGCCGGTGGTCACCTCGCCGGCATTGAAGCTTTGCACCCGCCCGCCCACCGAGAGCAACAGCGCGCCGTCCTCTCCGAGCCCGGCGAAGCCGCCCACGTGCCGCTCGCGCCCGCGGAGCAGGCAGAGCGGCGAGCCCGGCGCCGGCCCGCGGGCGAGAAACGCCTCGCGCACCGGGGCGAAGCCCTCGCGTTCCAGCCGCAACCGCCAGCGGCCGAGGCTCGCCAGCAGCATCCGGACGAACGCCTCCGGCTCGGGCGGATCATAGGCGGCGAGACAGGCGGTGCGCCTTCCGGGCACGGCGGGCGCGACGCGCAGGTTCACCCCGAAGCCGATGCCGATCCACCCCAGCCGCCCGTGCGCGTCGGCGCCGCATTCGAGCAGGATGCCGGCCAGCTTGCCGCCCTGCAGCAACAGGTCGTTCGGCCATTTCAGCTGCAGCGCCGCATCGGGGGGCAGCAGCGGCGCCACCGTCTCGGCCAGCGCCACCGCGGCAAGCAGCGACCACGCGCCGACCCCTGCCATCGGCCCGCCGGGTCGCAACAGCACGGAAAGGAACAGATTGCCCTCGGCGCCCGCCCAGGCGCGGCCCCGGGTGCCGCGCCCCGCGGTCTGCCGCCGCGCCAGGATCGCGAGTCCGTCCGCCGCGCCGGCCTCCGCGCGCTCGCGGCAAACGTCGGCGGTGGAGGGAAGGCTGTCGTAAGTCTCCAGCCGCCAGGCGGCCTCCGTCAAAACGCCAGCGCTTTCACCGCGAGCGTCGCCGCCGCGACGAACGGCGCCGGAACGACGAAGAAGAAGGTGGTGAACACCGCGCCGATCCCCACCACCAGCGAGAGCGACGCCGGCCGCAGGTCGAAGGCCTCCTTCGCCTCGTCGAAGTACATCACCTTGATGATGCGGATGTAGTAGAAGGCGCCCACCACGCTGAGCAACACGCCGAGCACCGCCAGCGTCCACATCCCCGATTGCACGGCGGCGGCAAAGATGAAGTACTTGCCCCAGAACCCGGCGAACGGCGGGATGCCCGCCATGCTGAACATGAAGATGGCGAACGCGAACGCCAGCAGCGGGTCGTTGCGGGCCAGCCCGGCGAGGTCGGAGATTTCCTCGACCAGATGGCCGCGGCGGCGCATCGCCAGGATGCAGCCGAAGGTGCCGGCGTTCATGAACACGTAGGTGAGCATGTAGATCAGCACGCCGCGCAGCCCCACGGCGCTGCCGGCGGCGAGACCGATCAGCGCGTAACCGACGTGGCCGATGGAGGAATACGCCATCAGGCGCTTGATGTTGTGCTGGCTGATGGCGGCGAACGCGCCGAGCGCCATCGACAGCACCGAGACCAGCACGATCACCTGCTGCCATTCGGCGGCAAGGTGCCCGAACGGCGTCATCATCACCCGGAGCAGCAGGGCGATGCCGGCCACCTTCGGCGCGGTGCTCATGAAGGCGGTCACCGGCGTCGGCGCGCCCTCGTAGACGTCGGGCGTCCACATGTGGAACGGCACCGCCGAAACCTTGAACACGAGCCCGGAGATGACGAACACCAGCCCGATGAGCAGCCCCTTCGAGGCCACCGCCGGCGCCGACAGCGTATGCGCGAGCACCGCGAAGTCCATGCTGCCGCCGAAGCCCCACACCAGCGAGATGCCGTAGAGCAGCAGCCCCGAGGCGAGCGAGCCGAGCACGAAATACTTGAGCCCGGCCTCCGTGGCCCTGGGCTCGTCGCGGGCGAAGGCGGCCAGCACGTAGAGCGAGAGCGATTGCAGTTCCACGCCGAGGTAGAGCGTCATCAGATCGGCGGCCGAGATCATCAGCATCATGCCGATCGTGGCGAACAGCATCATCACCGGGAATTCGTAGCGCTGCACCTGCGTCTCGCGCGCCGTGTCGAGCGACATCAGCACCGCGAGCACCGCGCCCGCCAGCACCAGCAGCTTCATGAAGGTGGAGAAGCCGTCGGTGACGAAGGCGCCGAACAGCCCCGTGCCGTGCGGCTCCACCGCCACCAACAGCGCCGCGACGATGAAGGCGGCGATGGTCAGGAGCGAGGCGAAGCGGAAGTCGGCCTGCCGCAGCAGCACGCCGACCATCAGGATGCCGAGGCCCGAAAGGGCGAGGACGATCTCGGCGAGGGCAACGGCGGCGTTCATCAGTGCACCACTCCGGCAAGCTTCACGGCGCCGGCCAGTGCCGCCTGCTGGTGCATCACCAGGGCATGCACGCTCGCCTCCCAGAAGCCGGTGAAACTCAGGGGATAGACGCCCATCCACAGGGTGATCACTACCAGCGGCGCGAACACCATCACCTCGCGCGGCGAGACGTCCTTGATGCTGCGCAGGTCGGCGCGGGTGAGCGCGCCGAAGATCACCCGGCGGTAGAGGTAGAGCATGTAGGCGGTGCCCAGGATCATGCCGAGCGAGCCGAACAGCGCCAGCCAGAAGTTCACCTCGAAGGCGCCGACGAGAACCAGGAACTCGCCGACGAAGCCGCTGGTGCCGGGCAGACCCATGCTGGCGAGGGTGAACAGCATGAACAGGAACGCGTACACCGGCATGCGGTCGGCGAGGCCGCCGTAGCGGGCGATCTCGCGCGTGTGCATGCGGTCATAGACCACGCCGACGCAGAGGAAGAGCGCGCCGGAGACGATGCCGTGGCTCAGCATCTGCAGCAGCGCGCCGGAAATGCCCTGGACGTTGAAGGTGAAGATGCCGATGGTCACCACCCCCATGTGCGCCACCGAGGAGTAGGCGATCAGTTTCTTCATGTCCTGCTGCGCCAGCGCGACGAAGGAGGTGTAGACCACCGCCACCACCGAGAGCGCGAAGATCAGCGGCGCGAAGGTGGCCGAGGCCACGGGCAACATCGGCAGCGAGAAGCGGAGGAAGCCGTACGCCCCCATCTTCAGCAGGACGCCGGCCAGGATCACCGAGCCCGCGGTCGGCGCCTCCACGTGCGCATCCGGCAGCCAGGTGTGCACCGGCCACATCGGCACCTTCACCGCGAAGGAGGCGAGGAAGGCGAAGAACAGCCAGTCCTGCATCCCCACCGGGAAGGAGTAGTGCATCAGCGTCGGGATGTCGGTGGTGCCGGCCACCAGCCACACGGCCAGCAGCGCCAGCAGCATCAGCACCGAGCCGGCGAGGGTGTAGAGGAAGAACTTCACGGCCGCATACACGCGCCGCGGCCCGCCCCACACGCCGATTATGAGATACATCGGCAGCAGCACGCCCTCGAAAAACATGTAGAAGACGAAGAAATCGAGGGCGCAGAACATGCCCACCATCATCGTCTCCAGCACCAGGAACGAGAGCATGTACTCCCGCACCCGCGACGTGATGGACTCCCAGCTCGCCAGCACGCAGATCGGCGTCAGCACCGTCGACAGCAGCACGAACAGCACGGAGATGCCGTCCACGCCCATCTTGTAGGTGATGCCCCATTGCGGCAGCCACGGCACCTGCTCGACGAACTGGAAGCCGGGATCGGCGGAATTGAAGCCGAACCACAGCCCGAGGGAGAGCAGGAACACGATGGTGCTGGTCACCAGGGCCACGAGCCGCGACTGCGCCGCCACCACCGCCGCCTCGCCACGCAGGAACATGATGACCACGCCGCCGACGAGCGGCATCCACGTGACCAGCGACAGCAGCGGGAAACCCATCTGGTTCATCGCGATCACCGCACCATCATCAGCAAGAGGACGAAGCCGCTCGCCACCACGAGCCCGATCAGCATGGTGAAGGCGTAGACCGCGAGGGATCCGGTCTCGAAGCGCGCCGCCCGTCCGGCCAGCCGCTCGGTCAGCGAGGCGAGGCCGTTCGGCACGCCGTCGATGATCGTCACGTCGCCGATCTGCCAGGCGAGGCGTGCCAGCGCCATGGCCGGGCGCACCAGCAGCCAGTCGTACAGCTCATCGACGTACCATTTGTTGAGCAGCAGCAGGTAGATCGGCCGGAAGCGCGCCGCCAGCATCGCCGGCAGCGAAGGCACGGCCATGTAGAGGTAGTAGGCGAGCGCGATGCCGGCGAGCCCGATCACCGAAGGCGCCGCCTTCACCCAGCCCGGCACGTGCTCCATGTTCGCCAGCACGTGGTTGGTGGGCGCGACGGCGATGGAGCCGTTCCAGAAGTGCTCCCAGCCGGCGCCGATCATCTGCGAGTCGAAGCTGAAGCCCACCGTGAGCGCGCCCAGCGCCAGCAGCAGCAGCGGCCCCATCATCACCCACGGGCTTTCGTGCACGTGCTGCATGGTGTGCTCGTCGGCTTTCGGCGTGCCGTGGAAGGTCATCAGCAGCAGCCGCCACGAGTAGAACGCCGTCAGCAGCGCGGCCATCAGCCCGCACCAGAAGCCGTAGTAGCCGACACCGGTGCCGGCCGCCCACGCCGCTTCCAGGATGGCGTCCTTGGAGAAGTAGCCGGAGAACGGGAAAACGCCGCCCAGCGCCAGCGATCCGGCCCACATCACCATGTAGGTGAGCGGGATCTTCTTCCACAGCCCGCCCATGCGCCGCATGTCCTGCTCGCCGCTCATGGCGTGGATGACGCTGCCGGCGCCGAGGAACAGCAGCGCCTTGAAGAACGCGTGGGTCAGCAGGTGGAATATCGAGGCCTGGTAGGCGCCGACGCCGGCGGCCACGAACATGTAGCCGAGCTGCGAGCAGGTGGAGTAGGCGATCACCCGCTTGATGTCGTTCTGCGCGCAGCCGATGGTGGCGGCGAACAACGCCGTGGTGGCGCCGATGAAGGTGACGAAGGCGAGCGCGCCGGGCGCGTATTCCAGCACCGGCGAGAAGCGCGCCATCAGGAACACGCCGGCCGTCACCATGGTGGCGGCGTGGATGAGGGCGGAGACCGGCGTCGGGCCCTCCATGGCGTCGGGCAGCCACACGTGCAGGCCAAGCTGCGCCGATTTGCCCATGGCGCCGATGAACAGCAGCACGCCGATCACCTCGTAGGCGCGCCAGTCGGTGCCGAGCAGGTGGAACATCGCCGTCTGGTGGGCGCCCACGGCGGCGAAGATCTGCGGGAAGGAGATCGTGCCGAAAACCACGAACACCAGGGCGATGCCCAGCGCGAAGCCGAGATCGCCGATGCGGTTGACGATGAAGGCCTTGATGGCGGCGGCGCAGGCGCTCGGCCGATCGTACCAGAAGCCGATCAGCAGGTAGCTCATCAGCCCGACACCTTCCCAGCCGAAGAACAGCTGCAGGAGGTTGTTCGAGCTGACCAGCATCAGCATGGAGAAGCTGAACAGGCTGAGATAGCTGAAGAACTTCCACACCGCGGAATCGCCGTGCATGTAGCCGACGCTGTAGATGTGGATCAGCGTGGAGACGACGGTGACCATCAGCACCATCACCGCCGCCAGCGCGTCGTAACGGAGCTGCCAGTCCACCTCGAAGCTGCCGGCCTTCAGCCAGGTGGCGATGGGCACGGTGCCGGGCGCGGCGCCGCCGTAGACAAGCGCCACGAACGCGCCGATGGCGCAGACGGAGGCGAGCACCATGCAGAAGATGGTGACCGCCTGCGCCGCGCGGTCGCCGATCAGCTTGCCGAACAGGCCGGCGACGGCGGCTCCGAACAGCGGCGCGAATACGGCTGTCGCAAACAACATTGCCTCAGCCCTTCAACAGATTCACGTCTTCGACCGCGATGGTGCCGCGGGCGCGATAGGTGATGACCACGATGGCCAGGCCGATGGCCGCCTCGGCCGCCGCCACCGTCAGGGTGAACATCACGAACACCTGCCCCACCAGGTCGCCGCGCTGGGCGGCGAAGGCCACGAGGTTCAGGTTGGCGGCGAGCAGGATCAGCTCGATCGACATCAGGATGACGATCAGGTTCTTGCGGTTGAGGAAGATGCCCGCCACCCCCAGCACCAGCAGCAGCGCCGCCACCAGCAGATAGGGGAACAGCCCGATATGCGTCATTCCGCCCCTCCCGGCGCCGGTGCCGCCTGCTTCTTCGCCTCGCCCGGCACCACCGGCGCCTCGCGGAGCGGCACGTCGAGCAGCACCACGGTTTCCCTGTGGTCGCGCGCCAGCTGCCGCGGAATGCTCTGGTGGCGCGAGCGGGTGTGCTCGCGCAGCGTCAGCACGATGGCGCCGATCATCGCCACCAGCAGCACCAGGCCCGAGGCCTGGAACAGCAGCAGGTAGCGCGTGTACAGCACGCCCGCGAGGGCCGCGGTGTTGGAAAGCCCGGCGGGCTGCGGCACCGCCACCGCCGCCGGCATCAGCTTCCAGCCGGCGAGGCTGAACAGCACTTCCGCGAACAGCACCGCGCCCACGGCGAGGCCCGCCGGGAGGTAGGCCTGCCAGCCGCCTTTCCGCCGCGCGGCGCCGATGTCGAGCATCATCACCACGAACAGGAACAGCACGGCCACCGCGCCGACGTAGACGATGACCAGCACCATCGCCAGGAACTCGGCGCCCGCCAGCACGAACAGCGCCGCGGCGTTGAAGAAGGCGAGGATCAGGAACAGCACGCCGTGCATGGGGTTGCGCGCCGTCACCACCATCACGGCGGAGCCGACCAGCACAGCGGCGAACAGCCAGAACAGCAGGGCGGCGATCATCGGCCCCTCCCTTCCCCACCGTGGTGGTCCGCGACCAACAACATCTCGCTCCTCAGCGCCATTTCGCGTCCATCTCCAGGCGGCGGGCGATCTCCGTCTCCCAGCGGTCGCCGTTCGCCAGCAGCCGCTCCTTGTCGTAGTAGAGTTCTTCCCGCGTTTCGGTCGCGAACTCGAAGTTCGGCCCCTCGACGATGGCGTCCACCGGGCAGGCCTCCTCGCAGAGGCCGCAGTAGATGCACCGCGTCATGTCGATGTCGTAGCGCGTGGTCCGCCGCGAGCCGTCGGGCCGGGGTTCCGCCTCGATGGTAATGGCCTGCGCCGGACAGATCGCCTCGCACAGCTTGCAGGCGATGCAGCGCTCCTCGCCGTTCGGGTAGCGGCGCAGCGCGTGTTCGCCACGGAAGCGCGGGCTCAGCGGACCCTTCTCGTACGGGTAGTTGATGGTCACCTTGGGGCGGAAGAAGTAGCGCAGCGTAAGCGCCATGCCGGCGAGCAGTTCGCCGAGCAGCAGGCTCCGCGCGGTGCGGTCGAGGAACGCCATCAGCAGGCTCCGCTGGCGGGAAGAGGGCGAAGGATCTCAGGCATGCGGCAGCCACCCGAACGCGAGCAACGCCCCGGAGGTGAGCACGAGCCACAGCAGCGACAGCGGCAGGAACACCTTCCAGCCCAGGCGCATCAACTGGTCGTAGCGGTAGCGCGGGAAGGTGGCCCGCACCCACAGGAACACGAACAGCAGGATGCAGATCTTGAGGATCAGCCACAGCGGCCCGAGCACGGGCCACAGGCCGAACGGCCCGAGCCAGCCGCCGAGGAACAGGATGCTGGTGAGCGCGCTCATCAGGAACATGTTCGCGTATTCGCCGAGGAAGAACAGGCCGAAGGCCATCGAGCTGTACTCGACGAAGAACCCGGCCACGATCTCGCTCTCGCCCTCGGGGATGTCGAACGGCGCGCGGTTGGTTTCCGCCAGCGCCGAGATGAAGAACACCACGAACATCGGCAGCAGCGGGATGCAGAACCACAGGTGCTGCTGCGCGCGGACGATGTCGGAAAGGTTCAGGCTGCCGGCGCACAGCAGCACCGACACCAGCACGAACCCCATCGACACCTCGTAGCTCACCATCTGCGCCGCCGAGCGCATGGCGCCGAGAAGCGCGTACTTGGAGTTCGAGGCCCAGCCGGCGATGACGATGCCGTAGACGCCGAGCGAGGAGATGGCGAACAGGTAGAGCAGGCCAACGTTGATGTCGGAGATCGCCCAGCCGTCGTTCACCGGGATCACCGCCCAGGCGATCATGGCGAGGAAGAAGGTGAGCATCGGCGCGAACAGGAACAGCGCCCGGTTGCCGCCGCTCGGGATCACTGTCTCCTTCATGATCATCTTGATGGCGTCGGCGAACGGCTGGAACAGCCCCCACGGTCCCACCACGTTCGGCCCCTTGCGCAGCTGAATGGCGCCCAGCACCTTGCGCTCGAAGTAGGTGAGGTAGGCGACGCCCATCAGCAGCGGCACCAGGATCGCCAGCGCCTTCAGCACGGTGAGGATCAGGTAGCCCAGCGGTGTGGCGAAAAAGGCCAGAACCCAGGCGATCATCGCGCGCTACTCCGCCACCGGCGCCGGCTGCGGCGCATGGACCCGCGCGCACTCGGCCATCGTCGGGCTGGCGCGGCTGATCGGGTCGGTCTGATAATAATTGGCGATCGGCGGCACGAACGGCGCGCCGTTCAGCGCGCCCGCCGCGGCCGGCCCGGCCTGGTCGGCGCAGCCCCCGCGCTCCAGCACGCCGTAGCGGGCGAACACCGCATTCGCGGCCGCCAGCCGTTCGCGCACCGCCGCGGCGTCGTCATAGGGAAGCGGCTTCTGCACGTAGGCGCTGATGCCGCGCAGGATCTTCCAGCCCTCGCGCGCCTCGCCCGGCGGCTGCACCGCCGCGCGCGCCCGCTGCACGCGCCCCTCGGTGTTCACGTAGGTGCCGTCCTGCTCGGTGTAGGCGGCCTGCGGCAGGATCACGTCGGCCCGCGCCGCCGCCCGGTCGCCGTGGCTGCCCTGATAGACGACGAAGGTGTCCTTGCCGATGGCGCCCACGTCGAACTCGTCCGCGCCCAGCAGCCACAGCAGATCGACGCCGCCGTGCAGCATCTCGGGCAGGCCCTTCGCCCCCGGCTTCGGCAGGAAGCCGATATCGAGCGCGCCCACTCGCGCCGCCGCGGTGTGCAACATGGCGAAGCCGTGCCACTCGGGCGTGAGCGCGCCGCAGGCGGCGGCCAGCTTCCAGCAGGCGGCGAGCACCGCCGTGCCGTCCGGCCGTGCCAGCGCCCCCTGGCCCACGATGATCAGCGGCCGCTCCGCCTTCTTCAGCACCTCGGCGAAGTCGCCACGGCCATCGAGCAGCGCCGCCAGCGTCTCCGGCCCGCTGCCGATCGCCTGCGACGGATAGGTGAGATCGGCCTCGGGCCCGATCACCCCCACCGGCAGGTTGCTCTTCATCCAGCGCTTGCGGATGCGCGCGTTCAGCACCGGCGCCTCGCGCCGCGGATTGGCGCCGACCACGAGCACCGCGTCCGCCTGCTCGATGCCGGCGATGGTCGGATTGAACAGGTAGAAGTCGCGCCGCGAGGCGTCGACCGCCGCCCCGTCCTGCCGGCAGTCGAGATTGACCGAGCCGTAGGAAGCCAGCAGGTCCTTCAGTGCCAGCATGGTCTCGACATCGACGAGATCGCCGGCCACGGCGCCGATGCGGCTGCCGTCCAGCCTGGAAATCCTCGCCTCAATGGCCGCCGCCGCCTCGGGCCAGGTCGCGCGCTCCAGCTTCCCGTTCCGCCGCACCCAGCAGATGTCCAGCCGGCGGCGCTTCAGCCCGTCGATGGCGAAGCGGCCCTTGTCGGCCAGCCACTCCTCGTTCACGTCCTCGTTGAGCCGCGGCACCACGCGCAGCACCTCCGGCCCGCGGGAGTCGACGCGGATGGACGTTCCCACCGCGTCAAACACGTCGGTGCTGTCGGTCTTGCGCAATTCCCACGAGCGGGCGACGAAGGCGTAGGGCTTGGCGGTCAGCGCGCCCACCGGGCAGATGTCGGCGAGGTTGCCGGAAAGCTCCGAGGAAAGCGGGTGGTTGACGTAGGTGTCGATCTCCATCGCCTCGCCGCGGCCGAACGCGCCAAGCTCGGGCACGCCGGCGATCTCGGCGCAGAAGCGCACGCAGCGCGTGCACTGGATGCAGCGCGTCATTGCCGTGCCCACCAGCGGGCCGAAGTCCTTCTCCCGCACCGCGCGCTTGCTCTCGCTGAAACGCGAATAGTCGCGCCCGTAGGCCACCGCCTCGTCCTGCAGGTCGCACTCGCCGCCCTGGTCGCAGATCGGGCAGTCGAGCGGATGGTTGATGAGCAGGAACTCCAGCATGCCGTGCCGCGCCGCCTTCACCGCCGGCGTATCGGTAAGGATCTCCATGCCGTCGCGCACGGGCGTGACGCAGGCGGTCACCAGCCGGCCGGGGTACTTGGCGTTCTCCACCGAGCACATGCGGCAGTTGCCGGCGATCGACAGCCGTTCGTGATAGCAGAAGCGCGGCACTTCCACGCCGGCGGCCTCGCAGGCCTGCAGCGTGTTGCAGCCGTCGGGGACCTCCACCGCGATCCCGTCCACGGTAACCTTCGCCATCTGCTACTCCGCCGCCACGGGGTTCGCCGCGGCGCGGCCGGACGTGGCGCCCGGCTCGCGGTGTCCCGCCTTGTATTGCGCGATCCGCTCCTCGATCAGGGGGCGGAAATTCCGAACCAGACCCCCGGCCGCCTGCGCCGCCGCATCGCCGAGGGAGCAGATCGTGTAACCCTTGATCTGCCGCGTCACGCTGTCGAGCAGGTCGATCTCCTCGGGCTCGGCCCGGCCCTCCGTCATGCGCTTCAGGATGCGCATCATCCAGCCGGTGCCCTCGCGGCAGGGCGTGCACTGGCCGCAGCTTTCGAACATGAAGAAGTGCTCGATGCGGGCAAACGTGTCGATCAGGTCGACCGACTTGTCGATGACGATGATGGCGCCGGTGCCGAGCGAGGCTTTCACTTCCTTCAGCGCGTCGAAGTCGAGCGTGACGGTGTCGCAGACGTGCTTCGGCAGCACCGGCACGCTCACGCCGCCGGGGATCACCGCCTGCAGATTGTCCCAGCCGCCGCGCACGCCGCCCGCATACGTTTCGATCAGCTCACGAAGCGAAATGCCCAGCGCCTCCTCGACGTTGCACGGCTTGTTCACGTGCCCGGAGATGCAGAAGATCTTGGAGCCGCCTTCCTTCGGCGCGGAAAGCCCGGCGAACCAGGCGCCACCGCGCTTCATGATCACCGGCACCGCCGCCACGGTCTCCACGTTGTTCACGCGCGTCGGGCAGCCGTAGAGACCGACGGTGGCGGAGGAAGGCGGCCGCTGCCGCGGCATGCCCTTCTTGCCCTCGATACTCTCCAGCAGCGCCGTCTGCTCGCCGCACACGTAGGCGCCGCCGCCGCGATGGATGTAGACGTCGAAGTCCCAGCCGGTGCCGCAGGCGTTCTTGCCGATCAGCCCGGCGGCGTAGGCTTCGTCGATGGCGCGCTGCACCGCCTCCGCCTCGGCGTGGAACTCGCCGCGGATGTAGACGTAGCAGACATGGGCCCGGATCGCGACCGACGAGATCAGCGCGCCTTCCAGCAGCTTGTGCGGCTCGTGGCGCAGGATGTCGCGGTCCTTGCAGGTGCCGGGCTCGCCCTCGTCGGCGTTGATCACCAGGTAGTTGGGGATCGGCGTGTCGACCTTGGGCATGATCGCCCACTTGATGCCGGTGGGGAACAGCGCGCCGCCGCGGCCGCGCAGGCCGGAAACCTTCATCTCCGCGATGATGGCTTCCTGTCCGCGCGCCATCACCGCCGCCGTGCCGTCCCAGTCGCCGCGCGCCCGCGCGCCCGCGAGGAACGGGTCGTGCAGACCGTAGAGATTGGTGAACATCCGGTCCTGGTCGCTCAGCATGGCCTCACTCCGCCTTGTCGAAGGTGAGAGAGGCGAGCGCGATCGGCCCTCCCTCCGGCGCCGAGGCCTGCCTGCCGTTCACCGGGCCGGGCTTCGGGTGCTCGCCATGCTTCAGCGCCTCCAGCACCTTCTCGGTGCTTTCCGCGTCGAGATCCTCGTAGTAGTCGTCGTTCACTTTCAGCACCGGCGCGTTGACGCAGGCGCCCAGGCACTCCACGCCGGAGAGGGTGAACATGCCGTCGGCACTGGTCTCGCCGAAATTCTCGATGCCCGCGACCTTCTTGCAGACCTCCGCCACCCGGTCCGAGCCACGCAGCCAGCACGAGGTGCCGGTGCAGATCTGCAGATGATACCGGCCGATCGGCTGCAGGATCATCATGGAGTAGAATTTCGCCACCTCGTAGACGCGCACCTTGGGCATCTGCAGGCGGTCCGCCACCACGTCCATGGCGGCGAGCGGCAGCCAGCCCGAGCCGGTGGTGCGGTGCATCTGCCGCTGTGCCAGATCGAGCAGCGGCATCACCGCGCTCGCCTGCCGCCCCGGCGGATACCGTTTCAGGATCACCGCGAGCTTCGCCTCGCTCTCGGCATCGAAAGCGAAGTGTTCCGGCTGCACCGCCCCCACGGCGGCGGGATCGTTCTTTGCCATCACCCTACCTGTCGATCTCGCCAAACACGATGTCGAGCGAGCCGATGATGGCGCAGCAGTCGGCCAGCATGTGCCGCCGCGCCAGCACGTCCATCGCCTGCAGATGCGCGAACCCCGTCGCCCGGATCTTGCAGCGGTACGGCTTGTTGGTGCCGTCCGACACCAGATACACGCCGAACTCGCCCTTCGGCGTCTCCACCACGGTGTAGGTGGCGCCGGTCGGCACGTGGAAACCCTCGCTCATCAGCTTGAAGTGATTGATGAGCGCCTCCATCGAGCGCTTCATCTCCGCCCTCGGCGGCGGCGTGATCTTGCTGTCGGCGATCCGCACCGGTCCCGGCTTCATCTTCGCCAGGCACTGCTGGATGATGGAGACGCTTTCCCGCATCTCCCACACGCGCATCAGGTAGCGGTCATAGCAGTCGCCGTTCCTGCCGATCGGCACCTTGAACGAAACCTGGTCGTAAGTCTCGTACGGCTGCGCCCGGCGCAGGTCCCAGGCGACGCCGGAGGCACGCAGCGGCGGCCCGGAGAAGCCCCACGCCAGCGCGGTGGCGGCATCGACGATGCCGATGTCCACCGTGCGCTGCTTCCAGATGCGGTTGGCGGTGAGCAGCGTCTCCAGGTCGTCGACGAAGCGGAGGAACGGTTCGCAGAACGCGGCGATCCTGTCCTCGAGCCCATCCGGCAGATCGCGGTTCACTCCCCCCGGACGGAAGTAGTTGGCGTGGAAGCGGGCGCCGGAGGCCGCCTCGTAGAACTCCATCAGCTTCTCGCGTTCCTCGAAGCCCCACAGCGCCGGCGTGATGGCGCCGACATCGAGCGCGTAGGAGGTGACGTTCAGCAGATGGTTGAGAACGCGGGTGATCTCGGAGAACAGCACGCGGATCCACTGCGCGCGCTCCGGCGGCACGACACCGAGCAGTCGTTCCGTTGCCAGCACGAAGGCGTGCTCTTCCGACATCGGGCTCACGTAGTCGAGCCGGTCGAAATAGGGCGTCGCCTGCAGATAGGTCTTGTACTCGATCAGCTTCTCGGTGCCGCGGTGCAGCAGACCCACGTGCGGGTCGGCCCGCTCCACCACCTCGCCGTCGAGTTCGAGCACGAGCCGCAGCACGCCGTGCGCGGAAGGATGCTGCGGGCCGAAATTGAGGCCCTGCGCGTCCACTTCCACGGAGCGCCGCCCGCTGGCGCTCGCCGGGGCTTCGCCAGCGGTCATCCCTCGTCTCCCTCGGCGCCGCGCCGCGCCTTCTCGTCGCCGGGCAGCGTCGTCATGCCTTCCCAGGGGGAAAGGAAGTCGAACGTGCGGAACGCCTGGTCGAGGTGCACCGGCTCGTGCACCACCGCGCCGCGCTCCTCGTCGTAGCGCACTTCCACATAGCCGGTGAGGGGGAAGTCCTTGCGCAGCGGGTGCCCCTCGAAGCCGTATTCGGTGAGGATGCGGCGCATGTCGGGCTGCCCGGCGAAGACGATGCCGTACATGTCCCAGGTCTCGCGCTCCCACCACGTCGCCACGGGCCAGAGATGGCACACGGACGCCACCGGCGTCTTCTCGTCGGTGGAGATGATCACCCGCACGCGGCAATTGCGGCTGACGGAGAGCAGGTTGTACACCACCTCGAAGCGTTCCGGCCGCTGCGGCCAGTCCACGCCGCACAGATCCATGCACTCCTCGAAGCGGAAGCGCGGATCGTCGCGCAGCGTCTGCATCAGCGGCAGCAGCGCGTCGCGTTCCGCCACCAGCACCGCCTCGTCGCGCTCGCGGAAGGCCCGCACCACTCCGGTCAGGGCCGCCGCCTCGGCGAACCAGTCGCCGTTTCCTGCCGCCTCAGCCACGGAGAATCGTCCCGGTGCGGCGGATTTTCTTCTGCAGCTGCATGATGCCGTAAACCAGTGCCTCCGCGGTGGGCGGGCAGCCCGGAACGTAGATGTCGACGGGCACGATGCGGTCGCAGCCGCGCACCACCGAATACGAATACTGATAGTAGCCGCCGCCGTTGGCGCAGCTGCCCATGCTGATCACCCAGCGCGGCTCAGGCATCTGGTCGTAGACCTTGCGCAGCGCCGGCGCCATCTTGTTGGTCAGCGTGCCGGCGACGATCATCACGTCGCTCTGCCGCGGCGAGGCGCGGGGGATGATGCCCAGCCGGTCGAGGTCGTAGCGCGGCATGTAGGCCTGGATCATCTCGATGGCGCAGCAGGCGAGGCCGAAAGTCATCGGCCACAGGCTGCCCGTGCGCGCCCAGTTCACCAGGAAGTCGAGGCTCGACACCACGAATCCCTTGTTCTCGATCTCGCCGGTGATGCCCCTGATCACCGCGTCGTCGGCCGCGCGCGCGGCCGGCAGCCTGTCTCCAACTTGCATCGTCATTCCCAGTCGAGGGCGCCCTGCCGCCACTCGTAGATGAAACCGACCGTCAATACGCCGAGGAAAACGAGCATGGAGACGAAGCCGAACACGCCGATCGCCCCGAGGCCGATCGCCCACGGGAACAGGAACGCCACTTCCAGGTCGAAGATGATGAACAGGATCGCCACCAGGTAGAAGCGCACGTCGAACTTCTGGCGCGCGTCGCCGAACGGCTCGAAGCCGCATTCATAGGGCGACAGCTTCTCGGCGTAAGGCTTCTGGCGGGCGAGCACGAGGGCCGGAACCAGCATTCCCACCGCGATGAGCACGGCGAGAACCATGAACACCAGGACCGGGAAATATGCGTTCAAATCCAGCGTCACAGACCCATCTCCCAAAGCGCCGTGGTCCGGCCAACACCGAACCACGCCCCAAGCCAGCGATCGCCGGCAGCGCCGGGCGGCACCTTACCAACAAGCACCCGCCGCCGCCATAGTCCACAATGAAGGAAAATACATTTTTGTGTGGGTTGCGCTGCTGGCGCGAGTGACGGGGCTCGAACCCGCGACCTCCGGCGTGACAGGCCGGCGCTCTAACCAACTGAGCTACACCCGCAGCAGCGTGGCGGCCGGATTTAGGACGCTCCGGCCGCAGCGTCAAGCGCCTCCCGGCGACGCCGACGCGAAATCCAACAGGGCGACAATGGGCGGTGACGGGTTCGAACCGCCGACCCTCTCGGTGTAAGCGAGATGCTCTGCCGCTGAGCTAACCGCCCGCCGCCCGCCGTCGTTGTTGCCTCAGGCGACGCCGTCCTTCAGCGCCTTGCCGGCCTTGAACTTCACCGACGTGGAGGCCGCGATCGCGAGCGGCTCGCCGGTGCGCGGATTGCGCCCCGTGGAGGCCTTACGCTCCACCTTCTCGAAGGTACCGAAGCCGACGAGGCGCACTTCGCCGCTGTCCTTGAGCCCGGCGCCGATCGCCGCAAGCACCGCCTCCACCGCCTCGGTCGCCTTGGCGCGGGACAGCCCCGCCGTTTCCGCCACCTTGGCGATCAGATCCATCTTGTTCACTTTGCGATCCTTTGTGCTGGATTTGTTCCCGCAGGAGCCGGGCCCGCCGTGGCGCCGCCCGAAAGGGAATCTTAAAGGTGCCGTTTCCGTCCCGTCAACGCGCCAGCGCGTTTGCGCGGGCGGAAATCTGCCGATTTCCGCTTCCGCCCACGCCTTCGCTCAATGGGCGAGCGCCACGCCGGCGCCAGCCTGTCCCGCCGCCCGCACCGGCTCGTCGTCCGGCGGCTCCACCCACTCGATCGGCTCGGGCTTCCGCACCAGCGCCTGGGCGATCACATCGTCCACGTGCGCCACCGGTACCAGCTTCAGGTGCCTCTTCACGTTGTCGGGGATCTCGGCAAGGTCCTTCTCGTTCTCCTTGGGGATGAACACGGTGGTGATGCCGGCCCGGAGCGCCGCCAGCAGTTTTTCCTTCAGCCCCCCGATCGGCAGCACCCGCCCGCGCAGGGTGATCTCCCCGGTCATCGCCACGTCGCGGCGGATCGGAATGCCGGTGAGGATGCTCACCATCGAGGTGGCCATGGCGATGCCCGCCGAAGGCCCGTCCTTCGGCGTCGCCCCCTCGGGCACGTGCACGTGGATGTCGCGCTTCTCGAAGATGGTCGGCTTGATGCCGAAGCTGATGGAGCGGCTCCGCACATAGGAAAGCGCCGCGGAGACGCTCTCCTGCATGACGTCGCCGAGCTTGCCGGTATTCTTCACGTTGCCCTTGCCGGGCAGCAGCACGCTCTCGATGGTGAGAATCTCGCCGCCCACCTCGGTCCAGGCGAGGCCGGTGACCACGCCTACCATGTCCTCGGTTTCCGCCTCGCCGTAGTGGAAGCGGGGCACGCCCGCGTATTTCTCCACGTTCTTGCGGGTGATGGCCACCTTCGTCGCCTTGCTGGTGACGATCTCCTTCACCGCCTTGCGCGCCAGGCTGGCGATCTCGCGCTCGAGGTTGCGCACGCCCGCTTCCCGCGTGTAGGTGCGGATGAGCGCGCGCAGCGCGTCGTCGCTGATCGACCACTCCTCGGCCTTCAGGCTGTGCGCCTCCGCCTGCTTCGGGATGAGGTGCCGCTTGGCGATCTCGATCTTCTCGTCCTCGGTGTAGCCGGGGATGCGGATCACCTCCATGCGGTCCATCAGCGGCTGCGGCATGTTCAGGCTGTTGCCGGTGGTGACGAACATCACGTCGGAGAGGTCGTAGTCCACCTCCAGGTAGTGGTCGTTGAAGGTGGAGTTCTGCTCGGGGTCCAGCACCTCGAGCAGCGCCGAGGAAGGATCGCCCCGCCAGTCGGCGCCGAGCTTGTCGATCTCGTCGAGCAGGAACAGCGGGTTCGAGGTCTTCGCCTTCTTCATCGCCTGAACGATCTTGCCGGGCATGGAGCCGATGTAGGTGCGCCTGTGCCCACGGATCTCCGCCTCATCGCGCACGCCGCCGAGCGACATGCGCACGAAGTTCCGCCCCGTGGCGCGCGCGATCGACTTGCCGAGCGAGGTCTTGCCCACGCCGGGCGGGCCGACCAGGCACAGAATGGGTCCGCGCACCTTGTTCGCCCGCGACTGCACCGCGAGGTACTCGAGGATGCGCTCCTTCACCTTCTCCAGGCCGTAGTGGTCGGCGTTCAGCACCTTCTCGGCCTCGACGATATCGTTCGTCACCTTGGTGCGCTTCTTCCACGGAATGGAGAGGATCCAGTCCAGGTAGTTGCGCACCACCGTCGCCTCGGCGCTCATCGGGGCCATAGTGCGGAGCTTCTTCAGCTCGCCCATCGCCTTCTCGCGCGCCTCCTTCGAGAGGCGCGTCTTCTTGATCTTGGCCTCGATCTCGGCGGTCTCGTCCTTGCCCTCCTCGCCCTCGCCAAGTTCCTTCTGGATCGCCTTCAGCTGCTCGTTCAGGTAGTACTCGCGCTGCGTCTTCTCCATCTGCCGCTTCACGCGGTTGCGGATGCGCTTTTCCACCTGCAGCACGCCGATCTCGGACTCCATGTGCCCGAAGACGCGCTCCAGCCGCTCGCCCACGCGGACGAGTTCCAGAAGCTCCTGCTTCTCGGCCACCTTCAGGTTGAGATGCGCGGCCACCGTATCGGCGAGCTTCGAGGGCTCCTCGATCTGGTTCAGCGAAACCAGCACCTCGGGGGCGATCTTCTTGTTGAGCTTGATGTACTGCTCGAACTGGCCGATCACCGTCCGGCCCAGCGCCTCGAGCTCGCGGGCGTCGTCCGTCACCTCGAGCAGCGGCTCGACGTAGGCCTCGAAGTAGCGCTCGGTTTCCTTGAAATCCTGGATGCGGGCGCGGCGGCTGCCCTCCACCAGCACCTTCACCGTGCCGTCGGGCAGCTTCAGCAACTGCAAAATGGTGGAGATTGTCCCCACCTTGTAGATGTCGTCGGCGGAAGGGTCGTCCTGGGCCGGATTCTTCTGCGCCACCAGAAGAATCTGCTTGTCTTCCTTCATCACCACTTCGAGGGCGTGCACCGACTTCTCGCGGCCGACGAACAGCGGCACGATCATGTGCGGGAACACCACGATATCGCGCAGCGGCAGCACCGGCAGCAGGTCACCCCGCTCCGCCGCCCTGGCGGTCTCGTTCTCGTCTTCCGGGGAGGGAGTTTCCGTCCCTTCCGGCCGCTCAGCTTCCGTCATCGTCGACCTCCTCAAAGGACAGCCGGCAGTGGGTCCGCCCCGCTCGCAGGCACGGGCCACGGCCTCCAAGGCCACCATTTCCGCAGTCGCCGCGCGCGGCACCCGGAGGCCGGCCTCATCACCTTTCCGGTCTCCCGCATATCGGCGCATCGGGTCGGCGGCGCAAGGTGCGCCGCCCGGGGGCGCGCTCAGCCGGCGCTCTCCACCCGCTCCTTGCCGTAGAGGAACAGCGGGTTGGAACGGCTCTCCGCCACTTCGCGGTTGATCACCACCTCCTCGATGCCGTCGAGGCCGGGGAGATCGAACATGGTGACGAGCAGGATGCTCTCGAGGATGGAGCGAAGCCCACGGGCTCCGGTCTTGCGGGCGATCGCCCGCTTGGCCACGGCCGCCAGCGCGTCGTCGGTGAAGGTGAGCTTCACCCCCTCCATCTCGAACAGCCGGGCATATTGTTTGATCAGCGCGTTCTTCGGCTTGGTGAGGATTTCCACCAGGCTCCCCTCGTCGAGGTCGTCGAGGGTGGCCACCACCGGCAGACGGCCGATGAACTCGGGGATCAGGCCGAAGCGCAGCAGGTCCTCCGGCTCCACCTCCCGCAGGATGTCGCCGGTGCGCCGCTCGTCGGGGCCGCGCACCTCGGCGCCGAAGCCCACGCCCGAGCCTTTGCCGCGCGCGGCGATGATCTTCTCCAGGCCGGAGAAGGCGCCGCCACAGATGAACAGGATGTTGGTAGTGTCGACCTGCAGGAACTCCTGCTGCGGGTGCTTGCGCCCGCCCTGCGGCGGCACGGAGGCGACGGTGCCCTCCATGATCTTCAGCAGCGCCTGCTGCACGCCCTCGCCGGAGACGTCCCGCGTGATGGACGGGTTGTCCGACTTGCGGCTGATCTTGTCCACCTCGTCGATGTAGACGATGCCGCGCTGCGCCCGCTCCACATTGTAGTCCGCTGCCTGCAGCAGCTTGAGGATGATGTTCTCCACGTCCTCGCCGACGTAGCCGGCCTCGGTCAGCGTGGTGGCGTCGGCCATGGTGAACGGCACGTCGAGGATGCGCGCCAGCGTCTGCGCCAGCAGCGTCTTACCCGAGCCGGTGGGGCCGAGGAGGAGGATGTTCGACTTGGCGATCTCGATGTCGGTGCTCTTCGCCCCGTGCGCGAGCCGCTTGTAGTGGTTGTGCACGGCGACGCTCAGCACCTTCTTGGCGTGCCCCTGGCCGATCACGTAGTCGTCGAGAACCTTGCAGATCTCTTTCGGCGTCGGCACCCCATCGCGCGACTTCACGAGGTGCGTCTTGTGCTCCTCGCGGATGATGTCCATGCACAGTTCGACGCACTCGTCGCAGATGAACACCGTTGGCCCGGCGATCAGCTTGCGCACCTCGTGCTGCGACTTACCGCAGAACGAGCAGTACAGAGTGGTCTTCGAGTCCGACGGTTTGCTCATGAGTACTCCCGCCCCGCCCCCGCGGGGAAGCGTTCCGGTCAATCTACCGCGCGCCGCGCGCGGGGGACAAGAACCGGCCACACAGGCCAGCCATCGGCTGGAACCGGAGCCCGCCCCTTGCTAGTGAAGCATGGGCACTCGCCCCCGCCGGCGCAACGGGCGCCGGGGTGGGTTGCGTGCGATGAGGGACGAAAACCGTTCAGGCTCAGGCGGCCTCGGTGGTCTCCGGCGCCGGCCGGCTGGCCACCACCTCGTCCACCAGCCCGAAATCGCGCGCCTCCTCGGCCGACATGTAGGTGTCGCGCTCCAGCCTGCGCTCGATCGCCTCGATCGGCTGGCCGGTGTGGCGGACGTAGATCTCGTTCAGCCGCTTGCGCAGCGTCAGGATCTCGCGCGCCTGGATCTCGATGTCGGTCGCCTGCCCCTGCGCCCCGCCCGAAGGCTGGTGCACCATGATGCGGGAGTTGGGCAGGGCGTAGCGCTTGCCCTTGGCGCCGGCGGTCAGCAGCAGGCTGCCCATGGAGGCCGCCTGGCCGATGCACACCGTGCTCACCGGGCTGCGCACGTACTGCATGGTGTCGTAGATGGCGAGGCCAGCCGAGACCACGCCGCCGGGGCTGTTGATGTAGAACGAGATGTCCTTGCTCGGGTTCTCGCTCTCCAGGAACAGGAGCTGCGCGCAGACGAGGCTGCTCACCTCGTCGTAGACCGCACCGGTCAGGAACACGATCCGCTGCTTCAGCAGCAACGAGTAGATGTCGTAGGCACGCTCGCCGCGCGCGGTCTGCTCGACCACCATCGGCACCAGCGTGTTCTGGTAGATCTCGGCCGCGCTGCGCTCCGCCATCAGCCGGCGCTCCCCTCGGCCTCGGCCGCGACCTCGCCGGCCGGGATCGCCACCGCTGCCTCGGGCGGAACCAGGGCCGGCTCCTCGGGGTCGCGGGCCAGTTCCTCCGGGCTCACCATCTGGTCGGCCACCTTGGCGAGTTCGAGCACGAAGTCGATCACCTTCTCCTCGAAGATCGGGCTGCGCAGCGATTCGGCCGCCTGCGGGTTCTTGCGGAAGAAGTCGACGACCTGCTTCTCCTGCCCCGGATAGCGCGCCGCCTCGGCGCTCATCGCCCGGCTCATCTCCTCGGCCGAGACGGTGATGCCGTTGGCACGGCCGATCTCGGCGAGCAGCAGGCCGAGCCGCACGCGCCGCTCCGCGATCGCCCGGTAATCGGCCTTCAGCGTCTCCTCGTCCTTGGCCGCGTCGTCGGCGTCGAGCCGGCCCTGCTTGCGGTCGGCCTCGAGTCGCTGCCAGATCTGCCCGAACTCCGCCTCCACCAGGCTTTCCGGCACCGCGCAGGTGACGCGCTTGGCAAGGATGTCGAACAGGTCGCGCTTCACCCGCAGCCGGGAAAGCTGGTCGAGTTCGCGCTGGAAGCGGGTCTTGAGCGCCGCCTTCAGGTCGTCAAGCCCGTCGAAGCCCAGGTTCTTCGCCAGTTCCTCGTCGATCGGCGGCACGTCCGCCTGCTTCAGATCGTGGGCGGTGATGGCGAAGGAGGCGGGCTTGCCGGCAAGGTCGGCCACGCCGTAGTCGTCGGGGAAGCGCACCTCGATGGTGCGGCTCTCGCCGGGGCTCATGCCCTCCAGCTGCTCGCTGAAGCCGGGGATGAAGCCCGGACCCGCCACTTCCACATCCACCTTGCTCGCCGAGCCACCGGCGAACGGCGCGCCGTCGATGCTGCCGGTGAAGTCGACGCAGAGGAAGTCGCCGCGCGCGGCCGGGCGCGCCTCCACCTCCAGCAGCTTGCGCTGTCGGCTGGCAAGATCGCCGAGCGCCCGCTCCACCTGCTCCTCGCTCGGCTCCGCCTTCAGGCGGGTGATCTCGAGGGAGGCGAACTCCGGCAGGGCGATCTCGGGCAGAAGCTCGAGCGCCACGGTGAACTCGAGGTCGAGCGCCGGGTCGGCCTTCACCAGTTCCACCTTCGGCTGCATGGCGGCACGAAGGCCCCGGTCGCTCAGCACCTGCTGGGTGGCGTCGTTGACGCTCTGCTCCACCACCTCGGCGATCACCGCGGTGCCGTAGCGCTGCTGCACCACCGCCGGCGGCACCTTTCCGGGCCGGAAGCCCGGCAGCCGCAGCGTGCGGCCAAGCTCGGCCAGCCGCTCGCCACGCCTCCGCGCGAGGTCGGCGGCGGGAATCACCACCGAAAAGTTGCGTTTCAGCCCTTCGGACAGCGTCTCGGTAACCTGCATAACCTGGAGAATCCCCGATGACCGGTGCCAAACCCCGGCCGGTGGTGCGGGCGGAGGGACTTGAACCCCCACGGCTTGCGCCACCAGAACCTAAATCTGGCGTGTCTGCCAATTCCACCACGCCCGCATCATGGCGACCGTGAGCGGCCGCAGGTAGCGCAGCCGCGCGGCGGTGGCAAGAGCGGGCAGCCGCCCCGGCGCTCCGGGGCCGCTCCGTCTACGCCTCGATGACGACCTTCTGATAGAAACCGCCGAAAAACGTCTCGCGGGAGACGATGCGGTCGCGGTGCGACGGCGGCAGCCAGGTCTCCACCGGGTTCCGCCACAGGTCCGGGGCGAACGGCTCCAGGAACCACAGCGGCGGATGCCACAGGAAGCGCAGCGGATGCCAAGGCACCGGGCGGGCGAACTCCACCAGCACCACCTTGGCGCCGGGCTTCGCCACGCGCAGCGCCTCGCTCAGCGTCTTGATGCGGACCTCGACCGGCATCTCGTGCAGCAGGAAGAACAGCAGCACGCGGTCGTAGGAGGCGTCGCGGAATTGCAGATCGGCGCTGTTCATGCGCATCACCCGCACCGGGGCGCCGGGCTTCAGCTTGGCGCGCAGATTGGCGAGCTGCGCCGGCAGCACGTCCACCACGTCGAGCCGCGAACCTTCCGGCACCCGCTCCGCCAGCCTCTCGGTGAGGTCGCCGTAGACGCAGGCCACCTGCAGGCTCTGCCCCGGCAGCGACTCGCCCATCTCGTTCACCGCGGCGTTGCCGAGCGCACGGTACCAGCCCCAGAGGATCAGGTTCACCAGCCACGGGCGCTCGAACACGCGCACCGCCAACGGATGCCCGTAGAAGGCCCAGTAGTGCTTGCGCAGGTAGCGCGGGATCTCGATCCCAGCCTCGGCCTGCGTCCAACCGGCTTGTCTATCCGCGAGAGTGCCGCCTGCCGCCAGAGGTTCCACGTGCTCGAGGGCCGAGGAATTCATCCTGGAATCTCCAAGTAGTGCCCACGGCCGCGAACCGGCCGCAGGAGGCAGGCGATCCTGCCGCCGAACCGCGCGCGGGGATACTCCGCCAGCGCATGCGAGGCAAGCGCCCATCACGGTGCAGTGAGCGCCGGATGCGGCCGACACTGCGCTCCTTTCACCCCCGCACCGAAGGGCTCGCCAGCGCCCGCCAGAATGCCTCCGCCGCCGGCGGCAGCGGCGCACGCGGCCGGAACAGCCTCACCGCCACCGGTACCGCCCATGCCTCGCCTCCGGTCACCGCGAGCCGGCCGGCGGCGAGATCCGCCTCCACCAGGGAACGCGGCAGCCACGCGAGTCCGCCGCCGTCGAGGCATGCCGCGCGCAACGAGCCGGCGAGATCGGCGACCAGCACCGGCACCGCCAGCAGCCGCGGCAACCGCGGTCCCAGCACCGCCCGCAGGATGCGCCCGAGGCCGGAACCGGTGCTGTAGGCGAGCAGCGGCGCTTCGGCCACCGCCGCATCCCCCGTCGCGCCGGCAAGCAGCCCCGGCGCGGCGCAGGGCAGCAGCAGATCGTCCGCCACCGCGACGGAGAGGAACGCGTCCGCCGGCAGCCGGGGCGGTGCCGCCGCGTGCCGGTGGCACATCAGGAACTGCACGCGGCCTTCCAGCAGCAGCGTCTCCACCGCCTGCAGCGTGTCCGACGAGAGATGCACGGTCCAGCCCTGTCCAGGCTGTTCCAGCCGCCGCAGCCAGCCGGGGAAAAAGATTTGCGACAGAGCGTGGGTGACGGCGAAGCGGAGAGTCGCCGCCTCGCCCGCTGCCGCCGCCCGCACCTGCTCACGCGTCTCCTGCGTGCGGCGGATCAGCGCCGCCGCCAGCGGCTGCAGTTCCACGCCCGCGCGGGTGAGGGTGACGGGCTGCGTCGCGCGGTCGAACACGGAAACGCCGAGCCACTCCTCCAGCGCCCGGATGCGGCGGCTGAACGCCGGCTGGGTGACGTTGCGGCTTTCCGCCGCGCGGGAAAAATTGCCCGTGCGGCAGAGTTCCAGGAAATCCTCGAACCAGATCAGCTCCATCGCCGATGCCCCCGCCGCATCGAACCATAGCCACACGGCATTGGCGCCCGCCGTCGTTCGCGCGCCTCATGCCCCCGGCAAAACCGGGAGGCCCAGCGTGCGCATCGTCGAAATCCGCGAACGGACGTATCCGATTTCCTCGGCGATCGCCAACGCCTACATCGACTTCAGCAAGATGACGCTGAGCCTCGTCGCCGTCGTCACCGACGTGGTGCGGGACGGGAAACGGGTGGTGGGCTACGGCTTCAATTCCAACGGCCGCTACGGCCAGGGGGCGCTGATGCGGGAGCGCTTCATCCCCCGCATCCTCGAAGCGCCCGAAACCTCGCTCCTGAACGA
>JAJXZO010000195.1 GCA_021780035.1 Pseudomonadota bacterium
GAGCCGCCCGCCGCGGGGGCGGTGTCGCTCGCTCCGTCCGCCTCCTGGCCCGTGGGCTTCGCGGAAGCGATGGGCTGGGTCGCCGCCGGGCCGGTGCTGGTCCGCCTCGACGTGGCGGAACGAGTGGCCGCCGAGCTTGCCTACGCCACCCGCCACGGGGTGGCGGCACTGCCCGCCGGCCTCGCCGCGCGGCTGGGCATCCGCGCGGCGGCGCTTCCCGAGGTGCTGCGCGGCCTCGGCATTCCGCTCGGGGAACCCGGACGCCTCCCCGCCGGCGCCTTCGGCCCGGAGGCGCCGCTGTGCGCGCTTCCCGCCCGCCGCTCCCGCCGTCTCCCGCTTACCCGCCGCGCCCCTCCCCCCGCCGATCACCCCTTCGCCGCGCTGGCGGCGTTGTGCGAGTGATGCCCGCCTGCGACCTTGAGGACCGCGACTGGCAGCGGCTGGACAAATGGCTGTGGTGTGCCCGCTTCCTCAAATCCCGCGCCGACTGCGCGCGGCTGGTGGGCGCCGGCATGCTTCGGCTGAACCGCCGGCCCACCGAAAAGCCCCATGCGCATGTGCGCGTGGGCGACGTGCTGACCCTTCCGTTCGCGGGTCGGGTGCGCGTGGTGGAGGTGCTGGCGCTGGCCGGCCGCCGCGGCCCGGCGGCGGAAGCGCGGCGGCTCTACCGGGAGATCGCGCCTGCGCCCGCCGGGGCTTGCGGCGAGGAGGAAACGGCGGCATACCCCGCGCCTGACCCCACACCGACCGGGAGTGCGTGATGGCTTACGTGGTCACCGAGAACTGCATCCTCTGCAAGTTCATGGATTGCGTGGAAGTGTGTCCGGTCGACTGCTTCTATGTCGGGGAGAACATGCTCGTCATCAACCCAGACGAGTGCATCGACTGCGGCGTTTGCGAACCCGAGTGCCCGGCCGAGGCGATCTTCCCCGACAGCGACGAACGTACCACCGATTGGGTGGAAATGAACCGCACCTACTCGGTGCAGTGGCCGAACATCACCCGCAAGGGCGAGCCGCCGGCCGACGCCGATGACTGGAAGGGCAAGCCCGACAAGAAGAAGCTGCTGTCGGAGAAGCCCGGCACGCCCTGAACCGCGCACGGCGCAACCTTGCGCCGGTCTGCCATGCGGGAAATATCGCCGACAGAGGGTCTCCGCCGGCTTGCGGCGCTGTCCGCAGCGCCCCAAATCTGCTAGGATGAGTAAAGAGGCATAAAGGAACGCGAGAGGGTTTTCGCCGCGAGGCGAAGGCAGCCTGGGCGGTCGTGACTGCTTCAATCAGATAGCGTGGCGTCATCAACGCGGCTCCCCTGCCCGCGCGGCAGGCTCCGTCTTGGTGGCGCCGTTCTGTTCGTTGATCGACGTTACGCAACCAAGAGGTCGGCAATGAAAGCATCCGCAGCCAGTGTGCGTCAGGCCGATACGCCTTCCCCCGACACCCCCGCCCCGACCAGCCGCGCCTCGGCGGGCACGGCGGTGAAGAGCCGGACGGCCGCGACCCCCACTGGTCCCGTCGAGGAAGCGCCGCCTGCGGCCAAGACGGCGAAAACGGCCGCTCCGCCGCCTCCGGCCAACGACGCAGCGGAGGCCCCGACGGAGGCCGAACCGGCAAAGGCCGAACCGGCAAAGGCCGAACCGGCAAAGGCCGAACCGGCAAAGGCCGAACCGGCAAAGGCCGAACCGGCAAAGGCCGAACCGGCAAAGGCCGAACCGGCAAAGGCCGAACCGGCAAAGGCGGAGCCGGCGAAGGAGGCCGTTGCCGCCAGGCCCGCGCCGGCAGTCGCCCCGCGCCCGGCGGCCAGGCACGAGCACTTCATCGAGGGCGACTTCGTCGTCTATCCCACCCACGGCGTCGGCAAGGTGGAGAAGATCGCCACCGAGGACATCGCTGGCCACCGCCTCGAACTGATCCACATCACCTTCGAGGAAAACCGCATGACGCTGCGGGTGCCGGTGACCAAGGCCCGCACCGCGGGGCTGCGCAAGCTCGCCAGCCCGCAGAAGTTCGACGAGGCGCTCGGCGTGCTGCGCGGCCGCGCCCGCGTCAAGCGCACCATGTGGTCGCGCCGGGCGCAGGAATACGAGGCGAAGATCAACTCCGGCGACCCGATCGCCATCGCCGAGGTGGTGCGCGACCTGCACCGCAACGCCGGCCAGCCCGACCAGAGCTTCTCCGAGCGGCAGATCTACGAATCGGCGATGGACAGGCTGGCGGCGGAGATGGCGGCGCTTGACGCCACCGACAAGACGACCGCCGCCGCCAAGCTTGCCGCGGTGCTGAAGACGATCTGAAGCCGGCGGCCTTCGCCGCGTGCGCATGACAAAAGCGGCTCCGACTCTGGGTCGGAGCCGCTTTTTCCGTATCGGCCACAGGCGCCTAGCTGTTGTTGCGGTTGCCCATCAGCATCAGCAGCATCTGGAACAGGTTGATGAAGTTCAGGTAGAGGCCGAGCGCGTCGTAGACGCCCCGGCGGGCCGCCTGCTCCGGCCCGTAGGCATAGGCGAACTGGACATAGCTCGTCTTGATGCGCTGGGTGTCGTAGGCGATGAGCCCGGTGAACACCAGCACGCCGATGACGCTGATGGCGAACGCCATGCCGCTGCTGTGCATGAACAGGTTCACCAGCATGGCCAGCACCAGTCCGAACAGCCCCATGATCAGGAAGCTGCCGAAGCGGGTGAGGTCGGCGCGGGTGGTGTAGCCGTAGATGCTCATGCCGGCGAAGGTGCCGGCGGTGATGAAGAACACCCGGGCGATGGACGTGCCGGTGTAGATGATGAACAGGTTGGCCATGCTGGCGCCCATCGCCACGCAGAACGCCCAGTAGAGCCCCTGCACGGCGGAGGTGGACAACCGGTTAACGCCCGCGCTCATCACCAGGACGAAGGCGAGCGGCGCGAAGATGCTGATCATGGCGAGCAGGCTCGGCGCCCGCACCATCTGCCCGGTTGCCGTCGTCACCAGCGGGTAGAAAGCGTTGATCAGGCTGGTGTTGACGATGCCGAAGGCAACGACGCCGGTGAGCAGCAGACCCGACGCCATCCAGTTGTACACGCGCAGCATGTAGGCGCGCAGCCCGGCATCCAGTACTGCGGCGGCCTCGGCGGCGCGGGTGGCGCCCGTGTAGGTCCGATAGTCGGGACTAAGGGCCATGTCTGTCTCTTCCTCGGTAAACTCGATGCGGGCGGGATGCCCTTCGCCGGTCATTTTGGGACCGGCTGGGCCGTAATCAAGCGAATTCGCTGTAACCTACACGGTTTCGCGCCGCCTCGACAGGGGCTTTCCACCGCGCGGCTTGGGGCGCGGCCGGTCCGTGCCCTATGATCGCGGCGTGCGCGGCAAAGGGGCGGGAGAGTTCGGCATGCGGCTGTTCGTCGGCCTCGATTTTCCCTGGGAAACCAGGCAGATGCTGGCCTCGCTGGCGGGCGGCGTGCCGGGCGCGCGCTGGGTGTCGCCAGAGAATCTGCACCTCACGCTCCGCTTCATCGGCGAGATGCCGCTGCACCGCGCCGAGGAGATCGACCACGCGCTGGCCTCACTCGGCCAGCCGTCCTTCCTGCTGGTGCTGACCGGCATCGGCACCTTCGCCAAAGGGGCCCACGAGATGTCGCTCTGGGTGGGTGTCGAACGCAATCCGGCGCTGGAAAAGCTGCAGGCGAAGATCGAGACGGCGCTGCAGCGCGCCGGCTGCCCGCCCGACCGCCGCCGCTTCACCCCGCACGTCACGCTCGCCCGCCTGCGCGACCCGGCGCCGGCGAAGCTCGTCGCCTTCGTGCAGGGGCACAACCTGTTCCGCAGCCCGCCGCTCATGATCGAACACTTCGTGCTGTTCAGCTCGCAGCTCGGCAAGGAGGCCTCGGTCTATACCCCGGAGGCCACCTACCCCCTCCTCGCCGCGGGCTGAGGCGCCCGGCACTCCCCCAGGCTGGGCAGCGGCGCGGCCCGCGCCTACCATTGCCGCGGCGGGATTCCACCACGGGAGACAAAGGCCATGCCGCAGCGGCCCCTGACGTTCGGCGTCATCGTCGGCAACCGCAGCTTCTTCCCCGACCACCTCGCCCGCTCCGGGCGGGCGGAGATGCTGGCCGCGCTGGAGCGGGCCGGTATCGCCGCCGTGGCGCTCGACGAGACGGAGAGCAAGTTCGGCGCCGTGGAGACGCACGCCGACGCCATGCGCTGCGCCGCGCTGTTCGCCCGCGAACGGGCGCGCATCGACGGCGTGGTCGTCACCCTGCCCAATTTCGGCGACGAGCGCGCCATCGCCGAAACTCTGCGCCGCGCCGGGCTCGGTGTGCCGGTGCTGGTGCAGGCCACGCCCGACCGGCCGGACACCATGGGCATCAGCCACCGCCGCGACAGTTTCTGCGGCAAGATGTCGGTGTGCGCCAACCTGCGCCAGTTCGGCATCCCCTGCTCGCTCACCGCCCGGCATACGGAAAGCGCGGATTCGGAGGCCTTCGCCGCCGACCTCGGCTGGTTCGCCGCCGTCTGCCGCGTGGTGCGGGGCTTCCGGAATCTGCGCGTCGGCTGCATCGGCGCCCGCCCGGCCGCCTTCAACACCGTGCGCTTCAGCGAGAAGCTGCTGGAGGCGAACGGCATCTCCGTCGAGCCGGTCGATCTCGGCGAGATCCTCGGCCGCGTCTCCCGTCTGCCCGACGACGACCCCGGCGTGGCCGGGGAGCGCGCGCGCATCGGCGCCTACGTGCCGAGCGGAGACGTGCCGGAAGCGGCGCTGACGAAGATGGCGAAGCTCGGCCACGTCGTGCACGGCTGGATGCGCGAGACCGACGTCTCCGTCAGCGCCGTGCAGTGCTGGACGGCGCTCGAGGATTTCCTCGGCGTCATGCCCTGCACCGTGATGAGCATGATGAGCGAGGCGCTGGCCTCCAGCGCCTGCGAGGCCGACGTCTGCGGCACGCTCAGCATGCACGCCCTCGCGCTCGCCTCCGGCACGCCGAGCGCGCTGCTCGACTGGAACAACAACTATGGCGACGACCCGGACAAGGCGGTGTGCTTCCACTGCAGCAACCTGCCGAAGCACTTCCTCGCCGGCGCGCACATGGGCGTGAGCGACATCATCGCCACCTCGGTGGGAACGGAGAACGCCTGCGGCACGGTGTGCGGGCGCATCCGCCCGGGACCGATGAGCTTCGCCCGCTTCTCCACCGACGACGCGAACGGGGTGATGCGCGGCTACGTCGGCGAGGGCGGTTTCACCGACGACCCGCTCACCACGTTCGGCGGCGCCGGCGTGGCGCACATTCCGGGGTTGCAGAAGCTGCTCCGCTTCATCTGCGAGGAAGGCTTCGAGCACCACGTGGCGGCAAGCCTCTCGCGCTCCGCGGCGGCGGTGCACGAGGCGGCGGCGCGCTACCTGGGCTGGCACATGCATCGGCACGAAGCCTAGTCACTGCGGACTGGCAACAGATTTTCCTTGCTCCGCCATGGCAGAAGGTACATAAGCATATCAGGCGATTAACTGCCGTTGTTCGTCTGATCGCGTAACCCTTTGTTGCTTATGGAGTCCCCCGTGCCCCTGTCCCGCAGAAACCTGCTCGCCTCGCTCGCCCTGGCGCTGCCGGCCATTGCCGTCGCCGCCGAGGCCGACGCCGCCACCAGGAAGAAGCCGATGGTGAAGCATTCCACCCACGTGGTGCACAAGGCGAAGAAGCCGGTACATCACGTGGTGCACCATCCGGTGCATCACACCGTCAAGAAGAAGATGGCGCCCCGGGGCTGATCGCCCCCACGGCAAGACCGTCTGCCGGCCGCGGCCCCCGGTGCAGATTTTCCCCTGCCGGGGGCCGTTGTTTGTCCGGGCCACGGCGGACGGAACCGCCCCAATCGACAGGCCGAATTGTTGCCGATTTTCTCGCCGCCGGGGTTGGCGGCGGCGGCGCGGGCTGTAATATCGCCCGCCGTTACGAATCCCCCCGCAACCCCTTCCGACTCCGGAGATCCTGATGGCCTTCTCCTTCGGCGTGCGTGAAGCCGGCAGCAGCGTCCGCACCGAGATTCTCGCCGGGGTCACCACCTGGCTGGCGATGGTCTACATCGTCGTGGTCAACCCCTCCATCCTTGCCACCACCGGCATGAACCACGGCGCCCTGTTCGTCGCCACCTGCCTTGGCGCCGGCATCGCCACCATCGCCATGGGGCTCTACGCCAACTATCCGCTGGCGCTCGCCCCGGGCATGGGGCTCAACGCCTATTTCGCCTTCGTGGTGGTGGGCGGCATGAAGGTGCCCTGGCAGGTGGCGCTGGGGGCCGTGTTCCTCTCCGGCCTGCTGTTCCTCGCCATTTCCCTGCTCAGGGTGCGGGAGTGGCTGATCAACAGCATTCCGCTCTCCCTCAAGCTCGGCATCGGCGCCGGTATCGGCTTCTTCCTCGCCCTGATCGGGCTCGAGAACATGGGCATCGTGGCAGCGAGCAAGGCCACGCTCGTCACGCTCGGCCATCTCGATACAGTGAAGACGGTGCTGGCCTCCCTCGGCTTCATCCTGATGGCGGCGCTGGCCGCGCGCGGCATTTCCGCCTCGGTGCTGATCGGCATCCTCGCCACCGCCGCCGCCGGCATCCCCTTCGGGCTCACCCGCTTCACCGGCGTCATGTCGCTGCCGCCCTCGCTCGCGCCGACGCTGCTGCAGATGAACATCCCCGGCGCCCTGGGGCTCGGGCTTTCCAGCATCGTGCTGACCTTCTTCCTGGTGGACGTGCTGGACAACGCCGGCACGCTGATCGCCACCACGCACCGCGCCGGGCTGATGCGCCCCGACGGCACGGTGCCGCGGCTGCAACAGGCGCTGACCGCCGATTCGGGCGGCGCCATCCTCGGCTCGGTGCTCGGCACCTCCACCGTCACCAGCTACATCGAGAGTGCCGCCGGCATCCAGGTGGGCGGGCGCACGGGCTTAACCGCGCTCACCACCGGCATCCTGTTTCTCGCCACGCTGTTCTTCGCGCCGCTGGCCACCTCCATCCCCGGGTTCGCCACCGCCCCGGCGCTAGTGTTCGTCGCCTGCCTGATGGCCCGCGCGCTGCGCGACGTGAACTGGGACGACATGACCGACTACCTGCCGGCGGTGGTCACCGCGGTGGCGACGCCATTCACCTTCTCCATCGCCACCGGCATCGGCATCGGCTTCATCACCTACGCGCTGGTGAAGGCGCTGGCCGGGCGCGGGCGCGAGGTGGGCGGCGCGGTGTGGCTGATCGCCGCGGTGTCGCTGCTGCGCTTCGCCATGCCGTAGCCGCGGCGCGCGGCCCTGGACAGCTGCGCCCGCGCGTGCGACACAACGCGCG
>JAJXZO010000042.1 GCA_021780035.1 Pseudomonadota bacterium
GAAGCTGATGCCGCTCGACGTGGCGGCGCTGCTCGCGCACCAGGACGCGCTGAAGCAGCGTTTCACGGCCCTGTTCGGCGGCTGAGACCGGCGGACGCGGAGCGGGCGATGGCCGAAGGCGCGCTCGGCGTCGCGCTGGCGCTGCTGATCGCGGCCCTGGCGCTGGCGGCGGCGGTGGCGCTGCTCGCCTACGCGCCGGCGGGCGGCGGCGCGGTGGCCGCGCTTCTCTCCCCGGAAACCGTCCGCGCGCTCGTCCACACGCTGTTCACCGGCCTCGGCTCGACCGCGCTGGCCGCGCTGCTCGGCGGCGGGTTGGCGCTGCTCACCGCCCTCACCGACCTGAGAGGCCGGGAGACCATGGGTTTCCTGTTCGTGCTGCTGCTGATCATCCCGCCGCAGATCACCGCGCTCGCCTGGATCGCGCTGGTGGGGCCGGCAAGCCCGGTGCTCGCGCCCCTCGGCCTCGCTCCCGCGCCGGGGTCGCCGGAGCCGATCTTCGGCCCCGCCGGCATCGTTCTGCTGCTCGGCATCGAACAGGCGCCGCTGGTGTTCATCGCGCTCCGTGCCGGGCTCCGCGCGCTGCCGCGCGACCTGACGGACGCCGCCCGAGCGGCCGGCGCCGGGCCGTGGCGGACACTGCTGTCGGTGATCCTGCCGCTGTCCGCCCCCGCCCTGGCCGGCGGCCTGTCGCTCGCCTTCGTCGCGGCCATCGGCAATTTCGGCACACCCGCCCTGCTGGGCATCCCCGGCCGCTACCTGGTGCTGACCACGGAAATCTATCAGCACCTGACCGGCTTCGGCCCGAGCGCCCTCGGCTCGGTGACGCTGCTGTCGCTGCTGCTCGGCGCGCTGGCGCTGGCCGCCGTGGCGCTGGAACGGCTGCTCGGCGGCCGGCTCGACGTGCGCGCCACCGCCGCCGCCGGCGAGCCGTTCGCGCTCGGCCGCGCCCGGCCATTCGCGGAAGCGGGCGTGTGGCTGCTGCTGCTCGCGCTTCTCGGCCTGCCGCTGGCGGCGCTTCTGGGTTCGGCGCTGGTGAAGGCGGAGGGACTGACGCTCGGCCCCGCCACGATCACACTGGCGCAGTTCCGCGACGCGCTCGGGTCCGGATCGCCGGTGTTACGGGCGCTGTGGAACTCGCTGCGGCTGGCCGGCGGCGCCGCCCTGGCGCTGGCCGTGCTCGCCGCCCCGGCGAGCCATCTTGCCCGCCATGCCGGCGCGGGCCAGCGCGCCTTGCGTCTCGCGCTGCTCGCCGCCGACCTGCCCTTCGCCATGCCGGGGGTGGTGCTGGCCATCGCCTGCATCCTGCTGTTCCTGCGCCCCGTCGGCGGCATCGCGTTCTACGATACGCTCCGCATCATCCTCGCCGCTTACCTGATGCGCTTCCTGCCGCTGGCGCGCCGGCCCGTTACCGCCGCGCTGGAGCGCCTCGACCCCAGCCTCGAGGAGGCGGCGGCGATCAGCGGCGCGGCGCCCCTGCGGCGCTTCGGTGACGTGACCCTGCCGCTGATCGCGCCGGCGGTGGCGGCCGGGGCGCTGATGGTGTTCCTGATCGCCTTCAACGAACTGACGGTTTCGGCGCTGCTGTGGTCGGAGGGGCACGAAACGATGGGGGTGATCGTCTACAACCTGGGGCAGGCGGGCGAGTTCGGGCAGGCGGCCGCAGTGGCGAGCATCGCCACCGCCATCACCGTGGCGCTGATGGCGCTCGCCGAACGCGCCGGACGCCACCGGCCGGGGCTGCTGCCATGGCGGGACTGACGCTTCAGGGGATCAGCCGGCGTTTCCCCGGCGCGGCAGCGGTCGCGCTCGACGGGGTGAGCCTGAGCGTGCCGGACGGCGGCTGCCTCGCCGTGCTCGGGCCTTCGGGATGCGGCAAGACGACGCTGCTTCGCCTCGTCGCCGGGCTCGACCGGCCGGACGGCGGGCGCATCGCCATCGGCGAGCGGGTGGTGAGTGCGCCCGGCGTGTTCCTGCCGCCCGAGCGGCGCAACGTCGGCGTGGTGTTCCAGGCCTACGCGTTGTGGCCGCACATGACGGTGGCGGAGAACGTCGGCTACCCGCTGAAGGTGCGGGGCGCCGCCCTCGGCCGGCGCTCGGGCGCGGTGGCCGCCGCGCTCGCCGCCGTGGGCCTCGCCGGCTTCGGGGACCGGCGGCCGGCCTCGCTTTCCGGCGGGCAGCGGCAGCGGGTGGCGCTGGCCCGCTGCCTCGTCGCCGAGCCCGACCTGGTACTGCTCGACGAGCCGCTGGCCAATCTCGATCCGCACCTGAAGGCATCGATGCTCGAGGAGCTGGCGCAGTTCCGCGAGCGGATCGGCGCCACCATGGTCTACATCACCCATGACCAGGCGGAGGCGATGACGCTCGCGGACAACATCGCCATCCTGCACCACGGCCGCCTGCTGCAGCTTGGCGGCGCCGCCGATCTGTACGACCGGCCGCGGCACCCGTTCGTGGCGGGCTTCATCGGCCAGGGGAGCACGCTTCCCGTCACCGTGCTGGCCGTGCGCGGCGGCCACGCCGAGGTGGCGCTGGGGCCGCACGTTCTTTCCGCGCGCGCCGCGCCGGAACAAAGGGAGGGGCCGGCGCTGCTGCTGCTCCGCCCGCACGCGCTGCGCCCGGCGGCCGAGGGGCCGCCAGCCCGCGTCGTCCGCACAGCCTACGCGGGCGGGGACCGCACGCTGACGCTCCGGCTGCTGCCGCCGCTCGAAGGCACCGTGCGGATGACGCTCCGGGCCGGAGAAACGCTGGCGGCGGAGACCTTGCGGCTTGGCGTCGAGGACGCCTGGGTGGTGCCGACGGGGGACGATTCCACCGCCGCGACGTGACGGCGCCGGCTCTGCGAATCCCTCTTGCCTTGGCGGTCCGGGGCGCCTTATGTTCAGCATATCAACAAACGTTCGCATTCCGAACAAACGGCAATGCTCGCAGGAGGCGTCGGCGTGGCGGAAAACGCCAAGAATCACGTGCAATCGGCGTTCAAGGTGTTCGCGGTGCTGCGCGCCTTCGACCCCGCCTGGCCGGAACAGACCGTGAGCGAGATCGCCGCCCGCGCCGGGCTTGACCGCGGCACCGCCTTCCGCCTCGTCCACACCCTTGTCTCGCTCGGCTACGTCGCCGCGGTGAACGGCAGCAAGCGCTTCCGCCTGACGCTGAAATGCCTGGAACTCGGCTACCTCGCGCTCGCCTCGCAGAGCCTCGGCGCGCACGCGGCACCACTGCTGCGCGAGTGCATTCCCGCGATCGCCGACGCCGGCTCGTTCGGGGCGCTGAACGGCGCCGACGTCATCTACCTGACGCGGGTGCAGACCGGACAGTTGCGTCAGCACCTCGACCGCCGGCCGGGCAGCCGGGTGCGCGCCTACGGGGCGGCGCTGGGCCACGCCCTGCTCGCCTTCCTGCCGGAGGCGGAGCAGGTGGCGATTCTGGAAAGCACCGAGCGGGTGAAGCTTTCCGAGCACACGCTGACCAGCCTCGACGCGCTGCTCGCGCGGCTCGGCGAGGTGCGCCGGCAAGGCTACGCGATTTCCGACGGCGAGAACGCATATGGGCTGCGCACCGTGGCGGCACCGGTGCTCGACGCATCCGGCACGCCGGTCGCCGGGGTGAGCCTGACGATCGACGCGGGACGGGCGCCGCTGGAAGCGTTCGTCGCCGCCGCCCGGCCGGAGGTGCTGCGCATCGCCGGCGAGCTTGGCACCGCGCTGCGGCTTTCCGCCGGAGCGATCGGCGTGGAGATGGCCCCATGACCACAGCGGAACAGGACACGATGCCCACCGAAGCCGACCCCCGCCTTGGCGCGCCCGATGCCGCCATGCTGCGTCCGCGCGCGGATGACGCCGAACGCCTCGAGGCCTACCTGCCCTCGCCGGTGGTGCAGAACCACTCGGCCAACATCGTGGCGCTCGCCGACGGCGCGCTCGGCTGCGCCTGGTTCGGCGGCACGCAGGAAGGCGTGGCCGACGTCTCCATCTATTTCTCCCGCCTGGAGCCGGGCGCGACGGCGTGGCCGGCACCGCGGAAGCTTTCCGGCGACGCCAGCCGCTCCGAGCAGAACCCGGTGCTGTTCCCCGCCCCCGACGGCACGCTGTGGCTGCTGCACACGGCGCAGCAAGGCGGGCACCAGGATACCGCCTTCATCCGCCGCCGCCTTTCGCGCGACAACGGCAAGACCTGGAGCGACGCGGAAAGCATGATCGAGCCGGGGCCGGGCTACGGCGTGTTCGTCCGCCACCCGCCGGTGGTGCTGGCAAGCGGTGCCTGGCTGCTGCCGCTCTACCGCTGCGTGACCCCCGCCGAGGGGCCGTGGATGGGCGACGCCGACTTCAGTCTCGTGCGCATCTCCGAGGATTCGGGACGGAGCTGGCAGGAATATCCGGTACCGGACAGCACCGGATGCGTGCACATGAGCGTAGTGCGGCAGGCCGCCGGCGGTCTGCTCGGGCTGTTCCGCAGCCGCCGCGCCGACTTCGTCCACGCCAGCCGCGCCGATGACGCGGGCCGCGACTGGAGCGCGCCCGTGCCCACCGGGCTGCCGAACAACAACGCCTCGATCCAGGCGCTGGCCCTGGCCGACGGGCGCATCGCCCTGGTCTTCAACGCCAGCAGCGCCGCGGATGCCACCGGCCGGCGCAGCGGCCTCTACGACGACCTCGGCGAGGCGGCGCCGCCTCCGAGCGGGCCGGCCTTCTGGGGCGCGCCGCGGGCGCCGCTGAAGCTGGCGCTCTCCGCCGACGGCGGGCGGACGTGGCCGTGGCGGCGCAACCTGGAAGTGGGCGACGGCTACTGCCTGACCAACAATTCCAAGGACCGGCGCAACAGGGAATTCTCCTACCCGTCGCTGACGCAGACGCCGGACGGCATGCTGCACATCGCCTTCACCTACTTCCGGCAGGCGATCAAATATGTCCGGCTCGCGCCGGATTGGGTCAAGGAGGGAACGCCGTGAACCCGAATCCGCCAATGGTGGACGCCATGCCCCTCTCCCCCGAGCCGGCCGCCGCCCCGCCGCTGATCCACATCGGCAACCTCGACAAATCCTTCGCGGGCGGCGCCGTGCAGGCGCTTTCCGGCATCGACCTCGACATCGCCGAGGGCGAGTTCGTCAGCGTGGTCGGCCCCTCGGGCTGCGGCAAGAGCACGCTGCTGCGCATCCTCGCCGGACTCGACGGCTACGACGGCGGCACGGCGGCGCTGGGGGGCGTGCCGATCACCGGCCCTTCGCGCGAGGTGGGCGTGGTGTTCCAGGCCGCCAACCTGCTGCCGTGGTTCACCGTGCGCGAGAACGTGGCGCTGCCGCTCCGCGTCGGCGGCCACAAGGGCGGCAACAGCGAGAACATCGAGGCGCTGCTGGAGATATCGGGGCTGACCGATTTCGCGGCGCGCTATCCCTACGAGCTTTCCGGCGGCATGCAGCAGCGCGTGGGCATCTGCCGGGCGCTGGTGCGCAACCCGCGCATCCTGCTGATGGACGAGCCGTTCGGCGCGCTGGACGCGCTGACCCGCGAGCGGATGAACCTGGAACTGCAGCGCATCTGGCAGCAGAGCGGCAAGACGGTGATGCTGATCACCCACTCCATCAGCGAGGCGATCTTCCTCGGCGACCGGGTGGTGGTGCTGTCGCCGCGGCCGGGGCGCGTGCTGCGCGAACTGAAGGTGGACATCCCCCGCCCGCGCAACAACGACACCATCATCAGCCATCCGAGCTATCCGGCACTCGCCCGCGAAATCCGCCACCTGCTGACCGGACAGGGAGAGGACGCATGAGCAGCGCCACCACCGCCGCGAACACAGGACGTTCCCGCAAGCGCACCGACAAGGCGGGCGCCAGCGGCACGGCGATCAGCGCCGCCGGACTCGTCGTGCTGCTGGCCGCCTGGTCGGCCTCGGTGCAGATGTTCCACCTGCCGCCCTACATCATGCCGACGCCGCAGGCGGTCTGGCACGCCCTGTGGTCGGGCCTCGCGGTGAACCCGGCGAGCCGGGTCGGCTACTACCTGCCGCTGTGGAGCACGATGAAGAACTCGATGCTCGGCATGGTCATCGGTTCGGTGGGCGGGCTCGCGCTCGGTTCGGCGATGGCGGAGAGCCGGCTGGTGGAAAAGCTCGTCATGCCCTACGCCTTTGCCCTGCAGTGCCTGCCGAAGGTGGCGATCGCGCCGCTGGTGGTGATCTGGGCCGGCTTCGGCGACGGCTCGAAGATCACCATCTCCGCCATGCTCGCCTTCTTCCCCATGCTGGTGAACAGCTTCGCCGGCCTGCGCGCGGTGGAACCGGAGCGGCTCGACCTGATGCGCTCGCTGAGCGCGACGCCGCTCGAAACCTACCGCATCGTCAAGCTGCCGAACGCCGCACCGTACCTGTTCGCCGGGCTCGACATGGCGATGGTGTACGCGCTGCTCGGCACCATCGTCGCGGAATTCCTCGGCGCGCAGCAGGGCATGGGCGTGGTGATCACCCAGGCGCAGGCGGTGAGCGACGTCGCCGGGGTGTTCGCGGCGCTCATCATCCTCGGGGTCGTCGGCATCCTGATGCATGCCGTCGTACGCGAGGCGGAGCGGAAGATCGTCCACTGGGGCGAACGCAAGAAGTAAAAATCCAACACCAAGGAGAGAAACGAACGATGATCACGCGCAGGCACCTGATGGCGGCGGGCGGCGCTCTGGCCGGCGCCGCGGCTTTTGGCGGCACGGGAACGGCGGCGGGGCTGAAGCAGCTTCGCGTCGGCTTCGGGCAGAAGGCCATCAGCGCCAACCTGATCAACCTGCTCATCGGCGAGACGCTCGGCTACAACGCCGCCGAAGGCTTCACCGTGAAGGGCATGGCCATCGGCGGCAACGCCAACGTGCAGGTGGCGGTGGAGCGTGGCGACGTCGATATCGGCGTCGGCGTGCCCTCGTTCGGGCTGCCGCTGCTGGCGAAGGGCCAGTGGGGCAAGATGCTGAACTTCTACGAGTACACCTATCCCTACAAATGGGACGTGGCGGTGAAGCCCGGCTCGAAGATCAAGAGCTACCAGGACCTGAAGGGCCACAACATCGGCGTTTCCGACTTCGGCGGCACCGAATACCCGGTGACGAAGAACGTGCTGCGCAGCATCGGCATCGACCCCGAACGCGACGTGAAATGGACCGCGGTGGGCAATGGCTCGCAGGCGGGGGTCGCGCTCGAGCGCGGCGCCATCGACGCGCTGGCCTACTACGACACCGGCTTCGGGCAGATCGAGGCCGCCGGCATCAAGCTGGCGTTCCTTCCGCGCCCGGCGCACCTGCCGATGATCGGCGGCCAGTTCCTGATGGCGAAGGACGAGTTCCTCGCCAAGGACAAGGCGCTTGCCGTCGGCTACGGCCGCTCGGTGGCGAAGGCCTCGGTGTTCATCCTGGCCAACCCGACCGCTGGCGTGGAGGCCTTCCTGAAGATGTACCCGGAAACCGCGCCGCGCGGCAGCAGCGGGGCGGCGGCGGTGACGGCGATGATGACCGAGATCAGCCGGCGCATCCGCCTCTACGAGCCACCATACGCGGGGGCGAAGATGGGCAGCATCAACCCGGTGGAGTTTACCACCGAGGCGAAGATGAACAACTACAAGCTCGGCGACCTGAAAACCTACTACACGAACGACCTGATCGCGGCGATCAACGATTTCGACGCGGCGAAGATCCAGGCGCAGGCGAAGGCCTACAAGGCGTGACGGCGCGGCGGGCGCTGGTGACCGGGGCAAGCTCCGGCATCGGCGCCGCCATCGTTCAGCGCCTGTTGGCGGAGGGCTGGAGCGTGGTGGGCTTCAGCCGCTCCCGCCCGGCGATCGCGCACGCGGCGTTTTCCGCCGTTGGCGTCGATCTTGCCGACCCGGAAGCCCTGGCCGGCGCGCTCGGCGGGCTCGGGGAGGTGGACGCGCTGGTGCACGCGGCAGGCTTCATGCGCACCGGCACGTTGGAAACGCTCAGGCTTGCCGACGGCCAGGCGATGTGGCGGCTGCACGTGGAGGCGGCGACGCAACTGGCGCAGCACCTCGCCCCGCGCCTGCCCGCAGGCGGGCGCATCGTGCTGATCGGCAGCCGCATCGCCCTGGGCGCGCCGGGACGCAGCCAGTACGCGGCGGCGAAGGCGGCGATGGTCGGGCTCGCCCGCTCCTGGGCGGCGGAACTCGCACCCCGCTGCATCACCGTGAACGTGGTCGCCCCCGGCGCCACCGACACGCCGATGCTGCGCGACCCCGCGCGCGGCGGCGTGGTGCCGAAGCTGCCGCCGATCGGCCGCTTCGTCTCCCCCGAGGAGGTTGCCGCCCTCACCCTGTTCCTGCTCTCCGACGCGGCCGGAGCGATCACCGGCCAGCAGATCCTTATCGACGGAGGGGCTTCGCTGGCGACGTGACCGCGCCCTCAGGGCATGTCGCGGTATTTGTTGGCGTTACGGAACAGCACGGCCAGGATCTCCTCGCGCATGCCGTCGCGCACCCCGCCAAGCCACGCCGCGGCGAGAGGCAGGCGGCCGATGCCACGTCCGTCGGCGTCGCAGAGCGGCACGAAGGACACGCCCGGCGGGCCGAGGCGGCGGGTCCAGCGCGGCACCACCGCGAGGCCGAGACCGGCGGCGACCAGGGTGACGATGGTCTGCTTCTCGTCGGCGATCTCCGCCACCCTCGGCACGAGGCCGGCCCCGGCGAACAGTTTCATCGTCAAGTCGTGGCTGTGCGGGCGGGAACTCCGCTCCGGCACGATCAGGGGCTCGCCCGCGATGTCCGCCAGCGTCACGAACTCCCGCCCGGCGAGAGGGTGGTTCGCCGGCATCGCCACGACGGCGGCCTCGAAGAACAGCGGGCGGATTTCCACCCGGCGGTCGGCGCGTTCGGGCGGGCGGATGAAGGCGAGGTCGATCGCGCCCGAGAGAAGCTTGGGCAGCAGGCGGATGGTCTTGTCCTCGTGCACGCGCACGGCGAACTCCGGATGCACGCGGCGGAGGTCGCCGAGCAGTTCCGGCAGCAGGCCGCCGGCGGCGCTGTCGATGGCGCCGATGCGGAAACGGCGCGCCGCCTGCGCGCGCCCCCGGGCGCGGAAGCTCTCGCGGAGCGTATCGAGGCAGGAGAGGATGTCGCGTGCCTCGCGCTCGAGTTCGGCGCCTTCGGACGTGAGCGCCACGCTGCGGGTGGTGCGGGCGAACAGGCGCACGCCGAGGTCGGCCTCCAGCGCCCGCACCCGCCGGCCGAGCACCGCGGGCTGCAGCGCGAGCTTCAGCGCCGCGCGGCCGAAGTGGAGCTCGTCGGCCACGACGAGAAAGCAACGCAGCCCGTCGAGTTCCATGCCCGTGCCCTCCTCTCGCATGCGCCGGGGCATTATTGCATGATTTTATATAATCAGGAGAGTGTTCCGGTGCCGGTCCTATCTCCCTAGCCTGTGCAGCCGTGCCGCCTTCGCGCGGCCGGGCAAAAAGAAAAACCGCACAGCAGAGTAGACATCTCGATGACCGACGCGCTCGCAACCCGCACATTGCGGAAGATCTCGTGGCGAATCGTGCCTCTCATCATGTTTCTCTATTTCATCGCCTACATCGACCGGGTGAACGTCGGCTTCGCCGCACTGCAGATGAACCGGGAGCTTGGCCTGTCGCCCGCCGTGTTCGGCTTCGGCGCCGGTATCTTCTTCTGGGGCTATTTCCTGTTCGAGGTGCCCTCGAATCTCATCCTCGACAGGCTGGGCGCGCGGCTGTGGATCGCCCCGGTGATGGTGGTGTGGGGCATCTTCTCCGCGGCGACGGCGCTGGCGCAGGGGGCGACCAGCTTCTACGTGCTGCGCTTCCTGCTCGGCGCCGCCGAGGCCGGGCTGTTCCCCGGCGTCATCCTGTATCTGAGCTACTGGTTCCCGGCGCGGCGGCGCGCGGCCGTGACCTCGCTGTTCATGGCGGCGGTGCCGATCTCGGTGGTGCTGGGATCGCCGATTTCCAGTGCCATCCTCACCATGCACGGCTTCGGCGGCATCAGCGGCTGGAAATGGCTGTTCATGCTGGAGGCGCTGCCGGCGGTGGTGATGGGCGTCGTCGTGCTGTTCACCATGACCGATCGGCCGGAGCAGGCCACCTGGCTCACCCCCGACGAGCGCGCCTGGCTGGTGGCGATGCTCGAGTCCGAGCGCAAGGCGCAGAGCGCCTACTCGCACACGAGCGTCTGGCGCGGGCTTGCCGACTGGCGGGTGCTCACCCTCTCGCTCGTCTATTTCGGCACCTCGGCGGGGCTCTACACGCTGGGCATCTGGGCGCCGCAGATCATCAAGAGCTTCGGCCTGTCCACCATGACGGTGGGCTACCTGAACTCCATCCCGCCCGCGGTGGCCATCGGCGCCATGTATCTGTGGGCGTGGCACTCCGACCGCCGCAACGAGCGCACCTGGCACGTGGTGGTCGCCTGCATCGCCGCCGCCGTGGGCCTCGCGCTGGCCGGCATCTCGGCGAGCGTCGTCGCCGTGGTGGCGGCGCTGGTGCTGGTGAACGTCGGCATCACCTCCGCCAAGCCGCCGCTGTGGAGCATGCTGACGATGTTCCTCTCCGGTCCCGCCGCCGCGACCGGCATCGCCACCATCAACTCCATCGGCAACCTCGGCGGTTTCGTCGGGCCGGCGATGATCGGCTGGATCAAGGCCGCCACCGGCAGCTTCGCCGGGGGGCTTTACTTCGTCGCCGGACTGCTGATTGTCTCGGCGGCCCTCACGCTGGTGCTGGCGCGCTCGGTGACCCGTCCGGCGGCGGTGGTTGTTGCGCAGTCCACGGCGCAGTCCTGATCGCACTAATCGAAACGGGAGTCTCCTGATGAAAACCTACCGGATCGCGGCCATCCCCGGCGACGGCATCGGCACCGAAGTGGTGGCCGCCGGAGTCGAAGTGCTGGAAGCCCTCGCCGCACGCTGCGGCAGCTTCTCCTTCGCCTTCGACCACTTCGACTGGGGCGGCGAATACTACAAGAAGCACGGCGTGATGATGCCGGACGACGGGCGCGAGCGCATCCGCCACCACGACGCCATCCTGTTCGGCTCGGCCGGCCACCCGGATATTCCCGACCACATCACGCTGTGGGGGCTGAGGCTCGCCATCTGCCAGCCGTTCGACCAGTACGCGAACGTGCGCCCGACGCGCGTGCTGCCGGGCATCACCTCGCCGCTGCGCGCCGTTTCCGGCAAGGAACTCGACTGGGTGATCGTGCGCGAGAACTCGGAGGGAGAATACGCCGGCGTGGGCGGGCGCGTGCACCGGGGCCTGCCGCTGGAGGCGGCGACCGACGTCTCCATCCTCACCCGCGGCGGCGTGGAGCGCATCATGCGCTTCGCCTTCCGCCTCGCGCAGTCGCGCCCGCGCAAGCTGCTGACGGTGGTGACGAAGTCGAACGCGCAGCGCCACGCCATGGTGCTGTGGGACGAGGTGGCGGCCGGGATCGCCAGGGAGTTCCCCGACGTGACCTGGGACAAGATGCTCGTGGACGCCATGACCATGCGCATGGTGCTGCGCCCGGAATCGATCGACACGGTGGTGGCGACCAACCTGCACGCCGACATCCTCTCCGATCTCGCCGCCGCGCTCGCGGGCTCGCTCGGCATCGCGCCCACCGCCAACCTGAACCCGGAGCGGGAGTTCCCCTCGATGTTCGAGCCGATCCACGGCTCGGCGTTCGACATCATGGGCAAGGGCATCGCCAACCCGGTCGGCACCTTCTGGTCGGCGGTGATGCTGCTCGAGCACCTCGGCGAAGGCGCGGCGGCCGCGCGGCTGATGCGGGCCATCGAGCGGGTGACGGCGGAACCGCGCTGGCACACGCCCGACCTCGGCGGCAAGGCCACTACCGCGGAGGTGACGCGGGCGACCATCGAGGCCATCGCCGCCGCCAACGACTGAGAGGGCTCAGCCGAACTCCACCAGCACCGCGTCGGGGGCGACGAGCGCCCCCGGCACGGCGTGCAGGACGGCGATGTGGGCGGCGTGCGCGGCGCGGAGCGTGATTTCCACCTTCATCGCCTCCAGCACCACCAGCGCCTCGCCCGCCTCGACATCCTGGCCGGGAGCAACGAGCACCGCGCGCACGAGGCCCGGCATCGGCGCGCGCAGGTGCGCCGCGCCGCCGGTGGCTTTCGCCTTCGGCATAAGGCGCGCCAGTTCCGCCTCCCGCGGCGGGCGCACGCGCACCTCCGCCGCGAAGCCGGCGTGTTCCAGCCGCCAGCGGCCCGCGTCGCCTCCGACGCGAAAGGCCATTTCCACGCCATCCACACGGCCTTCCCAGATGGGCGCGCCGGGACGCCAGGCGCCGGCGACGCGGAGCGTCGCGCCGGAGGCGAAATGCACCGCCAGGTCATCGCCCGCCGCTTCGACCGTGAGCGCGAAGGGGGCGTCCGCCACCTCCACCACCCAATGCCAGGCGCCCGCGTGCGGCGCCGTGCCGGGGCGTTCGCGGCTCTCCGCGCGCACCCGCATCGCCGCGGCGACGGCGGCGAAACGAAGCGCCAGCGCGCCTTCCGGTATCGCCGGAGCGAAGCCTTCGGGAAATTCCTCGGCGATGAAATCGGTGGACAGCGCGCCCGCCCGCCAGCGCGGATGCGCCATCAGCGCCGCGAGGAACGGCAGATTCGTCCGCACGCCTTCCAGCGCGAAGCGGTCGAGCGCCTCCGCCGCGGCGGCGATGGCTTCCGCCCGCGTGGGCGCGTGGGTCAGCAGCTTGGCGAGGAGGGAATCGTACTGGACCGGCACCGATGATCCCGCCTCCACCCCGGAATCGAGGCGCACGCCGGCCGGCGGGACGTAGCGGGTGATGCGCCCGCTCGCGGGCAGGAAGCCGCGTTCCGGGTCGTCGGCGTTGATGCGGCATTCCACCGCCCAGCCGTGCAGGCGCACGTCTCTTTGCGCGAAGGGCAGCGCCTCTCCGGCGGCGACGCGGAGCATCAGTTCCACCAGGTCGAGGCCGGTGACCAGTTCGGTGACGCCGTGCTCCACCTGCAGGCGGGTGTTCATTTCGAGGAAATAGAAGGCGCCGTCCGGGCCGACGATGAACTCCACCGTGCCGGCGGAGTCGTAGCCGACGGCCTTGGCCACCGCGACCGCCTGGGCGCCCATGCGCGCGCGCATGTCCGCGTTCACGAAGGGGCTGGGCGATTCCTCGACCAGTTTCTGGTGCCGGCGCTGCAGCGAGCACTCGCGTTCGCCCAGGTGCACGACGTTGCCGTGGCGGTCGCCCAGCACCTGCACCTCGATATGGCGCGGGGCGACGATGAACTTCTCCATCAGCACGCGGCCGTCGCCGAAGGCGGCCGTGGCCTCCGACTGCGCGCGGGCTAGCGCCTCGGCCACTTCCGCGCGCACGCGGGCGACGCGCATGCCCTTGCCGCCGCCGCCCGCCGCCGCCTTCAGCATCACCGGATAGCCGATTTCCCCGGCGATGCGCGCGGCTTCGGCGGCGCTTTCCACCACCCCCGCGTGGCCAGGCACGGTGGCAACGCCCGCCGTGGCGGCCATGGCCTTCGAGGCGAGCTTGTCGCCCATGGTGGCGATCGCCCGCACATTGGGGCCGATGAAGGCGAGGCCGGCGGCCTGCACCGCCGCGGCGAAATCGGCGCGCTCGGAGAGGAAGCCGTAGCCGGGGTGCACCGCCTCGGCGCCCGTGCGGGCGCAGGCTTCCAGGATGGCCTCGATGCGGAGGTAGGATTGCGCGGCGGGGGCCGGACCGATCGGCACGCATTCGTCGGCAAGGCGCGCGTGCAGCGCCGTGCGGTCGGCCTCGGAGCAGACGGCGACGGTGTGCACGCCGAGGCGGCGCGCGGTGCGGATGATGCGACAGGCGATCTCGCCGCGGTTGGCGATGAGGATCTTGCCGAACATCAGCGCCCCTTCCGCGCGGAGGCCAGTGCGGCGATGAGGTTCGGACGCGTTTCGCACGGGGCGATCACCACCGAGGCCAGCCCGGCCGCCACCGCCGCCGCGCCGGAAAGTTCCGCCGCCGCCGCTTCCGTGTGCGCGGCCAGGCGCTCCGGGTCGTTGCGGTCTTCGGGGTGGGCGAGCAGGGCGGCGCCCGCCGGATCGATCAGCGCCATGCGCGCGCCGGGCCAGGCGAGAACGGCGTGCGCGCCGAGCGCCCTCGCCCCCAGCACCACGGCGGCGGGGCCGAAGGCCGCACCCGTGACGACGCTTGCCTTCGGCACCGGCGCCGTTGCGTAGGCGCGCGCGAGGCCGGCAGCGAGGCCGAGCTGGCCGCCCTCCGCCTCCGCCGCGCCGGGCAGCAGGCCAGGGGAATCGACCAGCGTGACGAGGGGAAGGCCGAGCCGCGCGCAAAGGTTGACGAAGCGGGCACCCTTGGCGAGTGCCGCGTTGTCGAGCGCGCCGCCGAGCGCCCTCGGCTGGCTGGCGAGGAAGCCGGTGGCGAAGCCCGCCAGCCGGGCGAGGCCGGTGACGAGGCTTGCGCCGTAGCCGGGAGCGAGTTCGAGGAAATCCCCTTCGTCCGCGATTTCGCGCAGCACGGTTTCCATGTCGTCCACGCCGTCCGGCTCGGCGGCGAGGCGTTCGAGCAGCGGCGACGTGCGGGCCGGATCGTCGAAACTTTCTACCGGCGCGGTTTTTCCCCGATGCGTCCAGGGCAGGAAGTCGAGCAGGCGGCGCACGGCGCGCAGCGCCTCGACTTCGTTCGCCGCGGTGAGCGAGGCAAGCCCGGTTCGTTCCGCGTGCAGCGTTGTACCGCCCAGCGCCTCGGCATCGGTGATTTCCCCGGTGACCGCGCGCGCCGCCTCGGGACCGGTGAGCGCGAGCGGGCCGGCGGTTTCCGCCAGCACCAGCAGATCGACGAGGCCGGCGGCGAGCGCCGATACGCCGACGAGCGGCCCGGACGCCACGCCGATGCGCGGCGCCGGGGATGCGGCGGCGAGGCCGGCGGCGAGGGTGCCGAGGCCGGCGAGTGCCGCCGCGCCTTCGGCCAGACACGTGCCCGGGGAGTCGAGCAGCACGACGAACGGCTCCCCGGCAACGGCGGCGGCGCGCGCCGCCGCGGCGACGGCTTCCGGCGCGTCCGCGGCAGCCACGCGCACCAGCCGGCCCGAAATGGTTCCTGCGCCGATCAGCGCGCCGGGGGATGCGGGGCGGAAGGAACCCTCGTCGAGCAGCACGTCCAGACGTTCCGAAGCGGCGAGCCGGCCTTCGGCGTGCGGGTCGCGCGCGGGGACGGCGGCCGGCCCGAGCACGCCGGCGGCGAGCGTGGCGCGGCGGAGCACGGCGGAGGAAAAATTGCGGCGGACCAGCGGTTCGCGCGCAGGGGTGCGGGCGAGGAGTTCCGCCTGTTCGCGTCGCGCCGCCATCGCCTCGGCGTGCGAGACCGCGCGGAAGCGAAGCCGCGTGCCCGCCCTCGCCTGGGCAAGACGACCGAGGTCGGCGCCGATGACGGTGGCGATCTTCGGATAGCCGCCGGTGGGCTGGCAATCGGCCATCAGCACGAAGGGCAGCCCTTCGCCCGGCACCTGGATCGCCCCCATCGCCACGCCGTCGGAGACGATGTTGTAGCCGCGCGCGTGGGAGAGCGGCTCGCCTTGCAGCAGCCAGGCCATGCGGTCGCTGTTCGCCCCCACGATCCACGGCCCGGCGCAGAAGGCGGCGATGGCGTTTGCACCGAAGAAATCGTCCTGCGGACCGAGAAGCACGCGGATGAGCCCGGAGGGACGGTCGAGCCAGGGCGCCGCCAGCGCCTCCGGTGGACGGTGGCATTCCGGCGGGGCCGGAAGCACGGGAATGCGGTCGCCCGGTTGAAGGGTGCGCCCGGCAAAGCCGCCGAGGCCCGCCCGTGCCTGTGTTGCGCGCGAGCCGAGAACGGGAGGGAGATCGAGCGCGCCCGCCATCGCCACGCTGCACCAGGCACCCGATTCGCCCGGGCGGATGGCAAGCGCCGAGCCCGGCTCCAGCAGCAGCGTCACCACTTGCGGCAGCGGCGTGCCGTCGAGGGCGATGCGGAAGTCGCCGCCCGCGCAGGCGAGGCGGAGCGGCGCGCCCTCGGCGGCGAGTTCGATGCCGCCGAGCGAGACTTCGAGGGCCGCCGCATCGGGGGCGTTGCCCACCGCGCGGTTGGCGGTGGCGTGGGCGAGGGCGTCCATCGGCCCGGCCGCCGTCACCCCGTAGCGGCGGTAGCCGAAACGCCCGCCGTCCTGCACCGAGCAGCCGGGACCGGCGGCGCGCACCAGAAGCGCAGCGGCGGACGCGCTCATGCCGCAATCCTTTGCGCCACGCGTTCGCCGGCCGCGGCGCGCGCCTCCAGCGCGCGGAACGCGGGGAGATCGACCGCCTGGAAGCGCAGCGTGTCGCCGGCCTCGATGAAGAACGGATGCGCGCGTTCCGGCGCGAACAAGCGCTCGGGCGTGCGGCCGATCACGTACCAGCCGGTGGGCATCGGCGCGGTGGCGACGGCGCAGAGGCCGCCGCCGATCATCACCGCCCCGTGCGGATAGGGCGGGCGCGGCGTGGTGCGGCGCGAGAGGGCAAGTTCCGCCGGCAGGCCGCCGAGATAGGCGAAGCCGGGCGCGAAGCCGTACATGAACACGCGGTATTCCGTCCGCGCCTGGACGGCGGCGAGGTGCCCGGGCGTCATGCCGAGCAGGGAGGCGGCGAGCGCGATGTCCTCGCCGCATTCGGGGTCGTAGCAGCAGGGCAGCAGCCAGCGCGCGCCTTCCGCGCGGTGCGCGGGCAGCGCGGCGAGTTTTTGTTCCACATCGGCAATAAGAGCGTCGCGGCCGATGGCGAGCGGATCGTAGTGGATCAGCAGCGAGCGGTAGGTGGGCACGCATTCGCGCACGCCTTCCGGCGGCCGGGCAGCGAACGCGGCGTCGAGCGCGAGCACGCGGTCGTTCAGCGCCGCATCGACCGCGTCGCCGAACTCCACGGCGAGCGCCGCCTCGCCCACGTCGAGAAAGCGCGGCGCCGCCCCGTTCATCGCGCGGTGAATGGCCTGAGCGCCACGCCTGCCTGTTCCAGCATCTCGCGCAGGCGCCGCGCCATGCCCACCGCGTGCGCCGAATCGCCGTGCACGCAGATGGAATCGACCGCCGTTCGCAGGCGCGCGCCCGAGGTGGTGATGATCGCGCCTTCCCGCACCATGGCGAGCGCGCGGGCGGCGGCGGCATCGGCATCGGTCAGCAGCGCGCCGGGTTCCTTGCGCGACACCAGTTGCCCCGCCTCGGTATAGCCGCGGTCGGCGAACACTTCCTGGTAGACGGCAAGCCCCTCCTTCTCGCCGGCGCGGCCCTGTTCGGTGAGCGCGATGGCAAGCAGCGCGAGGTTGCGGTCGACGCCGCGCACGGCGCGGGCGAGTGCCCGGGCGATGTCGGGCTCCTCGGAAGCGACGTTTGCCAGCGCCCCGTGCGCCTTGACGTAGGTGACGGCGTGGCCGGCGTAGGCGGCCAGCCCCGCGGCGGCGCCGATCTGGTAAGCGACCAGACGCTCGACCTCGCCGGCCGAACAGGGAATGCGGCGGCGGCCGAAGCCCCACAGATCGGCGTAGCCGGGATGCGCGCCCACCGCGACGCCGTTCCGGTGCGCGATGGCGAAGCTTTTCGCCATGATCTCGGGGTCGCCCGCATGGACGCCGCAGGCGATGTTCGCCGACGAGACGATGGAAAGCATCGCCTCGTCGTCGCCGGCGCGCCAGGCCCCGAAGCCCTCGCCAAGGTCGGAGTTGAGATCGACGGTCGTGGCCATGTTGCCTCTCCCTCTGCGCAAGTTCGCCGCGGCCTCAGATGCCGAGATAGGCTTCGCGGATGTTCGGGTCCTCGCGCACCGCGGCGGCGGTGCCGGAAAGGATCACGCGCCCGGTCTGCAGCACATAGGCGCGGTCGGCGATTTCCAGGCTCTCCGCGAGGCGCTGCTCCACCAGCAGCACCGTCACCCCGGTGGCGCGGATCGCCTGCACGGCGGCGAAGATCTCGTCCACCAGGCGGGGCATGATGCCCTGCGAGGGCTCGTCCAGCATCAACAGCTTCGGGCGCGTCATCAGCGCGCGGCCGATGGCAAGCATCTGCTGCTCGCCGCCCGAGAGCGTGCCGGCGCGCTGGCGCAACCGCTCGCGCAGGCGGGGAAACAGCGCGAACACGTTCTCGAGCGGCGCGTCGCGGTCGGCACGCTTGCGGAACAGGTAGCTGCCGAGGGAGAGGTTGTCGGCGACCGAGAGCCTGGGGAACAGGCGGCGGTTCTCCGGCACGTAGGCGATGCCGAGCGCGGTGATGCGGTGGCCGGCGATGCCCTCGATGCGCGCGCCCTCGAAGGCGATAGTGCCCGCGCGCGGATGCGCCAGACCGGCGATGGATTTCAGCAGCGTCGACTTGCCCGCCCCGTTCGCCCCGGCGACGACGACGATTTCGCCTTTCTCGATGGAAAGCGAAATATCGCTGATGGCGACGAGCCCCTGATAGGCGGTGGTGAGCGTTCCGACCTCAAGCAGCACGGTGGCGCTCCCCGAGATAGGCAGCGATCACCGCCTCGTTGCGCACCACCTCCGCGGGGCTGCCCACGGCCAGCACCCGGCCGATATCGAGCACCACGGCGCGATCGACCAGCGGCATGACGATTTCCATGACGTGCTCGACCATCACCACGGTGATGCCGCGCGCGCGGATGGCACGCACGAGATCCACCCCCGCCCGCGCCTCGGCGGGGGTGAGGCCAGCCAGCACCTCGTCGAGCAGCAGCAGCTTCGGTTCCGTGGCGAGTGCGCGGGCGACTTCCAGGCGGCGCTTCTCGGGTGGCGTCAGCGCCCCGGCGAAGGAGGCGGCGCGCGGGGCGAGGCCGACGAATTCCAGCACGGCCGCCGCCTTGGCGCGAGCGGCGGAGGAGGAGGAGCTGCGCACGAAACTTCCCACCATGACGTTTTCCAGCACGCTCATCGAATCGAAGGAGCGCGGCACCTGGAAGGTGCGGCCGATGCCCTGCCGGCAGCGCTCGGGCGCGGGGAGCGCGGTGATGTCGGCGCCGGCGAAACGGATGGTGCCGGCGGTGGGCACCAGCGCGCCCGCGATCAGGCTGAACAGCGTGGACTTGCCGGCGCCGTTCGGGCCGATCAGGCCGAGGATCTCCCCCTCGGCGACGGAAAACGAAACCTCGGAATTGGCGACCAGCCCTTCGAAGCGTTTGCTGACGGAAGCGAGTTCGAGAATCGCCGCGCCGCTCATGGTGCGGCCCTCCGGCGCGGCACGAGACTGAGCAGGCCCTGCGGGCGCGCGAGCGCCACCGCCATCACCAGCGCGCCGTAGATGACGAGGTCGAGACCGGAGCCGCTGCCGCCGAGATAGGAACGGCTGAACTCGCCGAGCGGCACCAGCACGGCGGCGCCCACCAGCGGCCCCCACGGCGTGCCGATGCCTCCCAGCACCGCCGGCAGGGCGAAGAGCAGCGAAAAGCGGAAGCTCATCACCGCGTCGGGGTCGATGTAGGCGAGGAAGGCGGCGTAGACGCCGCCGCCCACCGCGGTGAAAAAGGCCGAGACGCCGGCCGCCGCCATCTTCGAGCGGAACACCTCGACGCCGAGGCTTTCCGCCGCCAGCGCGTCATCCTTCACCGCGCGCCACCAGTAGCCCCAGCGCGATTCGCCGATCAGCACAGTGGCAAGCCAGCTGGCCACGAGAAGCGCGAGCGAGACCTCGATGTAAGGTGTCTTGGCGCGGGCGAATTGCAGCGTCCACCAGCTGTCGGGGCCGAACGGCCACTGGATGCCGCGCGCGGCGCCGACGAAATCCCAGTTCTGCATCAGCACCAGGCCGCTCTGCGCGATCACCAGGGTGGCGATGGCGAAATAGTGCCCCTGCAGGCGGAAGCACGGGTAGCCGATGAGGAGCGCCACCGCGACGGCGAGCACGCCGCCCACGATCATGCCGCCCCACGGAAGGATGCCCCAGGTGACGAACAGCACCGAGGTGGCGTAGGCGCCGATGCCGAAATAGAGGCCGTGGCCGAGGGAGATCTGCCCGCAATAGCCGCCGAGGATGTTCCAGCTCTGCGACACGGCGGCGTAGAGCAGCGTGAGAACCAGCACGTTCTGCAGGTACACGGAGCGGATGGCGAGCGGCGAGAGGGCGAGCGCGGCGAACACCAGCGCCGCCACCAGGAAGCGGCGGACGCGCGCGCTGCGGAAGGACTCGGCTGTGGCGGCTTCCCCGTGCGGCATGGTCAGAACTTTCCGAACAGCCCGGCGGGGCGGAGGAAGACGATGACGAGATAGAGCGCGTAGATGCCGAGCGACTTCAGTTCCGGCGGCAGCACCACGGCGGTGAACGCCTCCACCAGCCCGACCACGATACCGGCGGCGAGCGCGCCGAACACGCTGCCGAAGCCGCCGAGCGCCACGGTGACGTAGGCGATGAGGGAGAACGAGGCGCCCACCCCCGGAAAGACGTAGTAGAAGACGGCGAGCACCGCGCCGGCGAGACCGACCAGCGCCGCGCCCAGGCCCCAGCCGAGCGCGAACATGCGGTTGCAGTCGATGCCCACCAGCGCCACCGCGCCCTGGTCCTCGCGCGTCGCCTCCAGCGCCTTGCCGAAGGCGGTGCGCGTCATCACCAGGTAGAGCCCGCCGAAGGTGGCGATCGAGACGAGGCCGCCGAACAGCAGCGGCCAGGGCAGGAACACGCCGCCCACGTGCAGCGTTCGCTCCCCGAGCCAGGAGGTGCGGATGCTGCGGTAGTCGGGCGAGAACAGGTACTGCGCCGCGCCCTGCATGAGGATCGAGAGGCCGAAAGTGGCGAAGATCTGCACCATGCCGCGGTTAGTTTCCACCCGCATGGCGAAGCGGATCACCAGCGCGTAGACGGCGGCGCCGAAGACGAACATCGCCGCCGCCACGAGGGGCGCGAGCAGCCCCGGGTCGATGCCGGTGAAGACGACGAGGCCGAAGGTGGCGAACATCGCCAGCATGAGGAATTCCCCGTGCGCGAAATTCACCACCTCCATCAGCCCGAAGATCAGCGACAGGCCCGAGGCGACGAGGCCGTAGATCAGCCCCGTCATCAGGCCGCTGGCGAAGACCTGCAGAAGCGCCGTCGCCGTCATCCCCGTGCCCGCCCGCTCAGGCGTGCATCGGCCATTGCGCCTGGGTTACGGCAACGTTGTCGGGGAAGATGGTGACGAACTTGCCGCCCTCGTACTGCAGCAGCACCGGGCTGGCATCGGGGTTCTGCCCGTCCGGCCCGAACACCAGCTTCTTCCACGGCATGATGGTTTCGCTTGCCGGAACGTTGGTGGCGGCCAGCGCGTCGCGGATCTTGGCGCCCTCCTTCGAGCCGGCGCGGTTGATGGCGTCGGCCAGCACCAGCAGGCCCATCAGCTGGCGCGAGGAGTTGTCGTCGAGGTCGCGCTGGCTCTGCTTCTTGAACAGGTCGTTCACCGTGGCGATGAAAGGCCGCTTCTTTTCGAGGTCGAGGGAGAAACTGGCGCGGCTGATGACGCCGCCGAGCAGGTTGCCGACCGCGTCATACAGCGCCTGGCTGGCGAAGCCCGCCGCCTGGGCGACGATGTTCTTCGGCGCATATCCGAGCTGGGCCATGGTTTTCACCAGCAGGATGGCGTCGCTGGTGTAGGAGGAAGGCATCAGCACGTCGGGGTTGGCCGTCTTCAGCTTCTGCACTTCCGACGTGAGCGAGGGGCTGTTGGCCTGGTACTTGACGTCCACCACCACCTTGTAGCCGCGCGCCTTGGCGAGGCTGTTCTGCACGGCGGCCGAATCGGTGCCGAAGATGGTGTCTTCGTGGAACAGGCCGAGGGTTTCGATCTTCTTGCCCTTGGCGCGCTCGGCGTCGAAGAAGTCGAACATCGCCGCGGTGAACATCTCGTCGTTCGGCGCCGGGCGGAAGAAGTACTTCAGGCCGTGGCGGCTGAGCGCCGGCGAGGACGAATCGGCGCACAGGAACGGCACGCCGTAGCGTTCGGCGACGTAGCTCACCGGGGCGGAGACGTTGGAGTAGTAGCAGCCGATCAGCGCCGTCACCTTCTCGCTGGTGATGAGCCGCTCCGCCTCCGAGCGGCCCTTTTCCGGATCGCCCTGGTGGTCGGCGAAGACGACGCGGACCTTGGCGCCGCCGAGTTTGGGCAGCCCCGCCGCGCGGGCGCAGAGGAGGTCGAAGGCGTAGCTGTTGTTGATGATCTCGATCGCCGTCTCCGAGGCGTGGCGCGCCTGCAACCCGACGTCGGCGCTGGCGCCCGAGAGCGGATAGATGGCGCCGATCACCACCTCGTTCGCGGCCTCGGCGCGCCGTGCGCCGGCGCCGAGCGCGGCGGCGAGCACCGCCGCCGATGCGCCACCCGTAAGAATCTGCCTGCGATTCATGGACCCGATCTCCCTGTTGTTATGCCCCGGCCGTCCCCACGGCCCGAGCGGCATGGAACACTTTCGCTGCGGAACGAGCTGTGCGGCTGTGGCGGCGGCAATACCCGCCGGCCGCCTGCGCGGACCGGAAGGCATAGGACGATCGGTCGCTCGGTGCCCAAGAACGGACCCCCCTCCGGCTGCGATTGGACCGGCCGCCGGCTTTTCCACCCTGCCCCTTCGGGGCTTTTCGCAGTAGCGCATCTTTGCGCCGACACGTCTAATTCGGTTTGCCGATGGCGATATATAATCATTCGTTATGATTACCACGCAACGATCATCGCCGGCGCCGATCGAGCGTGCCGACGCTCAGCCGCCGTGCCACTCGGTGGCGACTTCGCGCGCGAGCGCGGCGAGCGGTGCGGCGAGCCCGCCGGCCAGCGCGTGGCGGTAGCTCGCCATGAACACGAGCGGCGGCAGCGCGAGCGTGGTCTGCACCTGCCGCAGCGTTCCCTCGGCGAGTTCCCGGGCCACCACCGCCGGGGGGATCAGGCTGAGGCCGATGCGATCGAGCGTCATGCGCACGATTGTTGTGAGCGAGGAGTTGCCGAAGATACGGGGCGGCGGCAGGCTCGGATCGGCGAGCAGGCGCCGCAGCAGCGTGTGCGGCTGGGTAGGGCGCGGATAGGTGATGATCGGTATCCTTCTCAGCGCCGCCGGCCCGAGCGGCTCCGGCCCGAGGGCAAGGCCCGGGGCGGCGATGAAGGCGAGCGGGAACACCGACAGTTCCAGGTTGGCGGCGTCAGCCCCGGCCACCGGGCCGAGCAGGAAGACGAGATCGAGTTCGCCGCCGAGCAGCAGCGCCTGCATGGTGGGGGAGACATCGACCGTGAGGTCGATGGTGACGTTGGGGTAGAGCGCGTGTGCGCGCTCGATGAAGCGGCTGAGCCACGTCTGCACGATGGTTTCGGCGACGCCAAGGCGGAGCAGGCCGCTGAAGGCGCCGGGAGTGGCCATCGCCGCCAGCATGTCCGCGCGCAGGCGGAGGAAGCGCTCGGCGAAGTCGAACAGCGTGCGTCCCTGCGGGGTGAGGGTAACGGTGCGGGCGGAACGGTCGAGCACGCGCACGCCGAGTTCGGCCTCGAGGTTGGCGATACGCTGCGAAACCGCGGGCTGGGTGGTGTTGAGCCGCTCCGCCGCGCGGCTGAAACTGCGCAGTTCCGCCACCCAGTAGAACAGTTCCAGGCTTCGCAACTCCGGCACGCCGCCCTCCGCCTTCCCCGCCGTGCGGTCCTGCGCGGCCGGGGGGGTGCAGTGTGCCGCCTTTGCCAGAGAGCGGCAACGCGGGACGCCGCACACTACGAATAACAGGCCCGGTTCTCCGGCCGGTCGTCGGCGACGGCGCGGCATGACAGAAGAAGCCGAACAGATTCTCGAACACGGGCCGTGCCTTGCGGCCCGCCGGGCGATGAAACCCGCCGAACGCTCCGGACATTCCCCGTCGCGGCTGTCGTTCCACATGGGATTCGTGCCCAGAAAAAAACGATTTGAACAGTCTGCGAAACTGCGCCAAGATCGCACTACAGCAAGAACGTTCGTAAACCCCGGGAAATGCGCTGCCAGCGAAAAGCGGTGGCAGGCAAAAAATCCCGAGTGAATAGGAGGATAAGCGTCATGAAGGTTTCCCGCAGACAGCTCGGCCACCTTGCAACCGCCGGCATTCTTGCCGGCAGCGGTCTCGCTTCCGGCTCCCTTCCCTGCCCGGCCTACGCCGCCAGGAAGGTCTTCAAGATGAAGCTGGGAACGCCGTTCCCGACGACGCATCCCGGCGGCAGCCGCATGGTGGAGGTGTGCGACCTGATCCGCAAGGAAACCAAGGGCGCCGTCGAAATCCAGTGCTTCCCGAACAACCAACTCGGCGGCGAAAGCGACATGGATTCGCAGCTGCGCTCGGGCGCGCTCGAGTTCATGACCACGTCGGGCGCCGTGCTGCAGACCGTGGTGCCCACGTCGGGCATCAACGCCGTGCCGTTCGTGTTCCGCAACTACGACCACGTGTGGTCGTCGATGGATGGCGCGCTCGGCGAATACGTCGCCGAGGCCGTCGCCAAGTACGGCATCCACATGTTCTCGAAGGCGACGATCGACAACGGCTTCCGCAACATCACGTCGAGCACGAAGCCGATCAACACCGTCGACGATCTCGCGGGCTTCAAGATCCGCCTGCCGGTGACGCCGCTCTGGGTCGACGCCTTCAAGGCGCTGGGCGCCGCCCCGGCCACCATCAACCTGCCCGAACTGTATTCCTCCCTGCAGACCAAGATCGTCGACGGCGAGGAAAACCCGCTGGTGCAGATCAATGCCTTCCGGCTGTACGAAGTGCAGAAATACTGCTCGATGACCGGCCACGTGTGGGACGGCAACCTCGTCGTCGCCAACGCGCGGAAGTGGGGGACCATCCCCAAGGAACTGCAGGCGATCATCACGCACAATTTCGAGGAGATCGCCAAGAAGCAGCGGGCGGACACCTTCAAGATGAACAACGATCTTGAAGCCGAGATGACCAAAAAGGGGATGGTTTTCAATACTACCGATACGGCGCCGTTCCGCGAAAAGCTCGTGAAGTCCGGTTTCTATACCACCTGGAAGGGCAAGTACGGCGCGGAAGCCTGGGGTGCGCTCGAGAAGGCCGTCGGCACGACCCTGGGTTGACCCGCGCCGGCGTTTTCTCTCGGCAGCGCCTTCGCTGCCGCGGCCCCGCCCGCTCGCCGTGGGCGGGCGGGGTCGGGCCGGCGTCGGCCATGGCGGAAGCGGCGTCGGCGACAGCAATGGAGAAAAGGACGTGAACAGAGAGGGGGCGCTGGCGGAGGCGGCGCAGGGAATTGTTCCGCGCGCACGCGCCGTGGCCGTCTTCGGCGTGGCCGAGCGCGCGATCATGACCGTGGTGGAGTGGCTCACGGTCGGGCTCACCGTCGCCGACATCCTGGTGCTGCTGGCCGGGGTGATCGCCCGCTACGTCTTCGACCGGCCGCTGATATGGTCTGACGAAGTAGCGTCGATGCTGTTTCTGTGGCTGGCGATGCTGGGCTCCGTGGTCGCCCTGCGCCGAGGCGAGCACATGCGGATGACCGCCGTCGTCAAGACGCTGCCTCCGGCATGGCGGGACTTCGCGGAGACCGCCGCGCTCGGCGTAATGGCCTGTTTCCTCTGCATTCTCGTGCCGCCCCTCCTGCAGTTCGCCCAGGAGGAGACGGTGAACATCATGCCGGCCACCAACCTCTCGAGCGTGTACAGGGTCGCGGCACTTCCCGTCGGCGCCGCGCTGATGGCGCTGCTGGCGCTGATGAAACTCTTTCGCACCAGTCCGCCGGGCATGGTGCTGCTCGCCCTGGCGTTGATCGGCGCCACGGGCGGCCTCGGCGTGGCGCTGCAGGACACGCTGCAGAATCTCTCGACGGGTGCCCAGCTGCTGGTTTTCTTCGTCGGTCTCGTCGGCCTGCTGGTCTGTCTCGGCGTGCCGATCTCGGCCTGCTTCGGCGTCGCCACCGTTGCCTACCTCTCCCTTGCCGCCGATGTCGATCTGTCGATCATCGCCAATCGCCTGAACGAAGGCATGTCGTCGCTGATCCTGCTCGCCGTGCCCCTGTTCGTGTTTCTCGGGCTGCTGCTCGATTCGACCGGCCTCGCCCGCCTGATGGTCGGCTTCCTCGGCAACCTGCTGGGCCACGTGCGCGGCGGGCTTTCCTACGTCCTGGTCGGCGCGATGTACCTGGTTTCCGGCATCTCCGGCTCGAAGGCCGCGGACATGGCCGCGATCTGCCCCGTGCTGTTCCCCGAGATGATCAAGCGCGGATCGAAGCCCGGAGACCTGATCGCGCTGCTGGCGGCGACCGGCGCGCAGACCGAAACCGTGCCGCCCAGCATCGTTCTGCTGACGATCGGCGCCGTCTGCGGCGTGTCGATCAACGCGCTGTTCGTCGGCGGCCTGCTGCCGAGCTTCCTGCTCGGCATCACGCTCTGCCTGCTGGTGCGCTGGCGCTACCGCAACGAGGACCTGTCGGGCGTCAGGCGGGCGGGCGGCAGGGAAACCTGGAAGAGCTTCGTGCGCGCGCTGCCGGCGCTGGCGCTGCCGTTCTTCATCCGCTTCGCCGTGGTGGGCGGCATCGCCACCGCCACCGAGGTTTCGACCATCGGCATCGTCTACTGCCTGGTCGCCGGGCTGTTCTACGGCGGCCTGGAACTGCGGCGGCTGAAGGCGATGCTGGTGGAAACCGCATCGCTCTCGGGCGCCATCATGTTCATCATCGGCTGCGCCACGGCGATGTCCTGGTCGTTGACGCAAAGCGGGTTCTCGCGGGAGCTGGCGACGTTGATGACGTCCCTGCCGGGCGGGGCGCCGATGTTCATGGCGGTGTCGATCGTGCTGTTCATCGTCCTCGGCAGCTTTCTCGAGGGCATCCCGGCGATGGTGCTGTTCGGCCCGCTGCTGTTCCCGATCGCCAAGTCGATGGGCATCCACGAGGTGCACTACGCCATCGTCGTCATCCTGGCGATGGGCGTCGGGCTGTTCTGCCCGCCGGTCGGCGTCGGCTATTACTTCGCCACGTCCATCGGCAAGGTGGACCCCAACGAAGGCATCAGGCCGCTCGTGGGCTACATGATCTCGCTGCTGATCGGCCTGACGGTGATCGCCACCGTGCCGTGGATCTCCATCGGCTTCCTGCACTGAGGCCTGTTTCGGCCGCCCCCCGGCCGGCCGAGCCGGCGCCGCTACAGCACCCCGCGCGCCGCGAGGTTGCGCATCAGCGCTGCCGTGCCGAACGTCCAGCGCTCGCACGCGTCGCTCGGGCGGACGCGGTTCACCAGCCGGCCGAGCTTCGGCGCGGCGATGGTGACGATGTCGCCGGTCTTGTGGGTGAAACCCTTGCCCGGCACGTCGCGGTCCTCCACCGGGGCGAACAGGGTGCCGCAGTAGAGCACCGCGCCGTCCGGATAGGGGTGGTTCGCGTTCAGCATCTGCGCCACCAGTTCGGTGGGGTCGCGGCTGATGCGGGCCATGGAGGACTGCGCCTCGAGCACGAAGCCGTCCCCGCCCTGCACCGAAAGCGACACGACCGTCGTGCGCAGATCGCCGAGGGTGAATCCCGCGTCGAGGAAGCGCACGAACGGCCCGATGGCGGCGGAGGCGTTGTTGTCCTTCGCCTTGCCGAGAAGCAGCGCCGAACGCCCCTCGATGTCGCGCAGGTTGACGTCGTTGCCGAGCGTGGCGCCGACGATGCGCCCGCCGGAGGAGACCACCAGCACCAGTTCCGGCTCGGGGTTGTTCCAGTCCGAGGCCGGATTGACGCCGATATCGACGCCGGTGCCCACGGCGGCCATCGGCTGGCACTTGGTGAAGACCTCGGCATCGGGGCCGATGCCGACTTCCAGGTACTGGCTCCAGGCGCCGCGTTCGACCAACATCGCCTTCAGCGCCATCGCCTCGGCGCTGCCGGGCTTCAAGCGGCCGAGATCGTCGCCGATCAGCCGCTGCACCTCGGCCCGCAATGCCGCCGCGGCGGCCGGGTTGCCGCGCGCGCGCTCCTCGATGACGCGCTCCAGCATGGAAACGGGGAAGGTGACGCCGGCCGCCTTCACCGCCTGCAGATCGACCGGCGCCAGCAGCCACGGCTTCGACGGATCGCGCCAATCGGGCGGCGTATTGGCGAGGATCGGCGCGAGCGGGCCGAGGTCGTCGCCCGCCGCCGCGCGCAGCGCCGTCGCGGCATCGGGCGCCTCGCACAGATCGCGCATGGTGGGAAACGCGCGAGTGATGTCCACGACGCCGTGCGAACGAATGGCGACGACGGCCGGCCCCTGCCGATCGGGGCGCCACAGCCGCCCGGCGAGTGCGCCGGCGGCGCCGTCCTCCGGCAGGACGGGAGCGATCGCGGTACGGAATTCGGTCATGCGGCGAGACACCTTGGCCCGCGGCGGGCCGGTTGGCGGGGAAGGAGCAAAGGGCGATCCGCCGGCGGCGGGGGTTCGCCGTGCCGACGCTGCCACGGTGGCGGCGCAGTGGCAACGCGGCTGTTGGCCGCGAGTGTGCCGGGCGCGGGATCGCGCCGGATGCGCTCGTTCTGGAAGAATTATGGTGGAGGGGGTTGGATTTGAACCAACGTAGGCGTGCGCCAACGGATTTACAGTCCGTCCCCTTTAGCCACTCGGGCACCCCTCCGGCCGCCGTGGGCGATAGCGCCTTTGCGCCGGGCTTGTCAACGCGATGCCACAGCCGCGTTTGTCGCCCGCCCGGACAGCGACTATAACACCGTTCTCATGAAGCCCCCGCATCGCCATTCCGGCTCCGGTTCCGGTTCCCGCCCCCCGCACGGCCAGCCCCCGCGCCGCGCCGGCGAACAGCATGGCGGCCAGCACGGCGCCCCCAATCGTGGCGAGGGGCGCGAGCGACCCCGTCCGCCGGGAGGCGGCACGCGGAAGGAAGGTTTCCGCGCCGATCGCTCCGGCCATGAGCGCCGGCCCGAGGCTCCGCGCGGTGTCCGTCTGCAGGCCGCGCCCGCGGCGCCCGCTCACGTCGCCACGGAAAGAACCCTGCATCCGCGGCTGACCGCCGGCCTTTCCGCCCCCGCGCCGCGCGTGCATCCGGAATCGCCGCGCGGCACGGTTTGGCTCTACGGCCTGCACGCGGTGACGGCGGCGCTGGCCAACCCCGCGCGCCGGCTGCGCCGCCTGTTGCTGACCGAGGAGGCGGAGGCCGCCCTTGCCGCCCGCCGCCCGCCGCCTTGGCCGATCCCCACCGAGACGGTGGACCGCTCCCGGCTCGACCACCTGCTCGGGCGCGACGTTGTGCACCAGGGGGCGGCGCTGCTCGCCGACCTTCTCGCCGTTCCCCCACTCGCCCACGTGCTGGAGCGGCCGGGACCGCTGCTGGTGCTCGACCAGGTGAGCGATCCGCGCAATGTGGGTGCCATCCTGCGCTCGGCGCAGGCGTTCGGCGCCGCCGCCGTGATCGTCCAGGAGCGCAACGCCCCGGACGAAACCGGAGCCCTGGCGAAGGCCGCCTCGGGCGCGCTGGAAACCGTGCCGCTGCTGCGCGCGGTGAACCTCGCGCGCACGCTGGTGGCGCTGAAGGCCGCCGGCTGCTGGGTGGTGGGGCTCGATTCCGCCAGCCGGCCGCTTACCGGCGGCAGTTTCGACGGAAGGCGCGTGGTGCTGGTGCTCGGCGCCGAGGGCGAAGGCCTGCGCCGCCTCACCCGCGAAAGCTGCGA
>JAJXZO010000043.1 GCA_021780035.1 Pseudomonadota bacterium
CGGGCCGGCCGCCGCCGCCCTTGCCGCCGACCGCCGCCGCCGCCGCGCGCACCAGATCGACGGCGCTGACGCTGCCGGTGAGCGAGGGCGCGACCCGCACCACCACGCTCGCCTTGCCCTCGTTCACCGCGACCAGCGCCACCACGCCCTCGCCGATCTGTTTCGCGATCGCCTCGGCGATGCCCTTCAGGTCGCGCGGCGGCGTGTCGCCGAGGTTGCGGGCGGCGAGGCGAACGGCGCCGATCTGCTCCACCGCCGCACCGCCCTCGCCTCCGGAGGCGAGCTTGCGCTTCAGCTCCGCCACCTGGCGTTCGAGCTTCCGCCGCTCCTCCTGCATCGCCGCGACGCGCTCGGCCACCTCGTGGCTGCCGGTATGGAGCAGCGCCGCCACCTCGCCCAGGCTTCGCTCGTTCTCGGCCATCACGGCGAGCGCGGCGGCGCCGACCACCGCTTCCAGACGCCGCACGCCGGCGCTGACCGCGCTCTCGCCCACGATATGGAACAGGCCGATGTCGCCGGTGCGGCGCACATGCGTGCCGCCGCACAGCTCCACCGACCACGCCTTCGACCCCTCGGCGCCGCCCATGCCGACCACGCGCACCTCGTCGCCGTACTTTTCGCCGAACAGGGCCATGGCGCCCTCCGCGACCGCCGCCTCCGGCGTCATCAGCCGCGTGCTGACCTCGGTGTTCTCGCGGATGCGGGTGTTCACCTCCGCCTCCACCCAGGCGAGGTCGTCGCGGGCGATCGGCGCCGGGTTGCTGACGTCGAAGCGCAGCCGGTCCGGCCCGTTCAGGCTGCCCTTCTGCGCCACGTGCTCGCCCAGACGCTGGCGCAGCGCCGCGTGCAGCAGGTGGGTGGCGGAGTGGTGGGCGCGGATGGCGGAGCGGCGGGCGTGATCGACCTCGGCCACCACGCTCTGGCCCACCTTCACCTCGCCCTCCCGCACCGTGCCGAAATGGACGAACAGGTCGCCCACCTTGCGCTGGGTGTCCGTGACCGCGATGGAGAGCCCCGCCGCGCGGATGGTGCCGGTGTCGCCCACCTGGCCGCCCGATTCGCCGTAGAACGGCGTCTGGTTCAGCACCACGGCCACCTCGGCGCCGGCGGAGGCCGCCGCCACGCTCTCGCCGCCCACCACCAGCGCGGCCACGCTCCCCTCGGCGGACTCGGTGGCGTAGCCGAGGAACTCGCTGGCGCCCGCCTTCTCGCGCAGTTCGAACCACAGGCGCTCGGTCACCGCCTCGCCGGAGCCGGCCCAGGCGGCGCGGGCGCGGGCGCGCTGCTCGGCCATCGCCGCCTCGAAACCGGCGGCATCGACGGCGAACCCCTGTTCGCGCAGCGCGTCCTGGGTGAGGTCGAGCGGAAAGCCGTAGGTGTCGTAAAGCCGGAAGGCCACCGCGCCGGGAAGCGTGCCGCCGGAGCCGAGCCGCGCGGTTTCCTCGGCCAGCAGGCCGAGGCCGCGCTCCAGCATCGCCTTGAAGCGGGTTTCCTCAAGTTGCAGCGTCTCGCGCACCAGCGGCTCCGAGCGGACCAGTTCCGGGTAGGCGGCGCCCATCTGCCGCACCAGCACCGGGGTGAGCAGGTGCATCATCGGCGCCCTGGTGCCCATCATGTGCGCGTGGCGCATCGCCCGGCGCATGATGCGGCGCAGCACGTAGCCGCGCCCCTCGTTCGACGGCAGCACACCGTCGGCGATGAGGAAGGCCGACGCGCGCAAATGGTCGGCCACCACGCGGTGGCTGGCGCGGAACCTGCCGTCCGGGTCCTGGCCGGTGGCCTCGGCGGAGGCGAGGATGAGGGCACGCAGGACATCGATATCGTAGTTGTCGTGCTTGCCCTGCAGGATGGCGGCCATGCGCTCGAGCCCCATGCCGGTATCGATGGAGGGGCGCGGCAGATCGACGCGGGTGCCGGGCGGCCCCTCCTCGAACTGCATGAACACGAGGTTCCAGATCTCGATGAAGCGGTCGCCGTCCTCGTCGGCGCTGCCGGGCGGGCCGCCCGGAACCTCGGGGCCGTGGTCGTAGAAGATTTCGCTGCACGGGCCGCACGGCCCCACGTCGCCCATGCGCCAGAAATTGTCGCTGGTGGGGATGCGGATGATGCGCTCCTCCGGCAGGCCGGCGACGCGGTGCCAGAGGTCAGCGGCGACGTCGTCCTCGCTGAACACGGTCACCAGCAGGCGTTCGGCCGACAGGCCGTACTCCTTAGTGACGAGGTTCCAGGCGTAGTGGATGGCCTTCTCCTTGAAGTAATCCCCGAAGGAGAAATTGCCCATCATCTCGAAGAATGTGTGGTGGCGCGCGGTGTAGCCGACATTGTCGAGGTCGTTGTGCTTACCGCCGGCGCGGACGCACTTCTGCGCCGTGGTGGCACGGACGTAGGGACGCTTCTCCTGCCCGGTGAATACGTTCTTGAACTGCACCATGCCGGCGTTGGTGAAGAGCAGCGTCGGGTCGTTGCGCGGCACCAGCGGGCTGCTTGGCACCACCTGGTGGTCGTTGCGGGCGAAGAAGTCGAGAAAGGTGGCGCGGATATCGTTCGTGGAGGGCATGGTGCCGCTGAATCCCCGGGCAAACGGATGTGATTTCCCGCGTCACCTAGCGCACAGGCGCCGCCCTGTCACGCGGGCTTGGGTGGAAGAAGCGGCAGATGTGGCGATGCGGACCGGGAGGCGCTAGGGTCGGCGAAACACGAGGAATCGGAACCGCGCGCATGTTCCCCCGGATCGCTCGCCGCCTGCCGCTCATGCTCGCCGCGGCCGCCCTGCTCGCCGGCTGCCAGACCATGGAGGGAAGCAGGAGCGCGGCCTCCCCGCCGCCGCCAAGCCCGCAGCAGCTTACCGCCGAAGGGCTGGCGGCGATGAAGGCGCGCGACTGGCAGGCCGCCCGCGCGGCGCTGGAACCGGCGGCGAAAGCGGGCGACGCCGAGGCCGCCACCGCGCTGGGGCGGCTCTATTTCGACGGCCACGGGGTGATCCGCGACTTCGCCGACGCCGAAACCTGGCTGAAGCCCGCGGCGGAGAAGGGCAACGCCGAGGCCGCCTACCTGCTGGGCGAGATCGCCGCGCGGGGCGGGACCGGCGTGGTGCAGGATCCGCAGGCGGCGGCCATGTGGTTCGGCAAGGCCGCCGACGCGGGCAACGCCGAGGCCTCCTACCGTCTCGGCGAGCTTGCGCTCGGCGGCAACGACGGCCCCGAGGATCCCGCCGCCGCTATGCGCGATTTCCGCCGCGCCGCCGACGCCGGCTACTCCCCGGCGATGACGGCGATCGGTTCGCTCTACGACCAGGGGCGCGGCGTGGCGCAGGACGAGCGGCAGGCGATGGCGTGGTGGCACCGCGCCGCCGACGCCGGCAACGGCGAGGCCATGCGCCTGATCGGCGAGGCGTACGACGAGGGCCGCGGCGCGCCGCAGAGTTCGGCACGCGCCCACGAGTGGCTGCAACGCGCCGCCGACGCCGGCGACGAGCGCGCCGTGCAGTTGCTGCAGATGCCGAGCGCCGCCGCCGTTAGCGGCGGTACGGGGCCGGCAGCAGTGCCCTGACCGGCAGCTTGCGCCCGCCCGGCAGGATCACCCTGGCATCCGGCCCGTAGTCGAACAGGAGTTCCCGGCAAGCGCCGCAAGGCGACACCACGGCGATTTCCTCCGTGCCCTCGCCCGGCTTCGGGTGGCGCACCGCCGCCACCGCAAGAACCTTGCCGCTGCCCTCCACCACCGCGCGGCCGAGCGCCACCACCTCGGCGCAGATGTCCATCCGCCCAACTGTGGCGCCGAGGTGCACGCCGGTCCAGATGCGGCCGTCGCTGTCGCGGATCGCCGCCCCTACCGTGTGCCACTCCGGCCGGTAGTGCCGCCGGATCTCCTCGCGGGCGGCGGCGATCAGTTCGAGGTCGGCCGCTTCCAGCGGCTCCGCTGCCTCTTCCATCAGCCGCGCTGGATCAGTTCGATCTTGTAGCCGTCCGGGTCCTCGACGAAGGCGATGATGGTGGTGCCGAACTTCACCGGTCCCGGCTCGCGGGTGATCTTCGTCCCGGCGGCGCGCAGGCGCTCGCAAGTGGCGGCGATGTCGGGCACGCCGATGGCGAGATGGCCGAAGCCGGTGCCCGTCTCGTAGTGGGAGACGCCGTAGTTGTAAGTGAGCTCGATCACGCCGGCGCCGGCTTCCTCGGAGGCGTAGCCGACGAACGCCAGCGTGTACTTGCCGTCCGGCACGTCGCGGCGGCGCAGTTCCCGCATGCCGAGAAGCCCGGTGTAGAATTTCACGCTCCGCTCCAGGTCGCCGACCCGGATCATCGTGTGCAGGAAGCTGAAGCCCTGGCCTTCGGCCATTCTCACTCTCCTTCGTTGGGATCGATGCCGATCAGGAACAGGCCCGCCGCGTCGGCGGCGGTCACCGTCGCCTCGCGCCCGGCCAGCAGAGTGCCGCCGGCCTCGAACGCCACTCCGCGCAGCCCCGCCGCCGCCGCCGCGCGCATGGTGCCGGCGCCGATGGTGGGCAGATCGGCGCGGCGCTCCTGCTCCGGCTTCACCAGTTTCACCAGTACACCACCGGGGCCGGGGCGGCGCAACCGGCCGGCGCGCTCCAGCATGGCGTCGGTGCCCTCGATCGCCTCCACGGCAAGGACGATGCCCTGCTGCACCACGCAGCCCTGGCCCACGTCCACCCGGCCGAGGGCGCGCGCCACCGCCACGGCGCGGGCAAGGTCGGCCAACGCCTCGGCGTCGGGCATCGCCTGGGAAAGCAGGCCCTTCGGCCCCACCGCCTCGGTAAGGATCTCGTGCGCGCCGACGACGCGGAAACCTTCTTCGCCCAGCACCCGCACCACGGCGGCGAGCAGCCCGTCGTCGCCGCCGAAGGCGGCGCGGCCGACGCGGGCGATCAGGCGGGCGCCCTCGGCATCGGGGCGGAGATCGAGGAGAGAGGGGCGGCGCACCGGCCCCACCAGCACGAGGTCGCGGCAGCGGTGCTCCCGCAGCAGGGAAAGTATCCGCCCGGCGGCGCCGATGCGGGCGCTCTCGTGCGGCCAGGGAGCAAGCACATCCGCTTCCGCGAAGCCTTCGAGGCCGACCAGGAACACCTCGCGCCCGGCGGCCGCCGCCGCCGCCGCCACTCGTCCGGGCAGCGGACCGCCGCCGGCGAGAATGCCGAGGCGGTCGCGGTCCGCTTCAGTCATGGCACGTGCGCGGGGGAGGCCCCTCAGGCCTCATCGGCTTCCACCACCAGCGCGGCGCGGATCAGGCCGCGGCGGCTCGGCGCCTCGGCGAAGGCGAGCATCTCCGCCACCAGCGGGTCCTCGCCCCAGCGCCGGCGCGTTTCCGCCAGGCGGTCGGCGAACACGCCCGCACCGGCGAACAGGTTGCGGAAGGCGGCGCGCAGCGTGTGCAGTTGCGCCCGCTCGCAGCCGCGCCGGCGCAGGCCGACCATGTTGAGCCCGGCCAGCCGCGCGCGGTTGCCGACGACGCTGCCGAAGGGAATGATGTCGGCCTCCACCCCGGAGACGCCGCCCACCATGGCCAGCCGCCCGATGCGGACGAACTGGTGGATGGCCGCCGCGCCGCCGATCACCGCGTTGTCACCGATCTCGACGTGGCCGCCCATTACCACGTTGTTGGCGATGACCACGCCGTTGCCGATGGCGCAGTCGTGCGCCACGTGCACCACCGCCATCAGCAGGCAGTCGGCGCCGACACGGGTGATGGAGGTGCCGGTGACGGTGCCGCGATGCACGGTGACGTGCTCGCGCAGCACGCTGCGCGGGCCGATCTCGGTTTCCGTGGGCTCGCCGCCGTATTTCAGGTCCTGCGGGGCCATGCCGACGGTGGCGAAGGGAAACAGCCGCGCGCCGGCGCCGATGCGCGTGTGCCCCTCCACCACCACGTGGCTGACCAGTTCTGCACCCTCGCCGATGGAAACGTCGGGGCCGACGGTGCAGAACGGGCCGATGCGCACGCCGGCGCCGATGGCGGCGCCCGGGGCGACGATGGCGGTGGGATGGATCAGCCCGGTCACGCTCAGGCTTCCGCCGCGCGCTTCATGATCATGGCGGCGTAGGCCGCCTCGGCGACCGGCGTGCCATCGACCTTCGCCACGGCGCTGAACCTCCACACCGTGCCGCGGCTCTGCTCTTTTTTGACGTGGATGCGAAGCTGGTCGCCGGGCACGACGGGCCGACGGAACTTGGCGCCGTCCACCGACATGAAATACACCACCCGCCCGGCGGCGTCGGCACCCAGGGTTTCCACCACCAGTACGGCGGCCGTCTGCGCCATCGCCTCAATGATGAGCACGCCCGGCATCACCGGGTGGCCGGGGAAGTGGCCCTGGAAGAAGTGCTCGTTCACCGAGACGTTCTTGACGCCCACCGCCGACGTGTTCCGCAACAGGTCCACCACCCGGTCGATCATCAGGAACGGATAGCGGTGCGGAATGGCATGCATGATGCCGTTGATGTCGACGACCTCTCGCGGGGCCGCCTGGTTGGTGTCGTTCTCGGATGCCGTTCCGTCCATGTCTGCTCAGTCCGCTGTGGTGGGGGCTGCCGGCAAGTCGCCACTCGCCGGGTCGGAGGTTCGGGAAGCCGGCCGCTTCGCCAGCCGCTTCAGAATCGCGACCTGGCGCAGGAATTCGCGCGACGGCTGCGCCGGGCTGCCGATCATTTCCGCCCCTGCCGGAACATCGGCCATCACTCCCGCCTGGGCGCCGATGCGCGCGCCGCGGCCGACGGTGATATGCCCGGTGAGGCCGACCTGCCCGCCGAGTTGCACGAAATCCTCGATTACCGTCGAGCCGGAGATGCCGCACTGGGCGACGATCACGCAGCAGCGCCCGAGGCGGACGTTGTGGCCGATCTGCACCAGGTTGTCGAGGCGCGAGCCGGCGCCGATCACCGTGTCGCCGGTGGAGCCGCGATCGACGGTGGTGTTGGCGCCGATCTCCACGTCATCGCCGATCAGCACCCGGCCGAGCTGCGGCACGGTGAGGAAGCCCTGCGCGGTGATGGCGAAGCCGAACCCTTCCTGGCCGATGCGCGCGCCGGGATAGACGTAGACGCGGGCGCCCACCAGCGCATGGCTCACCGAGGCGTTGGCGCCGATGCGGCAATCCTCCCCCAGCACCACGCCCTCGCCGACGACGGCATTGGGGCCGATGCGGCAACGGGGGCCGATCTCGGCGCCGGCCAGCACCACGGCGAGCGGCCCGATCTCGGCGCTGGGATCGACTTTCGCTTCGGCATCGACGAAGGCGCGCGGATGCACGCCGGGGCGGAGCGGCGGCGGCGGGCAGAACAGCGCCGCCACCTTGGCCCAGCCGACATAGGGTTGCGTGGTGACGATGGCGGCCGTGCCTTCCGGCACCACGGAGGCAAGATCGGGGTGCACCACCACCGCCCCCGCCCGCGTGGCGGCGAGTTGCCGCTTGTACTTGCGGTTGTCGAGGAAGCTCACCTGCTCGGCCGTGGCCGCCTGCAACGGCGCGATGCCGGTGAGCAGCAGGTCGCGGACCGCCGTCTCGCCGCCCGCCACGGCGGCGACTTCCGCCAGGGTGTGCGCGCCGGAGCGGCGGAAGAACCGCGGGTCGCCGACCAGCGGCGCCACCGCCACGCTTCCCGCCGCTGCCGGGGTGCTCATGCTCCTACTTTTTGCCGGCCGGCGCCTTGGCCGCGGGCGCTGCCGGAGCCTTGGCTGCGGGCTGCGCCGGAGCGGTCGGCGGCAACTGCCCGTCGGGCGGAACCACCACCTTGGGCAGCACCTTGTTCAGTTCGGCGGCCACCTCGGCGGAGATGTCGAACTCGTTGACGTTGAGCGCCACCTGCTCGCGGTGCAGCACCATGTTCATGCCGCGGCTGATCGCCACCTGCTGGATAACGCCGATCAGCGTGCGCTCGATCTGCGCCAGCCCGTACTGCGCCGCCTGCTGGATGATGTCGGCGCGCTTGCGGAAGTCGGCCTGCGCCTTGGTGATGCGCTCCTGCAATTGGTGCTCGCGAGTGCGGATCTGCTCGGCCGAGACCTTACCGCGGTCGTTGCTGAGCGCCTCCTGCATCTGCCGCCAGACGCCCTGTTCTTTCTGTACGTCGGTGTTCAGCTTCTGTCGGCGCTCGTTGATGATCTTCTCCACCTCCTGGGCGGCGGTGGAGGCGTGCATGACGTCGGGAATGCCGATCACCCCGAGCACCGCCGCGGGCGGGCTCGCGCCGCGCTGCAGCGCCGGGATCGCCGGGGCCGGCGGCAGCTTCACGTGCCCGGGCAGCTCCGCGGGCGGCTGCTGCTGCTCGACCATGGGCGCCGGCATCGGCGCGGTCTGCGCCGGTGCCGGGTGGTGCACCACCGCCGGAGCCTGCGGCTTGCCGGGGACGAAATAATCGTGGCTTTGCTGGGCGAAAGCCGGCTGCACGAAGCCAATCACGGCCGCAAGCGCGGCTGCGAGGACGGTATGACGCATCATATGCACTAGAACCTTGTGCCGAAACCAAAACGAACGAGCTGGGTGGTGTCGTATTTCTGCTTCAACACCGCCTGTGCGATGTCGATGTTGATCAGTCCGAACGGCGTCTTCCAGGAGATGCCGACGCCGGTGCCCATGCGCGGCGCCGAACTGTCCACGAAGGGCTGCCGCACGCCGTTCAGATACACCGGGCCGACGCCGCTGAGTCCGCCGAAATCGACGAACGCGCGGCCGGTGATCCCAAGGTCGGGCGAGACCGGCAGCGGGAAGCGCAGTTCCGTGGACTGCGTCCAGATGAAGCGCCCGCCGAGGCTGTCGGCGCTCGGGTAGGCGGTGGTCGGCACCGAATGCGGGCCGACGCCGGCGGTCTCGAAGCCGCGCAGGTTGTCGCCGCCGAGGAAGAAGCGGTCGATGATCTTTTCCTGCCGGCCGAGGTTGAAGAGATAGCCGGCGCCGGCGCGGAACGACAGCACCCAGTCGTTGCTGCCCAGCCACCGCTCGAGCGGAATGAAGTAGGCGCCGTCGATCTTGGTGCGCACGAAGCGGGCGTCGCCCCCGACGCCGGCGAAGTCGGTGCCAAGCCGCGTCAGCCAGCCCTTGCGCGGGTCGAGACGGCTGTCCGTGTAGTCGAGGGTGATGGTCTGGCCGATCTGCGACAGCAGGGTCTGGCCCGCCTCGTTGATGACGAACAGGCTGGCGCCCGGCTGGACGTTGTAGATGGAGCGGTGCACCAGCGCATACGTCCACCCCTGCCGCAGGTGGTCGTTGATCTCGTAGCCGGCGCGCACCGAGAAGCCGATCCGCCGCTCGTTGTAGTCGAGCTGGTTGAAGTTGGTGGTGTTGACCAGGAAGATGTCGCTGCCGACGACGATGTTGCGGTCGAGGAAATACGGATCGGTCGTGGAGAGATCGACCTGGCTTTCCTTCTGCGCCAGCGTGGCGCTGATGCCAGTGTCGAGCCCGGTGCCGATCAGGTTGCGCTCGCGGATGCCGAAGTTGACCAGCGCGCCGATGTCGGTGGAGTAGCCGCCGCCCACGGTGAGCGAGCCGGTGGACTTCTCCGAGACGTCGGTCGTGACCACCGCCCGGTCGGGCGCCGAGCCGGGCGCGTCGGTAACCGTCACCGAATTGAAGTAGTCGAGGTCCTGCAGCCGCTGGCGGGACTTGCGCAGCAGGGCGGCATTGAAGGGGTCGCCCTCGGCAAGCTGGAACTGCCGGCGGATTACCTTGTCTTCGGTACGGGTGTTGCCGGTGATGTTGATGCGTTCCACCCACACCCGCGGGCCTTCGACCACGTCGAACAGCAGGGCGATGGTGTGCTTTGCCGGATCGCGCTTGATGGCGGGGCGCACATCGACGAACGCCTGCCCGTGATGCTGCACGTAGTCGGTGATCGCCTGCACCGAGCGCTCGATGGCATCGCCGTCGTACCAGTCGCCCTTGCCGACCTGGACCAGCGGCAGCAGCCGCTTGTCCGGGAAGTTCGCCAGCGTGGAATGGACGTCCACCGAGCTGAGCTCGTAGCGCGGCCCTTCGTGCAGCGCGAATGTGAGGAAGAACGCCTGGCGGTTGGCGGTCAGGTCGGCGGAGGCGTCCAGCACCCGGAAGTCGGCGTAGCCGTGGCGCAGATAATAGCGCCGCAGCAGTTCCTTGTCGTACTCGAGCCGCTGCGGGTCGTAGATGTCGGAGCTGGACAGGAAGCGCCACCACGCCGTCTCGCGGCTGGCGATCACGTCCTGCAACGTGCCCTCGCTGTAGGCGCGGTTGCCGGTGAATACGATGCGGCTGATCAGCGTGGCGCTGCCGTCGTTGATCTTGAACACCACGTTCACGCGGTTGTTCGGCAGCTTGATGATCTCGGGCGTCACCGTGGCGGCGAAGCGGGCCTTGCCGCCGTAGGCGGCGAGGATGCGCTGGCGGTCGGCCTCGGCGGCGGCGGGGGTGAACACCGAGCGGGGGCGAAGCTGCACCACGCCGCGCAGGTTCTCGTCGGTCAGCTTGTGGTTGCCCTCGAACGCCACCTCGTTGACGGTGGGGTTCTCCTGCACCTTCACCACCAGGGCGCTGCCCTCGCGGCCGATGCTGACGTCGCTGAACAGGCCGGTGGCGTAGAGCGCCTTCAGGCTCGCGTTGACCTGGCTCTGGCTATAGGGGTCGCCCGCGGCGATCAGCATGTACGAGCGGATAGTGCTCGCATCGATGCGCTGGTTGCCGACAACCTGGATGTCGCTGACGATTCCCTGCGCGGCGCCGGCCGCTGCCGTGCGGGCAGCCGGCCGTTGCTGGGCGCTGGCCAGCAGAGGGAAGGAGAACACCAACGCCGACAGCACCGGCACCAGCAGAGCGCGAGCACGTAGCAAAAGCCGATCTCCCACGCAGTGACGGCGCCGCCTGGACGCAAGCGTGCCGGCGCTGGCCCGACCATACAGGCCACGCACGCCCGGTGCTAGCCCGAGGCGGCGGCGAAGTCCAGAGCCGCCGTGCAGGCGCCCGCCGCCGCGGCCGCAACGAAAACGGGCCCGGGGGTTGCGCCCCGGGCCCGTGTTCCGCTCTCCGGCGGGCTTCGCTCAGGCGAAGCCGTGCCGGACCTTGTTCTCCAGCTCCTGCGCCTTGAACTGGTTGAAGCGCGGCAGGAACTTGTCCCAGTCGATGGCGTGGGCGTCGAGCTCCGGCCCGTCCACGCAGGCGTGCTTGCGCACGAGCTTGCCGTCCTGCTGGATGGGCACCATGCAGGCGCCACACATGCCGGTGGCGTCCACCATGATGGAGTTCAGGCTGGCCACCGTCTTGACGCCGAACGGCCGCGTCAGGTCGGCCACCGCCCGCATCATCAGCGACGGCCCGATCGCCACCACCTCGGCGATCTTCCGCCCCTCGCCGGCCGCGGCCTCCTTCAGCAGGCGCTCCAGCGGCACGGTGACGAAGCCCTTCTCGCCGAAGCTGCCGTCGTTGCTGGCGTAGACCACCCGCATCTGCTCGCCGTACTCCGCCTGGAGCGCGTCCACCCGCTCGTCCGCGCCCACCCAGAACAGGTGCCCCGCGCTGCGGAAGCCCGAGATCAGGGTGACGTGGTTGCCGAGCCTGAGGTGCTCGCGCATGATCGGGTACACGGGCGGCAGGCCGAGGCCGCCGGCCACGAACACCACCGTCTGGTTGCCCTCGTAGCGGTGCAGGTCGCTCGGCCGGCCGAGCGGACCGCCGATGCCGGCGAACGCCTCGCCCACCTTCATCTGGTTGATGGCGAGGCTCGAGGCGCCAACACCCTGCACCACCAGGACGATGGTGCCGACCTTGGCGTCCCAGTCGGCCAGCGTCAGCGGGATCAGCTCGCCCTTCGGCCAGCCCAGCACCCGGACGAACTGCCCGGCCTTCGCGCTCCTGGCCACCATCGGCGAGTGCACCGTGAACTCGACGATGCCCTCGGCCAGGTTGCGTCGCGCCAGGATGGTCTGCGCGGAGGCGCCAAGCTCGGTGTACTGCTGCGCCCGGCTGACGTGGTCCTTGATCTCGCTCTCGCAGAGGTCGATCTCGCCCACGATCTCGCGCGCCGCCGCCTGCCCGTCGCCGGCCGCCAGGATGGCCGTGGAGCCGCCGCGGGTGGCGTCGCCGCCCGAGAACACGCCCTCGACCGTGGTTTCCTGCGAGCCGCGATCGACGGCGATGCTGCCCCACTTGGTGGTCTTCAGGCCCGGCTCCGAGTCCTTGATGATCGGGTTCGGCGAGTTGCCGAGCGCCATGATCACCAGATCGACCGCCATCAGCTCGGTCTTGCCGGTGGGCACGGGGCTCCGCCGCCCGGAAGCGTCGGGCTCGCCCAGCGCCATGACGTCGATCAGCGCTTCCTTGACGAAGTGGGTCTTGTCGTCGCCGTGGAATTCCGACGGCGCGCTGAGGACCTTGAGCTTCACGCCCTCTTCCAGAGCGTGGTGCAGCTCCTCGACGCGGACCGGCATCTCGGCGCGGGTGCGGCGGTAGACGACGGTGACGTCGCCGCCGAGGCGGAGCGACGTGCGCGCCGCGTCCATCGCCGTGTTGCCGGCGCCGATCACGATCACCTTCTTGCCGGCGACCATCGGCAGCGGCGTGTCGTGGTCGTCCTTCAGCCCCTGCATCAGGTTGACGCGGGTGAGGAACTCGTTGGCCGACATCACTCCGAGCAGATGCTCGCCCGGCACGTTCATGAAGCGCGGCAGGCCCGCGCCGGTGCCGACGAAGATCTTCCAGAAGCCGGCCGCCTTCAGGTCCTCGAGCGTCGCCGTCTTGCCGACGATAAAGTTGCGGACGAACTTGCCGCCGAGCAGCGTGATTTTCTCCACCACGTCGTCGATCAGCGCGTTCGGCAGGCGGAACTCGGGAATGCCGTAGCGCAGCACGCCGCCGAGTTCGTGGAACGCCTCGAACACGGTGACGGGGAAGCCTTCCGACGCCAGCAGGTAGGCGTTGATCAGTCCGGCCGGGCCGGAGCCGACCACGGCGATCGGCGGCTTCGCCGCACGCTTCCAGGGGTCGATGTGGTCCTTCAGCATCCGCCGCGCCGCCTCGGGATCGGTGATCTTCTCGCGCTGCGGCAGGAACCACTCGAGCTGGCCGATCTCGATCGGCCGCTTGGTATGGGTGCAGACGCCCTGGCACTGCAGTTCCTGCGGGCAGACGCGCCCCGTCACGTTCGGCAGCGGGTTGCAGCTCTGGATCAGCTCCAGCGCGTCCTTGAACTTCCCCTTGCCCATCAGGTCGAGCATCTCGGGGATGTGGATCTTCACCGGGCAGCCGCCCTTGTTGTCGGGCTTGCCGGCGATCAGCAGCCCGACCTCGCAGGGGCGCTCGTCGCACTGCTTGTCGCGCAGCACCTCAAGCCAGACCAGAAGATCGACCTCGCGGGCGGTGTAGCCCACGTTCATGTAGCCAAGGTAGCCCTGCGTCACCAACTCGAAGTCGTGCGCGCGCACTTCCGGCGGACGCACGTACGGCGGAATGAAGCTCTCCGCCGGCCAGCCCACCGACAGCCCCTTGAACAGCGGATAGCGGTCGGAGAGGTGCTTATCCAGCGCGGCGACGAACTTGCGCTTGTACTTGAGCGGCACGTCCCAGATGAAGCGCATGAGCAGCGTGCTCATGTCGTCGTTGCGGAGCAGAAGCTCCCACACCGTCCTGGTGAAGTCGGCGCCGAGCTCTTCCTGCTGGAACTCCCAGGCGATGGCGGCGGTGCCTTCGGCGATGAAGGTCTGCCGGAACGCTTTCGGGTCGGCCAGCAGGCGCTTGCGCAGCAGCGCCACCTGCTTTTCGAACAGTTCCACCTCGTCGGTCTGCGCCAGGCTTTCGAGTTCGTGGCGCGTTGCCTCCAGGGCGCTGCTCGCCTGCTGGAAGCGGGCGAGCGCCGCGCCTTGCGGCGCGGCCTCCATGTTTCCGCTCATCCGTTGGCCTCCAGGTTGCTCTGGATGATCTCCGAGTCGCAGTTCGCCGCGACCTTCGCCACCCGTGCCTTCAGTTCCGGCGTCACCGCGACCCTCTCCAGCGCGCCCGGGATCACCCGCGCGACCTCCTTCGTGCCGCCGTCCGCGACGATCTTCGTCTTCTCGAACAGCTCGCTCAGGTCCTGGTAGCAGGTCTTGCAGTTGGTGCACTTCGACTGGTCGCCGGCGTCGATCCACACCAGCGGCTGGGCGCCGGAGGCAGCCGCCGGAGCGGTGGCCGCGGCCGGAGCCGCCGCGGCGGACGTGCCCGGCACCGCGAACGAGAAGCCGCCCGCCGGCGCCTTGGACGAAGCCGCAAGCTGCGACAGGCCGCGAGCGATGCTGTCGATCGAGCTCTCCCGCTGCTTCAGCGCCTCGTCGTACTGCGACTTCAGCGCCTGCAGCTCCGAGCGGTGCTCGGCGTCGAGCTTGGCCGTGCCGACGCCGGCGAGGAACTGCAAGGTGCGCCAGTTCTTCCGCCGCTCCTCGGCCAGGACCACGATCGACTCGGACACCGACAGCTTCTGCAGGTGGCGCTGCTCGTCCACCGCCCACACGAACGGCACCTTGCCGGCGCGCTCGGCGGGAGGGAGATCGAGGTAGGTGGCCACCTCCACCGCATCGACGCCGTTCTTCAGCTTCTTGAAGTGCTTGCGGAAGCGCGTCTCGCCGGCGGCAAAGTCGGCCGGGGTGAGCGGGAACTCCAGCAACTGCGTGGCGCCGGTCTCGTCCACGTACTCGAGGCTGCCGTTGGCCCAGTCGCGGTCCGCCTCGGGGTTGCCGTCGAGGATGAAGGCACCGCCCGGCATGCCGGCGCGGCGCGGGTCGTGCACGAACACTGGGCTCATGCGGCTCTCCACCGCGAGGCGGGAGTGGATGGAGGCGCCCGCGTCGGCGATGCCGTGCTCGGCTTGGCAGGGGGTGTACACGTCGAGCACCGAGGGGCCGTCGCTGTAGGTGAGGAACTCCACCACGTTCTTCAGGAAGTGGCCCTGCAGCGCCGTGCTTCCCTGAACCACGAACACGCTCGGGTGGAAGGCGGCGATCAGCGCCAGTTCCTTGCGACTTTCCTGCTTGCCGCTGCTGGCGGCGCCGAAGCGCGAAAGGTCGGAGTCCTGGCCGGTGAAGCTCGCGGTCGAGGCCTGCCCGCCAGTGTTCGAATAGGCGCCGGAGTTCAGCACCACCACCTTCACCGGGGTGCTGGTGGCGAGCATCCGCGACAGCGCGCCGAAGCCGATGTCGTAGGTGGCGCCGTCGCCGCCGATGGTGATCACCGCCGGCACCAGCGCCCGCTCCTCGTCGGTGAACTGCGCCCAGTTCAGGTAGCGGAAGAACGGGTCGTGCGTCGCCGGCTCGTAGGCGTCCTCGAGTTCGAGGCGGGCGATGCGCAACGCGCGCACGTCATCGACGGCCTGGGCGACCAGACCCTCGAAGATGCCCTTGGCCAGCGGCTGCGCGTCCTGGAACAGGCTGTTCACCCACGGGTCGGTGTAGGGATTGAACGGGAAGGTGGAGGCATAGACGCTGCTGCAGCCGGTGGAGTTGGCCACCACGGCGCTGGCCGGACCGTTGCCGGTGGGGCCGCTCTCGAACAGGTAGAGCCGCTTCTCCAGCGTCTCGACGGTGCGGATGACGCGGGCGCGCCGCTCGGTCTGCTCGGCCGGCAGGGTGGTGAGCTTGCCGTTCAGGTTGTCGATCAGCCCCTCGAGTTCGCGGATGTGCTCGCGCCGCCGCCGGTCGTGGATGGCGTGGTTGGTGGAGGTGACGAGGCGGATCGCCGTCACCTCGCCGCAGCCGCGGCAGGCGCCGTGGCCGCCGGTGGTGGCGTAGTAGTTGTCGTGGTCGAGCATCAGCCGCTTGATGTCGCCGTCGGGGCCGACCGCCGCGTCGGTGAAGCGGGCCGGCGTGTTCGGCGCCTTGGCGAGGAACTCGAAGCGGGTCTGCAGCGTCTCCAGAAGCTCGGCGTCCTGTTCGCGGGCGACGAGCGCGCCCGGACCGCACACCTCGACGCATTCGAGGCAGCCGCTGCACTTCCACGGATCGACCACCGCCGAGAACAGGCCGCCGGTGCCCGGATTGGCCTTCTCCGCGGCGTCGAAGAACGGCCGCGTCTTCGCCACCGGGAAGGCGGCGAGCGTCTCGGCGAGGCGGCCTAGGTTGCGCTTCAGCGTGGCGTTGTCGGTGGCGATGGAAGCCGCCGCCTGCATCACCAGCGCGCTCAGGGGCTCGGCATCCTTGCCCTGGCGGTAGAGGGTGCGCACCCCCTCGGCCAGCGCGAAGACGTGGTTCTTCACCGCCTCCTGCTGCGCGGCGGGAAGCGCGAGCGCGCGGATGCCCGTGTTCAGCAGGTCGTGGATCTCGTGGACGGTATTGGGAATGGCCGCGTCCGGGCACACCAGCGCGCATTCCATGCAGCCGGTGCACAGGTCGGCGCGGAACTCGGGCACGGTGCGGCGGAACAGGCCCTTGTCCTTGAAGGCCGCCGAGGCCGCCGGCATGAACAGGCCGGTGCCGGGCAGGACGGGCGCCTCGGCGATGGAACCGTCGCGGAACGGCGTGCCCACCACCTCGTCGTAGTAGCCCTGGTCGAACATGCCGGCGGCGGAGGTGGGCTGCGCCACGCGGCACATGGAGGCCGACAGCGCGACGCTGCGCCTGGCCGCCACCACCGTCTCCTTTTCCGCCTCGGCGAAGGCAGGGTCGGCATAGTCCACGGGCACGGTGGCCTCAAGACCCTCGCGGATCACCGCCATGTTGGAGTCGACGATGGAGCCGCCCTTGGCGCCGAACTTGTGGGCGATCTGCTCGCGGATGCGCTCCAGCAGCTCCTCGCGCGGGGCCTCGGAGACCACCCGCTCGACGTTGCCGGCCACCGCGCCGATGAAGGCGATGCCCATCATGCGGGTTTCCAGTTCCGGCGTCGGCGCGTGGCGCTTGGCGACCGCGAAGGCGTCGATGACGTAGAACTTGATGTGCCGCTCGCGGATGGTCCGGCGCGCCGACGGCGGCAGCTCGCGCCACAGATCCACCGGCGAGAGGGAGGTCTGCATGATGAAGGTGCCGCCCTCGGTGAGGCCGCGCAACGGGTTCGAGTGCGCGAACACCTTGTGGTCGGGCGACATCACCACTTCCACGTCCTCAAGCTCGGCGTTGGTGATCTTCACCGTCTCCGGGCTGAGCGTGATGTAGTAGTTGGTGGGCGCGCCGCTCTTCTCCGAGCCGTATTTCGGCGCCGCCTTCGAGTGCAGGTCGAGCGCGCCGGCCAGGATATCCGTGAGCAGCTTGCCGGTGGCGATGGTGCCGTAGCCGCCGACCGAGTGGAAGCGGATGCGGAAGGCGCCCTTCGGCAGCAGCGGCGGATTGGCCTCGGTTTCGAGCGCCATCAGCTCGGTTTCCGGATAGGCGGCGCGAAGCTTCTCCTGCAGTTCGGCGAGGCGGGGGCTCGGCGTCTTGGAGAAGAACTGCGAGCCGAGATAGACCAGCGGCGCGCTGTCGGTCTTCTCCATGTTCTTGAAGGCGGCGACGAGGTGGCGCGGCTGCAGGTCGTGGGCGCCGAGGCCGAAGATGGCGGTGGTGAGCCTGGGCAGCGAGTCGACGGCGCCGATGCCGGCGTGGCGGACGCCGTCCGCGTTCTCGCGGGCCTTGAACAGCGCCTGCGTGACGAGGCCGGTGAGCGCGGTGAGCTCGGAGCGCTCCAGCACGGTGACGGCCTTCTTGCCGCGCAGCGCCTCGACGAGATCCCCTTCGGGGAACGGGCAGAGCAGCTTGACGGAGATGACGCCGACCTTCTTGCCCTGGCTGCGCAGGTAGTCGACCACCGCCTCGGCGTCGTCGGTGACGGAGCCGAGGCCGACCATCACGTATTCGGCGTCGTCGGCCTTGTAGGACATCAGCGGCGCGTAGCGGCGGCCGGTGAGCTTGCTGTACTCGGCCATCGCCTCGCGGACGAAGCCCGGCACGGCGGCGGCGAAGTGGGTGCGGTGATCGACCGCGCCTGCCTGGAAGTCGGGCTGGTTCTGCACGCCGCCGGTGAGGCCGGGGTTGTTCACGTCCACCAGCGCCGGCACGCGCATGCGGGTGCCCTTTTCGGCGGCGTTCAGCCACTGCCGGCGCCACTGCGCCTGCAGTTCCTCCGGCACGAAGCCGGTGGTGGCGGGAACCAGCTTGCCCTCGTTGTCGGCTTCGACCGCCTCGGCGTTGGCTTCGAGATACTGCCGCACCTTGGCAAGGTCGGCCTCGACGAAATCCGCCTCGTGGCGGGCGAGGTACTGGCCCAGCTGGTAGACGCGGCCCTTGGCGCCGAACAGCATCTCCTGCGCCACGGTGGGGCACTTGATGCGGGCCGCCGGATCGCCGAGGTACTCGGCGAGCAGCTCGGGCTCGGGCATCTGCGCCTCGCACAGCATGTGGCTGGTGGCGAAGCCGTCCATGCAGTTGGCCACCGGGATCAGCGAGTCCGCGCTCACCTTGTAGGAGATGGCGGCGAGGTCGGCGGCCTCCTGCGGGCTGCTGCCGAACAGGATGGTGTAGCCGGAGGTGAGCAGGGCATAGACGTCGTCGTGCCCGGCCATGACGTTGAGCGAGTGCTTGGAGACGACGCGGGCGGCCACCTGCAGCACGAAGCCGCCGACCTTCTTGCCGACGGTGACGTAGTGCGACTCGAGGCCGTAGAGGATGCCCTGGCTCGAGGAGGCGTTGGAAATGTACTTGCCGCCGGTGAGCGAGGCGCCGAGCGCGCCGCTCTGCGCCGAGTGCTCGCCCTCGGGCTCGAAGAAGAACGGGTGCTTGCCCCACACGTTACAGCCGCCGCCCGCCCGGTAGGCCTCATAGATCTCCGAGATTTCGGTGGAAGGCGTGATCGGGTAGCCGATGACGCCGCCGCAGACGTGACCCATCACCTGGGCCACCGCCCCGTTTCCATGGATGACGCTTGGCATTCCGGGGAATTTCGGATTCATGTACGCCTCTGGGTTGCTATCGGTGCCGCGCCGCCTGGGGCGCAAGAGAACCATCGGCTCGCCCCGGCGTCGCCATCGCGGACGTCGGGTCACGCCGCTGGCCGGGGCTTATAGCGCAAACCGCCGGCAGCACTAGTCCCGCGGATTGCACAACACCCACGCCCCAAAGGCGCGCCCGGCCCCCGCGCGAAGCCCCGCGCACCCGTCGCGTTACCGTATTTTTCCCGATTCAGGGGGGAGGCCCGGCGGATGCCAAAGCGCCGAGCCGCCGTCCTGGCTCACCATTTCGGCATCGGTGGTATCGGAAACAAGCGCCCGGCCCGCTCACGTTCGCGTGCCGGGCGACGGCCGCCGCGCCGTTCCTCGCCAGCAGCTGCATGGCAGTAATGCAGCCTCCGCATGGAGCGGGCGAAGCCCCGGCGGTTTCAGTGCGCCAGGAACACCGGCAGCGTCATCTCGTGCAGCAGGCTCTGCGTCACCCCGCCGAATACCATCTCCCGCATGCGCGAATGGCCGTACAGGCCGCACACCAGGAGGTCGGCGCCGATGTCGGCGGCGTAGGAGAGCAGCGCCTCGCCCTCGGTGATCTCGCCGGAAAGCGTGTGCGCCGCCTCGGCCTTGATGTCGTGGCGAGCGAGGTGCAGCGCGATGTCGGCCGCCGGCAGTTCGCCCTCGCCGCGGATGCCGCGCTTCGGGTTGATCGCCAGCACCGTCACTTTCCTCGCCCGCTCGAGGATCGGCATGGCATCGTTCAGCGCCCGCGCCGCCTCGGCGGAGCCGTTCCAGGCGATCAGCACGTTCTCTCCGAGGGTGGTGAAGTTGCCGACGTAGGGGATGCCGAGCAGCGGCCGCCCGGTGGCGAGAAGCGCGCTCGCGGGCAGTTCCACCGGCCGGCACTGCCGTTCGGAGGCGGCGCGCGGATCGCACTGGCCGACCACCACGAGGTCGGCGTAGCGCCCGTGCAGGGCGACGATCTCGCCGGCGATGCCTTCCACCAGCCGCCACTCGCCGTGGATGCCCTCGCGGGCGATGCGCTCGCGGAAGGCCATCGCCACGCGCTCGGAATCGGCATTGGCGGAGGCGCGCATGCGGGCGATCAGTTCCTCGGCGCGCTGCAGGTCGAAGAACGCCGAGGGAAAGCCGTAGAACATGTCGGCGGGCGGCACGTCGACGACATAGAGGGCGGTAAGGTGCGCCCCCTGCTGCGCTGCCAGTTTCGTGGCCAGATCGAGCCGCACCATGCTGCGCGGCGTGTTGTCGACATGCACCAGGATATCGCGGAAGGACATTTCTGCCTCCTCTTCTGTGCCGGGCGCCGGCAGTGCGGCGCACTTCCTCAGCCTGTGTCGATCATAGAATGATATGGATACCCCCGCCACGATTGCCAGTGTCGGCACGGGCGCCGGACAGGCCGGGCTGACCTGAGGAAGCGGGGAGTGTTGCGGCCAAAGCACGCCCGGCGCCGCTCGTACGGCCGCCGACGACAAGTTGCCCGCCGCGGCTCGCGGCAGGCTGGCCAAAAGGTCACCGGACTGTTTATTATGTTCCGGAGATTCGGGCGGGTGCCTTGACCCAGATCAATCCGCCCGGCGATCGGCGCAGGAAAATCGGGGGAGCGCCCCGGCGATTCAGCCGCAAGTGAGCCGTTGCCCCGCTCCGGGAAGCGCAGTAGGTGGGTCGTTGATGACGCCAATCCGAGCCCGTTCCACGGTTGTCGAGGCCATCCGGCCTCCGGAGCCGTGCGTCGCCTGCGAGGCGCGGGTCTGCAGCGTCTGCAACGCTCTCCATCCCTCGGATCTCGACCGGTTGTCCGCCGTGGCGACCAGCTTCGGCGTCGAGTCGGGGCGCACCTTCATCGAGGAAGGCGCGTTGGCGGAGTTTTTCTTCAACGTCACCGCCGGCACCGCCAAGCTGTTCAAGCTGCTGCCCGACGGGCGGCGGCAGATCACCGGCTTCGCCTCCGTCGGCACGTTCCTCGGCCTTGCGGTGTCCACCACCTATTCCTTCGGCGCCGAAGCGCTGGAGCCGATGCGCATCTGCCGCTTCCAGCGGGCGCGCATGCGCGACCTGCTCGACGAATTCCCGGTGCTGGAACGCAAACTGCTGGAAGTGGCGGCGGCCGAGCTGGTGGCGGCGCAGGAGCAGATGCTGCTGCTGGGGCGCAAGACCGCCCGCGAGCGCCTCGCCTCCTTCCTCGTCGCCCGCGCCGCGAGCCTCTGTCCGCTCCCAGACTGCAACAACCGCCGCCCCCGGAACCAGCAGCGGGTGCCGCTGCCGATGACCAGGGGCGACATCGCCGACTACCTCGGCCTTACCATCGAGACGGTAAGCCGGACCCTCACCCGCTTCCGCGCCGAAGGCATGATCGACATCCCGAACGCCTCGGAGATCGTCATCCAGGCCCGCGAGGCGCTGGAAAGCCTCGCCACCGGGCTGCGCTGAGGACGCCGGGACGCGCGCGAAACCCGATTTCAGCCTGGAATCGGCGCTCGGCGGCCGGGTTGCCGGGATCGACGAGGTCGGCCGCGGCCCGCTTGCCGGGCCGGTGCTGGCCGCCGCCGTGGTGCTGGCCCGCCCGCCCGCGGCGCTGCTGGAGCTGCTCGACGATTCGAAGCGCCTTTCCCCGGCCCGCCGCGAGCGCGCCGCCGCGCTGCTGTTCGCCGCCCGCGCCCAGGGGCTGGTGGAGGTGGGGCTCGGCGCCGCCTCGGTGGCGGAGATCGCGCGGCTGAACATCCTGCGCGCGACGCTGCTGGCGATGATGCGGGCGGTGGCGCGCCTGCCGGCGCCGCCCGATTTCGCCCTCGTCGACGGCAACACGCCGCCCGAACTCCCCTGCCCGCTCCGCTGCGTGGTCGGCGGCGACGGCCGGTCGCTTTCCATCGCCGCCGCCTCGATCGCCGCCAAGGTGGTGCGCGACGGGCTGATGGCCCGTCTCGCCCGGCGCTATCCGGCCTTCGACTGGCAGAGGAACGCCGGCTACGGCACCGCCGAGCACTGCCGCATGCTGGCTGCCCTCGGCCCGACGCCGCATCACCGCGCCTCCTTCGCCCCGGTGCGCCGGCTGCTGGAACGCTGAAGCCGCGCTTGACGCGACCACGGCGGGCGCGATTCATGATTCGTGGAAGAACGGTGCGGCCTGCCGCCGCCACCGGCCCGGAGCGGAGATACCGTCGCTGTTCGAACCCGTCCGCGAACTGCCGCTCGACCAGATCATCCTCGGCGACGCCGTGCGGGTGATGGGCATGCTGCCCCCGGCCTCCATCGACTGCGTGTTCGCCGACCCGCCCTACAATCTGCAGCTGCGTGGCGAACTCCGCCGTCCCGACGACAGCCTGGTGGACGGGGTGGACGAGGACTGGGACCGCTTCACCGATTTCGCCGCCTACGACCGCTTCACCCGCGCGTGGCTCACGGAGGCGCGGCGCGTGCTGCGCAAGGACGGCACGCTGTGGGTGATCGGCAGCTACCACAACATCTTCCGCATCGGCGCGCTGTTGCAGGAACTGGGCTTCTGGATCCTGAACGACATCATCTGGCGCAAGGCCAACCCGATGCCGAACTTCCGCGGCCGGCGCTTCACCAACGCCCACGAGACGCTGATCTGGGCCGCGCCGGGCAAGGACGCGCGCTACCGCTTCAACTACCAGGCGCTGAAAGCGCTGAACGACGACGTGCAGATGCGGAGCGACTGGTATTTCCCGCTGTGCACCGGGGCGGAACGGCTGCGCAACGCCCATGGCCTCAAACTGCACCCGACGCAGAAGCCGGAGGCGCTGCTGCACCGCGTGCTGCTCGCCAGCACCGGACCGGGCGACGTGGTGCTCGACCCCTTCGCCGGCACCGGCACCACCGCCGCCATGGCGCGGCGGCTTTCCCGCCATTTCATCGGCATCGAACGCCACCCCGCCTATGTGGAGGCGGCGCTGGGCCGCGTGCACCGGGAGCGGCCGCTGCCCGCCGAGTCGCTGGCGGCAACGCCGACACGGCGGGAAGTGGCGCGGGTGCCGTTCGGCTCGCTGGTGGAACGCGGCATCCTGCCCGCCGGCACCGTTCTCACCGACCGGCTACGCCGCGTGCGGGCGGTGGTGGTGGCCGACGGCACTTTGCGCTCGGGGGCGCTGCACGGCTCCATCCACCAGGTGGGGGCGAAGGTGCAGAACGCGCCCTCGTGCAACGGCTGGACCTTCTGGCACTTCGAGCGCGACGGCGCGCTGGTGGCGATCGACGCGCTGCGCGCCGAGGCCGGCTGAGCCCGCCGCCGGCTACGCCGGATCGGCGCCGGCGTGCTCGGCGCTGCCCACCGTCACGCCGTTCGGGTACAGCCGATAGCCGTTGTTCTCGTTGAGCAGCATGCGCAGCCGCCCCGGCTCGGTTTCGAGTTTCTGCCGCAGCCGGTAGATGTGCGTCTCCACCGTGTGGGTGGTGGCGGCGGCGCTGTAGCCCCAGACCTGATGCAGCAGTTCGGCGCGGCTGACCGCGCCATCGGCGCGCAGCAGGTATTTCAGCATCGCCGCCTCCTTGCCGGTGAGGCGAAGGCGGCGGCCGTCGAGGTCGATCAGGAGCCGGTCGCCGGGACGGAAGCGGAAGCGGCCGAGCGGCAGTTCGGCGTCCTCGCTGATATCGTGCGCGCGCAACTGGGCGCGGAGCCGCGCCATCAGTTCATGGATGCGGAAGGGCTTCACCACGTAGTCGTTGGCCCCGGAGTCGAGCGCGCGCACCATTTCCGCCTCGTCGCCCACGCCGCTCAGCAGCAGCACCGGCACCCGGAGCCCCTGGCGGCGCAACTCGCCGCAAAGGTCGCAGCCGTCCCCATCGGGCAGGCGGAGATCGAGGATGACGAGATCGAAGCGCTTGCCCGAGGTGGCGGCGAGGCGCCGCCCCTCGGCAATGCAATCGGCTTCGGTCACGGTGTAGCCCTCGGCGGCGAGCGGCCGGCGCAGCACCGCGCGCAACTCCGCGTCGTCGTCGATCACCAGGATGTGCCGCTGCCCCGCCATCCGTCTGTCCCCTGCTCCGCCGGTCCGATGAAATTCTTTTGTACCGCTAGCACATGGGAAGGCCCGCGTGCAGGGCAAGACAAATCCTTCCTGTCGTTCTTTCCGCCGGCCTCCGCCCGCGGCGCCGGGAAAGGCGGCCAACGGATTGCCGGCGGCGGGGAGCGCCGCCATATGGAAAAGCCGCGCGGCACCGAACGTGCCCCCGTGGGAGAGCGGCCATGACCGTGAAGGCGCTGGGATACCTCGCCATCGGCAGCACCAGGCCGGACGACTGGGCCGGCTTCGCCACCGACCGGCTCGGCCTGCAGGCGGTGGACCGCGGCGGCAAGATGCGCGCCTTCCGCATGGACGACCGCAGGCAGCGCCTGATGGTGGACGGCGCCCTGCCGGACGGAAGCACCGTGTTCGGCTGGGAGGTGGCCGACGCGGCGGCGCTCGATACGCTCGGAGCCAAGCTCGACGACGCCCGGGTGGCGGTGAAGCGGGGCTCGGCGGCGGCGGCGGCCAGGCGCTGCGTGGCGGGGCTGATTTCCTTCGCCGACCCGGCCGGCAACCCGCTGGAGGCATTCCACGGCGGCGCGGTGGCGACCGATCCCTTCAAGCCGGGGCGCGACATCGGCGGCTTCCGCTGCGGGGCGCTGGGGATGGGTCACGTGCTGCTGGCGGCACCCAGGATCGACACGGTGTGGGCGTTCTACCGCGACCTCCTCGGCTTCCGGATCAGCGACTACACGGCCGCGCCGGTGAAGGCCTATTTCACCCACGTCAACCCGCGCCACCACAGCCTGGCGCTGGTCGAGGCACCGCACCGGGTGATGCACCACCTGCTGCTCGAACTCTATTCGCTGGACGACGTCGGCCGGGGCTACGACATGGCGCTGGCCGACGGCCGCGTGGCGGTGACGCTCGGCCGCCACGGCAACGATCGCATGACCTCGTTCTACCAGCGCACGCCCTCCCCGTTCTATGTCGAGTACGGCTGGGGCGGGCTCGACGTGGACGACGCCACCTGGAAGCCGCAGGAACTGAAAAGCGTACGGAGCTTCTGGGGCCACCGGGGACTGTTCGAATCCCTGGGCGATGGCCCGCCGCCGCCGGAAATGCCAGTGATGCCGCCCTGGCCCGAGGCGCGCGCGCCGCTCAACGTCATCGAGGGCAACTACAGCCGGCTTGCCGGCGTCTGCCCCTGGTGGGACACGCTGGCCGCCCGGCGCTGAAGGCTTCAGGCCGCGAAGGCGGCGAGGCGGTCCGGCACGCGGGCGATGACCGGAAGATCGGCGTTGGCGAAGGCGATGCGCAGGTAGCGTTCCTGGCCGGGGCCGAAGAAGCTGCCCGGCAGAGTGGCAAGGCCGAAGCGCGACGCGAGCCGGTGTGCCACCTCGGTCGCGTCGGGCGCGCCTTGGGGCAGGCGCAGGTAGGCGAAGTAGCCGCCGATGGCGTCGAGCCGCCAGCCGGGCAGCGGCGCCACCGCCCGGCGGAAGGCGGCGGCGCGGGCGGCCATGATGCCGCGGTTCGCCTCGCGCCAGGAGCGCAGGCCCTCCACGGCCCAGGCGAGCGCCGCCTGTGGGGCGCGCGAGGGGCAAATCTGCAGCGTATCGAGCACCTTGGCGAGTTCCGCCTGGAAGGCCGCCCCCGCCACCACCGCGCCGACGCGGTGGCCCGGCACGCAGTAGGCCTTGGAGAACGAATACAGATGCACCAGGAAATCCCGCCAGTCGGGCGCGGCGAACAGCGCGTGCGGCGCGCCGGTTTCGGGGCGGAAATCACGGTAGGTTTCGTCGATCAGGAGCCAGATGCGCTTCTCGCGACACAAGGCCGCGAAGCGGGCGATCACCTCGGGCGGGTAGATCGCCCCGGTGGGGTTGTTCGGGGTGATCAGCACGATGGCCTTCACCTTGCCGTCGATCAGCGCCGCGGCGCGGTCGGGGTCGGGAACGAAGCCGTCCTCGGCCAGGCAGGGCAGCGGGCGCGTCTCCACGCCCCGCATCTCGAGCGCCATGGCGTGGTTGAAATACCAGGGCGCGGGAACCAGCAGCGCCTCGCCCGGACCGGCGAGTACCATCGCGGCCATGACGAAGGCGAGGTTGCAGCCGGCGGTGATCGCCACCTCGGCGGGCGCCACCGGGGCGCCGTAGCAGGCGGCAACGTCGGCCGCCAGGGCGGCGCGCAGCGCGCCGTCGCCCTCGATGGCGCCGTAGCCCGCGGCCCACGCCTGCCCCGCCGCTTCGCCGAGACGGACCAGCAGGTCGGGATGCGGCGGGTAGCCCGGCACCGCCTGGGTCAGGTCGATCGGCGGGCCGAAGGCGCCGTCGTAGGCGTCCGCCCAGGCGCGGACGGCGGGGATCGGCGGCACGCCGGTGGCGAGGACGCAGGAAGAGACGGGCGCGGTCATGGCCCGAGCATCGCACCGCCGGGCGGCTCCGTCCATGGCGAGGCCGTGCGCCCCAGCGGCTTCAGCCAGAAACGGAGCACGTGCTCCACCGTTTCGCCGCCCCGCTCCGGCCAGGAAAGCGAGCAGCAGAGCCGGGGCTCCTGCCGGTAGCCGCGGTGACGCCAGAACGTCGAAAGCCCCGTCCAGCCGGGAGGCCGTTCGGGATGGTCCTCGGGGCGCAGCACGCCGCAGAAGGTGGCGAACTCGGCGAGCGAGGTGGAGCGGGCGAAGGATTCGCGGGCGGCGAAGAACGCCACGCCGATGCCCCGGCCCCGCCAGGGCGCGAGCAGCACCGACTCGGCGAGGTAGAAGAAGCGCGCGGGATCGAGCCCGGCGGCGCGGAACGGCGCGACGATCGCCTCGCTCTCGCAGGAGAGCGGCAGGCAGCTTGCCATGCCCACCGGCTCGCCGCCGGCGAAGGCCGCGACCACCAGCGCCTTCGGGTTTCCGGCGTAGCAGCGGAGGTAGGCGCGCTCGTCCGCCTCATTCCCCTCGTAGAGATACGGCCACTCGCGGAACACGGCGAGCCGCAGGCGGGCCAGCGCGCCGAGCCAGGGGATCAGCGCCTCGCCGTGCAGCAGCCGGATGGACACGTCTTGCACCACCTATCTCCAGGCGAGCAGCGCCCGCTCCAGCCGGCCCAGCACCCAGGACACGACGAGCCCGATGACGGAGAGCAGCACGAGGCCGGCGAGCAGGTTGTCGATGTCGTAGAGGTTGCCGGCCTCGAGCACGAAGGCGCCGATGCCCTTCTCGGCGCCGATCATCTCGGCCGCGACCAGCAGGATGATGGCGGTGGAAGTAGTGATGCGGAAGCCCGACAGGATCACCGGCAGCGCGCCGGGCAGCACGATCTTCAGCACGATGGAGCGCCAGGACATGTTGAACGCCTGCCCCATGCGGATCAGCGAACGCGGCACGCCGTCGATGCCGGCGACCACGTTGATGACGGTGGGGAAGAACACGCCGAAGGCGAGCGTCGCCACCTTCGAGCCCTCGCCGATGCCGAACCAGATGATGAACAGTGGCACGAGGGCGATCTTAGGCACGGGAAACAGCGCCGAGACCACCGCCATGCCGGGCGAGCGCGCCACGGTGAACAGCCCGACCACGAGCCCGAGCGCGAGCCCCGCCACCGTGCCCACCACCCAGCCGATGGCGAGCCGCTGCAGCGAGGCCCACAAATTCACCCACAACTGGCCGCTCCGGGCGAGAATCCACAGCGCGCGGCCGATGGAGAACGGGTCGGAGGTGAAGGCGGTGGAGATCCAGCCGAAGGAGGCCGCCGCCTGCCACAGCGCCAGCAGGCCGATCAGCGTGCCCACCGAGGCGGCGGGAATGTCGCGCGGGGCGAAGCCGCGGGCGCGGAACGGCACCATGCCTTCAAGCGTCGGCACCGGCGATCTCCCTCTCCGCCTTCGCGGCGTCGTCGCGAATCAGCTCCCAGAGTTCCGCCTGCACTTCGAGCAGGCGCGGGTCCTCGGGGTGGCGGCCCTCGATGGGCTGCTCGATGCGGCGCACCGCGCGCACCTTTCCGGGCCGGCGCGACAGCACGACGATGGTCTGCCCGAGCAGCGCCGCCTCCGCCAGGTTGTGCGTGACATAGACGCAGGTGACGGAGGCGCGGGCGATCAGCGCGGCGAAGTCGTCGAGCAGCAGCGCGCGCGACTGGGCGTCGAGCGCCGACAGCGGCTCGTCCATCAGCAGCACCGCCGGGCGCACGGCGAGGGCGCGGGCGATGCCGACGCGCTGGCGCATGCCGCCCGACAACTGCTTCGGCCAGGCGGCGGCGAAGTCCGAAAGCTTGGTTTGCGCCAGCACCTCGGCAATGCGGGCGGGGCGCTCGGATGCGGGTAGCGGCGTGTCCTCCAGCACCAGGGAGACGTTGCCCGCCACGCTGCGCCAGGGCAGCAGCGAGGCATCCTGGAAGACGTAGGTGATGGGGTTCAGGCACTCCCCACCCGCCGCGCCGGCAAGCCGCACCTCTCCCGCCGCAGGGGCGAGCAGCCCGCCGAGGATGCCGAGCAGGGTGGATTTGCCGCAGCCGGAGGGGCCGATCACCACCGTCACCTCGCCGGGCGCGGCGTCGAGGTCCACGCCTTCCAGCACGGTGAGCGCGTGGAAGGCGTGGGTGACGCCGCGGGCCGTAAGGCGGACGGCGGAGGCGCTCATAACGTCGGCAGGAAGCGCGTGTCGATCACCGCTTTCGGGTCGATGTTGCCCTTCACCATGCCGTGAGCCTCGTACCATTTGAGCTGGGCGGTGACGTCGGCGACATCGAGCGCGCCGCCCACGTCGTACCAGCCGATGCCCGATTTGATCTTGGCCGCGGCGTTGGGGTCGCCGGTGAAGACGTACTGGGTGATCTGCTTAATGGCGGCGTCGGTTTCCGGGCCGTAGACCGGCTTGCCGTCGGGCCCGAAGGTGAGGAACGCCTTGCGGTAGAGAGCGATGCCCTGCTGGTAGCCCTTGCAGAAGCGGTGGAGTGCCTCCGCCCGCTTGTCGATCATGGCGCGCGTGGCGAACAGCGCGGTGATCTGGTACGGCACCTCGTCGCCCACCCAGCCGAGCAGCTTCACCGCCCCGGAATCGATCAGCGGCCGGGCGATGGAGGCGATGGCCATGGTGGCATCCACCTGCCCGGTGCGCACGGCGGCCACCATATTGCCGATGGACTGCAACGGCCTCAGCGTCACCGACTTCGGGTCGAAATGGTAGTACTGGGCGAGCCGGGCCATCATGTACTCGAACGAACTGCCGTACTGGGTGATGGCGAAGCTGTGGCCGGGCAGCCTGGCGATGTCGGTGAGCCCGGCGGCGTAGGCCTTGGTGGAGGCGACGACGGCGGTGAGCGGCACGCCCTTCTTCTCGTGCAGCGCGCCGCCGATCACCGCCATGGTGCCCTTGCCGGCGAGGGAGAAGAAGCCGCCGGTGAGCGCGGTGACGCCCACGTCGATGTCGCCGGCCACGGCGGCGGCGGCGATCGGCTCGGCCGCCTGGAAGAAGCGGAACCCGACGTCGACGCCCTCGGCCTTCCAGAAGCCGTTCTGCTCGGCGAGGTAGAACGGCGCCGGAGAGAGCGTGTGCAGCAGCCCGAGCTGCACTTTCTCGACTGGCGCGGCGCCGGCGGCGCGGGCACCGAGCGCGAGGGCGGCGGGAAGGGCAAGCGCGGCGCGGCGGCCGATGGGCATGGACGTTTCTCCCCTTGCTTTGCATGTGGCGCGGAC
>JAJXZO010000158.1 GCA_021780035.1 Pseudomonadota bacterium
GGCCCCGCCGCCGCCGCAACAGCAGCCGTCGCCGCCATTGCCGCCGCCGCCGCTGCCGCCGCCGCCCGCGCCGCCGAGCCAGACGCACCAGCCGAACCCGACGAAGAACGCCGCGGCCGACAGCCAGGCGCTGGAGAACACGCTGGCGAAGCTGCGCTCTCTGCAGAAGCAGACAGAGCCGCCGAAGGCGCTGCCGAACCCGGCCCAGGGCAGCAGCGGCGGCAGCCCGAACGGCAACATCACCGACCAACTGAACGCCACCCAGCGCGGCGCCATCGGCGCCAAGGTGCGCGAATGCTGGACCAAGGACGCCGGTGCGCTCGACCTCAACCAGATGCAGGCGATGCTGACGGTGACGGTGGACGGCAACGGCGTTGCCCGCGAGGCGGTGATCGCGCCCGAGGACCAGGGCAAGCTCGCCGATCCGCGCTTCCGCGCCTTCGCCGAGCGGGCGGTGCGGGCGGTGCTCGACCCGCGCTGCGCCAATCTGCCGGTGCCGAAATCCCTCATCGCCAGCGGGCGCGCCGTGCTGCAGTTCCGTTTCCGCCCGTGACGGTGCAGTCTTCCCCCTGCCGACCGGATCGTGAGAGGTGATGCCATGACCGACCGCCTGCTGCATCCGACCCGCCGCCGCCTGCTTGCCGCCGGCGCGGCGGGGCTTGTCCTGCCCGGAGCCGCCCGGGCGCAATCGCTGCTCGCGCCGCAGCCGACGGCTCCCGCGGCGGCGCCGGCCGCTCCCGCCGCGGCGGGAGCGGGCACCGGCAGCGCGGTGATCGACGTCGATCGCGCCCGCGCCTCGCCGATCCCCATCGCTATCCCGAGTTTTCCCGGCGATGCGCAGCTCGGCCAGAACATCGCCGGCGTGATCACCAACGACCTCGCCAACTGCGGGCTGTTCCGGCCGATCAGCCCCGCCGCCTTCATCAACGCCGGTGCCACCGGGGCGGTGCCCGACTTCCAGAACTGGAAGGCGATCGGCGCGCAGGCGCTGGTCACCGGCCAGGCCGCCACCCTCGGCGGCGGGCAGATCCAGGTGCAGTTCCGTCTGTGGGACGTGCTGCCGCAGACGCAGATCCAGGGCACCGCCTACACCACGGCGGCGAGCAACTGGCGCCGCGTCGGCCACATGATCGCCGACGTCATCTACGAGCGGCTGCTCGGCGAGGGCGGCTACTTCGACACCCGCATTGTCTATGTGGCGGGCAGCGGACCGCGCAACAACCGCATCATGCGCCTCGCCATCATGGACCAGGACAGCGAGAACAACCGCTTCCTCACCGACGGCCGCTACCTCGCGCTGACCCCGCGCTTCCACCCGAAGCTCGACGAGATCGCCTTCATGAGCTACGTGAACGACCGGCCGCGGGTGTACCTTTTCAACCTCGGCACCGGCCGGCAGAGGGTGCTCGGCGATTTCCAGGGCATCACCCTGTCGCCGCGCTTCTCCCCCGACGGCTCGACGGTGATCATGGCGCAGACCACGCCCAGCGGCGGCTCGCGCATCGTCACCGTGGCGCTGAACGGCTCCGCCTCGCACGCGCTGACCGATGGCAGCGCCATCGACGTCTCGCCCTGCTACAGCCCGGACGGCACGCAGATCGTCTTCAACTCCGACCGCGGCGGCGACCAGCAGCTTTACGTGATGGCCGCCAACGGCAGCGGCGTGAAGCGCATCAGCTTCGGCGGCGCGCGCTACGGCGACCCGGTGTGGTCGCCGCGCGGCGACCTCATCGCCTTCACCCGCATCGGCGGCTCCACCTTCGGCATCGGCGTCATGCATCCGGACGGCAGCGGCGAGCGCATCCTCTCGGAAAGCTATTTCTGCGAGGGGCCGACGTTCGCGCCGAACGGGCGGGTGATCATGTTCTGGAAGCAGACCCCGGCGCGCAATGCCTCCGGCGCCGGCTATTCGACGCACCTCTATTCCGTCGACATCACCGGCTTCAACGAGCGCGCCGTGGTGACGCCGACCGACGGCTCCGACCCCGCCTGGTCGCCGCTGGGCGGCTGAAATGTGGCGAAACCATGCAAACGCCGTTCACATGCGCGATATGTGCGCTGTCGATGACGGAGGTTCTTGACGACAATCGTTGCAACGGTTTAAGCCCACAACGTGTGTTGCAGACGGTGCCCCGCACGGGGCTTTGCCGCCTGTGGATGCACTGGCCATTCCCGGCCCGATCGTGGGTCACTCGTTACGCACCTCTTCCAGGGACGCATCACACAATGAACCTCAAAATGCTGGGCGCTTTCGCCGCTGTCGCGCTTCTGGCGGCGTGCGCCACCCCCCCGGTCACCGCCACGTCCGGTGCAGGCACCGCCGTGGCCGCCGGCCCCGCGCCGGGCAGCGAGCAGGACCTGGTCAAGAACGTCGGTAACCGCGTGTTCTTCGCCTTCAACAAGTCCGCGCTGAAGCCCGATGCCAAGGCCACCCTCGACCGTCAGGCCGCGTGGCTGGAGAAGTACACGCAGGACAACGTGCAGGTTGCCGGCAACTGCGACGACCGTGGCACCGAGGAATACAACATCGCGCTCGGCTGGCGCCGTGCCAACGCCGCCCGCGATTACCTGGTGGCCAAGGGCGTCGCGGCCAACCGCATCACCACGATCAGCTACGGCAAGGATCGCCCGATCGCTCTCGGCGACAACGAGAAGGCTTGGGCGCAGAACCGCAACGCGACCACCTCGGTCCGCTGATCTCCAAGGCTTCGGCTCCGCCCGGCCATGCGTGCCGGGGAAACGCTTCGACAACAGCCGGCGGCCGCAAGGCCGCCGGTTTGTTGTTGTTTGTTCAGTTCCCTCTGCTCCGCATTTCGCTTAAAGCGGAGCCGGCGCGGCCCGAGTTGCGGCGGCGCCGCTCTGGATCGGGAGAACAACGCGGATGAAACACGCGCTGACGCTGCTGGCGCTGGCGGCTTCGCTGACCGGGGTGGGCGTGCTGCCGGCCCGGGCGCAGGTGACCAGCCACGAGGCGATCGTGCTCAACAACCAGATCGCGGAACTCCGTCACGAGGTGCAGCAGTTGCGCGACCGGGCGGGCCAGCCCGCCACGGGCCAGCCGCCTTCGAGTCTCGGTGGCTACGGCGCCGCGGCGCCGGCGGCGGGCGGCGGCGGCAGCGATCTCTCGGTGCAGCTGCTCGACCGCGTCACCTCGCTGGAAGGGCAGGTGCGCGACCTGCGCGGCCAGGTCCAGGAGCAGGGCAACATCATCACCCAGATGAAGGCCGATCTCTCCAAGCAGATCGCCGACCTCAACTTCAAGGTCGATGGTCTTGCCGGCACCACGCCGCTCACCGGCGCGCCGGCACCGGCGGCCGGAGCCGCCGCCCCGACCGGAACCGCCACCGCCGCCATTCCCCCGGCGGCCGTCCCGGCGCCGCTGCCCGGGGCGCATCCCACCCCGGAGAAGCGGATGCAAGAGGGCGACGCGGCGCTGGCGCGGCGTGACTATAAGGGCGCCGAAAAGGCGGCGCGCGAGGTGCTCGCCGGCAAGCGCGGACCGCTCACCACCGACGCGAATTTCCTTCTCGCCGAGTCGCTGGCCGGGCAGCAGCAATGGGCCAAGTCGGCGGTGGCCTACGACGACACCTACACCAAGGCGCCGCACGGCAAGCGCGCCGAGGATTCGCTGGTCGGGCTCGCGGTGTCGCTCGCCAACCTGAACCAGGCGAAGGCCGCCTGCGGCACGCTGCAGAAACTGCACACGGCTTTCCCGGTGGTGCGCGCCGACCTCCGCTCCACCGTGGCGGCGGTGCGCAAGCGCTCGGGCTGCCCCTGAGCGGTCTCTCGCCCGTGCTTTTCGCGGCGCTGATGGCGCCGCTCGGACCGTTCGAGCCGGCGCCGCTTCTGGCGGTGGCGGTTTCCGGCGGCGCCGACAGCCTGGCGCTCGCCCTGCTCGCCGACGGCTGGGCCAGGGCGCGCGGTGGCGCAGCGGTGGGGCTGATCGTCGATCATCGCCTGCGTCCCGAGTCGGGCGAGGAGGCGGCGGTAACGGCGCAGAGGCTCGCCGCCCGCGGCATCCCCGCCGAAATCCTGACGCTGCACGGCCTGCAACCGGGCCCCGCGCTGGCGGAACGTGCGCGTGAGGCCCGCTACGCCGCGCTCACCGCCGGCGCGCGGCGGCGGGGCATCGTCCACCTTCTGCTCGGCCACCACGCCGGGGACCAGGCGGAGACGGTGGCGATGCGCCGGCTTTCCGGCAGCGGCGCGGACGGACTCGCCGGCATGGCGGCGGTGGCGGAAACCGGGGACGTGCGGCTGCTCCGGCCGCTACTCGGCGTGCCGCCGGGCTGGATGCGGCGATGGCTGCGCGAACACGAGATGGAGTGGGTGGAGGATCCGTCCAACCGCAACCCGAAGGCGCTGCGCTCGCGGTTGCGCGCGCTCTCTGCCGACGCGGCGGGCGACGGCGTTCTCATCCGCGCGGCCGGCGAGGCGGCGGCGGCGCGCGGGGAGGCGCGGGCAAGGCGCGAAGCGGCGGTGGCGGCGGAACTCGCGGAACGGGTCGCCTTCCACGCAGAGGCATACGCGCTCCTGGCTCCGGGGCCGCTGTCGCCGGCGGCGCTGGCGGCGCTGCTGCGCACGCTCGGCGGCGCGGCGCATGCGCCTTCTCCGGCCCAGGTGGCGGCGCTGGCCGCCAACCCGCGCCCGGCCACGCTCGGTGGCGTGCGCCTGCTGCCCGCCGGAAGGCTCGGTTGCGGCTTCCTGCTCTGCCGCGAGGAAGCGGCCATGGCGCCCCCCCGGGCGGCATCGCCCGGCGCGGTGTGGGATGGCCGCTTCCGTCTGCGGACGGCGGCGTGTCCACCGGAGGGGGCGGAGATCGGCGCCGTCGGCGTTGCCGCCGAGTTGCGGAAGCTGCCGATGGCGCGCGCCCTGCCGGCCGCGGTGCGCCGCACCCTGCCGGCCATCCGCCGCGAAGGGCGGCTCTGCGCCGTGCCGCATCTCGGCTGGCCGGACGCCGCAACCTGCGCGGCCGTGCCGCTCGACTTCGCGCCGTCGCGGCCCGCGGCGGCGGCGCCGTTCCGCCCGGCGGGGCCGGTGCTGGCGTGACAGCCGCTTTTTCGGGCAAGATATGCGCCTGCCGCGCAGGCGGCGCCAACGGATGGGGATGCGAAATGGCGGCGGGATGCCTATGTTGCTGGCACCGGATGGGTGCATGAGAATGCCTTCGACGGGCCTCCTTCCGCCTGACCCGAGGATGGGCGGACCTGCCACAGGGCCTTCGGGCCGAGGAAACGAATGAGCAATTTCGGCCGCAATCTCGCGCTCTGGGTGGTGATCGCACTGCTGTTGGTGGTGCTGTTCAACCTGTTCCAGCCAACTGCGCCGCAGACGACGCAGACGCAGCTCGCGTACTCCGACTTCATCACCGACGTGAACGCCGGCCATGTGCGCGACGTGGTCATCCAGGGCCACACCATCACCGGCCAGTTGAGCGACGGCCGCAGCTTCGAGACCTACACCCCGACCGACCCGACGCTGGTGTCGCAGCTGACCGGGAAGGGCGTGCACGTGGTGGCGAAGCCGCCGACCGCCGACGCCAATCCGCTGCTGCACTACCTGCTGTCGTGGTTCCCGATGCTGCTGCTCATCGGTGTCTGGGTATTCTTCATGCGCCAGATGCAGGCGGGTGGCGGCCGCGCCATGGGCTTCGGCAAGAGCCGGGCGCGCCTGCTCACGGAAAAGCAGGGGCGCATCACCTTCGAGGACGTCGCCGGCATCGACGAGGCGAAGGGCGAGCTCGAGGAGGTGGTCGAGTTCCTGAAGGACCCGCAGAAATTCCAGCGCCTCGGCGGCAAGATCCCGAAGGGCGTGCTGCTGGTTGGTCCGCCCGGCACCGGCAAGACCCTGCTCGCCCGCGCCATCGCCGGCGAGGCGAACGTGCCGTTCTTCACCATCTCCGGCTCCGACTTCGTCGAGATGTTCGTGGGCGTCGGCGCGTCGCGCGTGCGCGACATGTTCGAGCAGGGCAAGAAGAACGCGCCCTGCATCATCTTCATCGACGAGATCGACGCGGTGGGCCGCCATCGCGGCGCCGGCCTCGGCGGCGGCAACGACGAGCGCGAGCAGACGCTGAACCAGCTGCTGGTGGAGATGGACGGCTTCGAGAGCAACGAGGGCGTCATCCTCATCGCCGCCACCAACCGCCCGGACGTGCTCGACCCGGCGCTGCTCCGCCCCGGCCGCTTCGACCGGCAGGTGGTGGTGCCGAACCCCGACGTGAACGGGCGCGAGAAGATCCTCCGCGTGCACATGCGCAAGGTGCCGCTGGCCGCCGACGTCGAGCCCCGCGTCATCGCCCGCGGCACGCCGGGCTTCTCGGGCGCCGACCTCGCCAACCTGGTGAACGAGGCGGCGCTGCTCGCCGCCCGCGTCGGCAAGCGCGTCGTCTCCATGGCGGAGTTCGAGAACGCCAAGGACAAGGTGCTGATGGGCACCGAGCGGCGCTCCATGGTGATGAGCGACGCCGAGAAGCGCATGACCGCCTACCACGAGGCCGGGCACGCGCTCTGCTCGCTGCACCAGCCGGAGTGCGATCCGGTGCACAAAGCCACCATCATCCCGCGCGGGCGCGCGCTGGGCCTGGTGATGAGCCTGCCCGAGGGTGACCGCTACTCGAAGAGCCGCTCGAAGCTGATCGCCGAACTGACCATGGCGATGGGCGGGCGCGCCTCCGAGGAGATCATCTTCGGTGCCGACAAGGTTTCCAATGGCGCCGCCGGCGACATCAAGATGGCCACCGAGCAGGCGCGGCGCATGGTCACCGAATGGGGCATGAGCAGCAAGCTCGGCATGGTCGCTTACGGCGACAACAGCCAGGAAGTGTTCCTCGGCCATTCGGTGACGCAGGCGAAGAACGTCTCCGAGGCGACGGCGCGGGAGATCGACGCCGAGATCAAGGCGATCATCGACGCGGCCTATTCCCACGCCCACCAGATCCTCACCGACAACATGGACGAACTGCACCGGCTCGCGCAGGGGCTGCTGGAATACGAGACGCTGTCGGGCGACGAGATCCGCACGGTGCTGCGCGGCGAGCCGGTGATCCGCAAGGTGGTGGACGAGCCGGCGCCGGAGTCGCGGCGCGCCTCGGTGCCGCCCGCGGGCAGGCCCGCGCCGGAGCCGCCCGCCGGCCACGCGCC